>JBBSVW010000040.1:0-9416 GCA_038046605.1 Microcaldota archaeon | reverse complement strand
TTAACCCGGGATACCCTTATGGACACTCATTCAAAGCAAACTGCCTTTTTTGCTGCGCTGCTTATCCTTATGCTTCTACTCCTGCCCGTTCCCTTGTTTGCCGCCCCCAATCCTACCCAAGCCAATAACCAATCCAATTCCTCCCCTACATTGATGCCTACGTCCCCAACTGCAAGGTCATCCGTAATTGCAACCGGGAGCGTTGACATCAGCTCCTACCCTGCAAATGCAATTGTTTGGTATGAAACCCCCGAAAAAAAGGTCCGGGCAGGGCAAACCCCCTTTAAGCTTGGCTTGATTCCCGGAAACTACCTATTGACAATGGTTGCAAAGGATTATCCTGAATATTCCCGCATGGTTGCATTCACCGCTGGAATGGAGGGCAGCATCTTTGTTGATTTCACAATTCTCCCAAGGCCATCCGTAACCCCCTTTCCCAGGCCCAGCCCAATTCCCCTAACCGCTGATTATGAGTGCGAGTTTGCAGGCATGAGGGATAGGGTTTCATGCAGGATATCGTTTTTCGAAAAAACCCTCACCGGAAAAATCCCCTATCTTCCCGAGGAATGCCGCAATCTTGGCAATTCATCGCGGGGAAAATGCGTTTCAAACTATGCCCAGCTTCGCGTTTGCAGCGTTGCGAGCAGCGCAATTGCCAGGGATGATTGCCAAAGGCGCCTTCTCAAGATCGGCAACATAGATGCGGAAAAGCTCAAATGCGACAGGAAAAAAGTGGAGGGGGAAAGGCTTGCATGCAATGATGATCTTAGGGTTAGGGTCCATTTGCTTGTGAAATCGCGCCTATATGATTTGGAGGAAAATGCAATAAGGCTTATGCGGCTTGGCGCAAGCGAGGATTTGACAATAGATTTCCTCTCATCCCTTGAAGGCAAGATTGCGGAATTCAACTCCGCCGGAGGGCTCGAGCAAAGGAAGAAGGTGATTTGGGATGTCATATCGCTTTGGGGGGAATACCGAAGGGATGCCAAAGCGCAGCTTGACGATTTGGCATTAAGGAAAAAATGAGTGCTTTAATTATGCGAAAAAATCCAGCTTTCATCGTGTTGGCGCTTGCCCTAAGCCTACTAATTGCCGGCTGCCTAGATTCAATTTCAGGCGCAAAACCAACGATAGCGGCAAGCCCGACCCCTGCTTTTGTCCCCTCAAATACGCCCATACCAACCGCAATAATCCCCGAAAGCATACTCGAGGATAATTTGGATTTATCCATTGCGGAACTTGAAATTGTGGGGTAAATTGGAGGGAGAATAATTTATGGCATAAGAGGCATTTTGCCCTGATTGGTCGGGTTTTAAGGTAATTGGCCCATTTTGCTTTTTTTCCCGATTTCACGATTACGATTTTCTCCCAACTATTCGATTTTTGCCATGTTCAATGATAATAATTTAAAGATAACGGGACTAAACTAGTTTCTTCTCTTTTAAGGATTCTGCAGGGGATTTGAATGGAATACGACTCAAATTATGATGTGATCATTGTTGGCGGAGGCCCAGGAGGCTCCACCACTTCAGCCTACCTTGGGAAAATGGGCCATAAGGTGCTTTTGCTCGAGAAGGCAAAATTCCCGCGCGACAAGACGTGCGGAGATGCCGTTTCAGGCAAATCTAGGGGCGTACTTCGCGACCTTGGAATTACCGACATAGTGGAAGGCGTCCCCCACTTCAAGGTTTTCGGGGTCATGTTCAGCTCACCGGATGGCACAACCGTCGACATCCCAATCCCGCAAAATAGGGGAATCGATTATGGCTACTGCCTGCCTAGGTATGTTTTCGATAACCTCCTGTTCCAATATGCCAAAAATCTGGTTCCAACAATTGAGGAATTCGAAGTAACCGATGTGATAAAGGAGGGCAATCAAGTGGTTGGAGTGAAGGGCTTGGACAAATCAACGGGCACAGAAAAGGAATTCCGTGCGAAAATAGTTATCGGCTCCGATGGCGCAACCTCGATTGTTGCAAGGAAGCTTGGCCTATCCGAACCCCAGCCGCAGCACATCTGCGCTGGCATCCGTGCGTATTACAAGGGAATTAAGGGGCTCACAAAAAGCATTGAGCTCCACTTCGTTGATTCGCTTGTCCCTGGCTATTTCTGGATTTTCCCCGAAGCTGATGGAATGGCGAATGTTGGCGCGGGAATACTGGCATCCGATATGCAAAAAAAGCATATAAACCTGAAGGATGAGATGCTTCGCATAATTAAGGAAAACCCCCGCTTCAAGGATAGGTTTGAGGGGGCGCAAATGGTTGAGGGAAGCATCAGGGGCTGGAACCTTCCCATGGGCTCGATCCACAGGAAGGCTGCCGGCGCAGGCTTTATGCTTGTTGGCGATTCCGCAAGCCTAATTGACCCATTTTCCGGCGAGGGCATTGGCAATGCGATGACCGCAGGGAAAATTGCCGCCGCAACCATCCATAAGGCGCTTGCCGCGAATGATTTTTCCGAAAAAATGCTCATGGAATATGATGCGAATCTTTGGAAAGTTCTTGGCCATGAGTTCCACAACAGCACCAAGATGCAAAAATACGGCCGGATGAAATGGCTTATGAACCTCATGATGCACAAGGCGCAAAGGAGCGAGTGGCTCCGTACGGAACTATCAACTTCCCTTCTTGATCAGCATGCAAGGCAGGAACTCAGTTCGCCCCTCTTTTACCTAAGGGTATTGCTTGCATAGGTCCTAAGTTTTGAAAATGACGCTCATGCTTTTCTATTTTCATTTAGTTTAGTGGTTTACTTATGCCTTTGATACGCATCGCATCCGCCTTCGATATTCCCAAAGGCGGGAAGAAGGAAATCGAATTGGAGGGGAAAACGATTGCCCTCTTCAAGTACAATGGCTCATTCTATGCGATTAATGGCATCTGCCTCCACAGGGCCGGATCACTTGCAGAAGGCGAACTTGACGAAAACATTATCTCCTGCCCAAACCACGGCTGGAAGTATGATATAATTGATGGAAAATGCCTTAACACTCGGGGCTTTACGGAAAGCTACAAAACGCAGGCGCAAGGAGGGGATGTTTTCATTGAAATCTAGATATGGTTTGTTTTAGCGGATATTTAGGGCTAGGATTAGGGGCAAATATTTTCCATCCCATCCAAATCCGTTTCTTTTTAGGCAATCGGGAGTTCCCTTAATACCTTCTCGGTGGAAACCATATGCACTCCCGCCGCCTGCATCTGCCTTATTGAAATCTCGCCATCATTTGGCTTCACGTTGACCGGCCTACTAGCATCCGTCACCAAATAAACGTCAATTCCAAGCCGGCGCAATTCAAGCGCGCATGACCTTATGGAATAATCAGTTGAAACGCCGTAAAGGATGGCCTTTTTCGCCTTTAGCATCTTCACGATTTTAGCCGTATTGGGGTTGCTGAAGGGGCTGAATTTTTGCTTTTCAATCACGATTTCATTTCCCTTGCAAATTTTCTTCAAGGCGGCATCGGAATATTTGATGTTTTCAACAACTAAGGGTTTTTTTGGCGCAGTTTCCTTGATTTTCTTTTGTCCCGGAGTGCCATCCAGGCAATGCATGGGAAAAGGCCCTCCCCACACGTCAAGTTCGGTCATTTCCATTTCCCTGTATTTGGGGGTTCCAAAGTGCCTATCCACGGAGGATATGATTACGAGCTTTCGCTTCCTTGCCAGCTGCGTGAGGGAAGCGAGGTTTTTCCTTGAATTTTCCGCCCCATGCACGGGCATCTTGCCCGTGCTTAGGATAAAATCGTTTTGCGTATCCGAATCAAAGAAAATAAGCATAATCCCACCTAGTTAAAATGAATTCCAATATAAGGAGATATTCATATGCCCTTTTTCCTATATATAGGTTGCGCCGCAATCGTTCACGATTTATAAATTTTTCTTTGAAGGATGCGGTGTATTAAGCCTTGAAGCTCGAAAAAGTGATGCTGATTAAATGATCGACCAAAACATGCCAATTGGGGAAGTTGTTGCAAAGCATCCGCAGGCTGTGGACATCATGCTAAAGCATGGCCTTCACTGCGTTGGCTGCCGAGTTTCGCCCTATGAAACTATCGTGGGAGGCGCCCTTGGCCATGGTTTAACGGAAGAAGATGTTGAAAAAATGGTTGCCGAGATCAATGAGAAAATCAAAAAATCACAAGAAACCGGTACTGCTAAAAATGCAAAATCCGGACCTGGAGACCCAAGCACCTCCGCTGAAATCATTTCCTTAACAAAAAGCGCCTCCAAGATAATCAAGAAATTGATGAAGCAGGAAGGCAAGAAAGATGCGATGCTTAGGATATCCCTAGCAGCCGGTGGCTGCGCCGGCTACAGCTACGAGATGGAATTTGTGGAGGGAAAAACAGAGGGTGATTTGGAGGTCAAAACGGAAGGGCTAAACGTGCTTGTTGAAAAAGCCAACCTGGACCACCTGCGCGGAACCACAATTGATTACAAGGAATCCCTGCGCGAAACCGGCTTTGTGATGAAAAACCCCAATGTGAAAAGCGCGTGCGGCTGCGGTCATTCTGTAGGGGTTTGAGATTTGGAAGATGCCCTTTTTTCAAATAGCAATTGCCTTCTTTTTAACCCTTCAAGATAATCCGCTTTGCTGAAAAATCTATTGAGCAATCTAAGCAATGCCTTCCCTTCATCCGTCCTTCCTTTGTAGGCCACATTGCCCACATTTTTTACCTCTATTTCAATATCCTTGCCCTTCCCCACGCCAAGCTTATAGCTCCTCGCTAACTCCCTTAATGCTGTAGTGACCGGGGTTGGTTTTGGGTTTCCATAAACCGTGGATATGAATCGAAGCCTTCCTTCCTTTTGGATGTAATTCCACCTTTGCGCCCAAATTCCCTTTGCAAAGCCCCTAAATTTAATGCGCTTGCCTTTTGGCTTATCGTTTAGATGATCGTTAAGTTTTCCCAAAAACTCCTCCCCCTGAGCGGTTATTGCCCGGAATCGGATTAAAGTATGGCCGCGCTCCACTTCTTCAAAGTGGTTCTCCAGACTAGCGCCCTCACTGCTTGCCAATTTTGATAATCTTGCAACCACCATGTTTGGATCGGCCAAGTGCGAATTATGGTTGAAAATATGCAATTCCCTCCCTTCTATATGGATCTGCCATTTTTTTGCCTGTATATATTTGATTGTTTTTTCCATTGATCCAAATACGCTTATGTTCCGCGCATATTTTTAACCTCTCCATGGATAAGTTTGGCGAATACCAATATGCCCTATCCTGAAAATTCCAAAATCAAATGGCAGCCCTACTCTCAGGAAACCTTCGATAAGGCTCGGCTTGACCTAAGGCCGATTCTCCTCTATATTTCTGCTAGCTGGTCAAGGGAATGCCGCGCTTATGAACGCGAGACGCTAGAATCCGATGACATTTCCAAAAACCTTAACCGCCACCTGATCCCCATTTGGGTGGATTCTGATAGGAGATCTGACCTTTTTGCCAAATACGGCGCATTCAATCCCCCAACAACCGTGTTTATGGATTTCAACGGGAACGAAATAGCGCGGTTTGACGGAGTGCAAAACCGCAGTTTCCTCATGTCGGTCATGGAAAAAGCCGCAAGTGGCAAGCTTTCCCAAACTCCCAAATTCGCCCCAATAGACGAGCGCAAACCATCCAAATTCACTGAAAAGAACGTGCTGGAATTCCTATCCGATTACGATTCCCATCTCGCCTACCAATTTGACGAGCTGTATGGCGGCTTTGGTATGGCTGAAAAATTCCCCTCAACATACGCCTTGGATTATCTTGCCGTGCAATACATGCTTCATGGGAAAAACCTATGGAAAAAAGCCCTCGAAAAAAGCCTTGCGGGTTTGGAAAACCTCCAAGATCCAATTGAAGGGGGCTTTTTCAGGTATAGCGATCGCCGCGATTTTGGTTTGCCGCACTACGAAAAAATGCTCAATGTGAACGCGGCAATTGCGGATATTTACCTAAAGGCTGGAAAAGTGTTCCAAAATGATCATTATATTTCCATTGCGAAAAAAAATCTCGAGTGGATGGAAAAAACTCTCCTTGATGCTACTGAGGGCGGCTTTTTTGGCTCGCAAGCTTCGGATGAGCATTTTTACCTTTCATCGGCTGAGGATAGGAAAAAGCAAAAGGCCCCTGCAGTTGACCGAACAAAATATTGTGATTGGAATGCGCAGGCGGTTGTTTGCTTTTTGCACGCCCACCGCATCCTATCCGACCTTAAATATTGGGAAATTGCAGATGGGGCCCTGGAATTCATGGAAAAAAGCCTGATATCCGAAAATGGCGCCATGCATTTTGCGCAGGAGGAAAAAAAAGGATCGCTTGACGGATGCCTACTTGACAATGCCTGGACCGCAGTTGCCTTCCTTGAAGCTTACCGGATCGGGAAGCAGGAAAGCCACCTGAAAATAGGCAAATCAATCCTCAAATACATGGTAGGGGAGCTTTATTCGGAGGAAAAAGGCGCGTTCATGGAAAGTAAAAGCTCCAGCACTTCCATGCTCTTAAAATCTGATCTTGAAAGCAACCGGATTTTGCACCACGGGAATGCAATTGCCTGCTGGGCGCTCATAACCGATTTCATTTGCACGCAAAATCCCAATAGCTTGGAAATTCTAAAAAAAGTCGCATCAAATTTCCTTTATGTGCATGACGATTTAAATACCACGGCGCTTTTTGCCCAGATAGCCGGCAATTTAATGGAAAAAGCGCCCACCGGCAAATAGGATCCTGAGCAATCGGGGGTTTTTTGCCCTCGGCGCTTATCGCCCAAAATTTGGGCCTGGCTTTTTTCCCCAAACCCCAATAAACCGAAAATTTTATTCAATCCCTGGTAATCGCTTCCGAAATTTTCCTTGCAAATGCGCGCTTTTCCTCCTCGTCTGAGTATTCTAGCCGATTTGCCTTGAATTCGAGGCCATCGCCCTCAAATCTAGGCAGCACATGGAAATGCGCATGGAAGATCACCTGCCCTGCCGCCTTCCCCTCGTTCAGGAAAACGTTGATCCCATCCGCCTTGAGCGATTTTTTTATCGCCGAGGCAATCTTTTGCACAAATTCGATATAGCTCCCAACCTCCTGGCCGTGGATTTGGGAAAAATGCGCATAATGCTTTTTTGGTATGACCAGCGTGTGCCCCTTGTTGGCTGGATACAGGTCAAGGAATGCCAAATGGGCGGCATCCTCATGCACCCTTGCTGCTGGCACCTTGCCCGAAACTATTTTGCAAAAAAGGCAATCTTCCATAATCATTCCTTTGCACTAGATTTTTGCCTGGAATAAAATAAAAAGTGCTCGCTGCAGCCCCTGCGCAAGTTATTTTCAGATCCTCACTTGCGGTATTCAAAAGCAGCATCCGTCCTTGAATCCGCATTTACGGCAGATTGCATCAACCGAACCTCGGATAGCCCCCATGGGGTTGTTGCAGTATATGCATAATTGGTAATGGTCGTCAATGATTTCGTCTTGGCCATGTGGTTTATTGGCCTGATATGTTTGAGTCATGAGATATTCGCCTTTATTTCAATTATTTTTTTTTATTGCCGTTGTGTCAATTCCAAACCGCCAGTTTCTGATTATTACTTCATCGTCCTCCTTTTCAGCTCAGCTTCAAGCTGGTCGGCTATGATTTCGAATTTTGCGCGGATCTCAAGGCTTTCAACTGCCGGAATCTGCCCCCTGTCCGTATATTCACGGATTGCCTTGTTAAGCTCAATGCTTCCAAGCATCCTCGCATTCAATTTGGCAGCGACCTTATCCCCGCCGCCTTTTCCGAAAATCTCCCCGGCCATGTTCTCAACCACTCCTAGAATTGGAAGTTTCATCTCCTTTACCAAATTTCCGCTCCGTATTGCATCGGTAACCGCTACTTCCTGCGGGGTTGTTGTGATTATGAACCCATCAAGGGGCATATGCTGCATGATTGTCAGGGGCGCATCACTTGTTCCCGGAGGCAGATCCACAAGAAGGTAATCAAGCTCGCCCCAGTCGGTTTGCGTTAGGAACTGCTGCAAGGTTCTGGCAATGAGGTTGCCCCTGATTGCGGTGGCTTTTTCCGTTTCATCCGAAAGCGCCGCCATCGAGACTATTTTGATATTATCCTTGACAAGCGGAATGACCCTCCCTTCAATAATTTCAAGCATGTTGCTAAGCCCAAGCAGCTTGCAGATGTTGGGGTTATCTATATCGGCATCAAGGATGGCTACTTTCCTGCCCCTAAGGGCAAGCGCCGCCGCAAGGTTGATCGTAACTGTGGATTTACCAACGCCCCCCTTTCCGGTGTAAATGGCGACCTCGTATTTAACATTTGAAAGGTTGTCGACAATTTTGCTGTTTTGCTCGAGCATCTGCTTGTATGTTTCTTCCTGCATGCGCTTCACCTTGGCCTGCAAAAAATAAGCAGGCTGCATTTTTATAGCATATGTGCCTAACAAAGAAGGGCGATGAATAGCGGGTTGAATATTGCCCGGTCAGAAATTCATCAATGCCCCAATCAATTTATCAAAGAAATAATTCCGGGGATGTTGTATGTTAAGTGTTGGCAGCAAGGCGCCCGAATTTTCCTTAAAGGCGCAGGATGGCAAAACATATTCCCTAAAAAAGCTCGCTGGAAAAAGGGCCGTGCTTTACTTTTACCCAAAGGATGACACCCCCGGCTGCACAATTGAAAGCTGCGGCTTTCGCGACCACAATGCGCAGTTCATCCGTGCGGGCGCGCAGATTTTAGGAATTAGCGCCGATGATGCCAAATCCCACGGAAAATTCGCCTTGAAATACGGATTGAATTTTCCCCTGCTTGCCGATATGGGGGCAAAGGTTTGCAAAAAGTACGGAGTTTGGAAGGAGAAGAATTTCCTTGGCAGAAAATTTATGGGAATTGAGCGCACAACCTTTCTAATAAATGGGCAAGGAAGGATTGCGGCAATTTTCCCAAAGGTAAATCCTCTTGGGCATGCAAAGGGCATGCTATCGGTGCTTTCGATGATAAAGGATAAGGCTGTTTCCGCTCCAAAGGCAAACTCACGGAAACTGCCTGCAAAAAAGTCCAATCCTCCCTCAAAAAGGAATCACTGAATTAATCCTGGAATTTATATGGTGCAAATTGTTTACTTTCGAAAAAAGGCGCCCTCTTTACCTATTTGGCCGGTCCAGGCTCAAAAAGGACTGGGCTTTTTTGAAATGATCAAAACTAACCTGCAATGATAGGTCTATTACGATGGGTAGTTCGTTATAAATTCCGTGAAGTTTCCCCAGGTTCAAATCTCTTCCTTGCGTTGCCTTCACCGCAAGTATGAGCGCAAGCTTGTGGCCTTTAATGTTGCGCACTTCCGGGTGGGAATAGTCTGTGGCTTTGGCAACTTGGTCCCTAATATGATTTATAGCTAAAGACCTATGTATTTGAACATTTTACTCAAATTTTTTTGTCGTGA
>JBBSVW010000039.1:0-3463 GCA_038046605.1 Microcaldota archaeon | reverse complement strand
CTAAACAAACACTATATCAAAGCGATTTCTATCCTCCTCCTCTCCGCACCCTTGCTTTCGGTTTTTGTGATTTTGAGCGTGCCGATCTCACCGGTATTCCCAACGTGTGTGCCACCGCAAGCCTGCCTATCGAAGCCCTCGATGCCAATGATGCGGATTATTGCGACCGACTCGGGAACCAAATTTACCTTCGTGCGGATGAGATCCGGGGTTTTCAGCGCCTCATCCCTGGGAACGAAGGATATGGATACGGGCAAATTCCGTTTTATTATTTCGTTTGTTTTTTCCTCAATCAATTTGATTTTTTCTGGCCCGAGCGCGCCGGAATCAAAATCAATGCGCGCCCTATCCGCGTATATCTGTGATGAGGTTACGAAGTTGCCTAGCACATCAAGCACAACACGGCTAAGCACATGGAGGGCGGTATGGTGGCGCATATGCATAAAACGGCGGTTCCAATCGATAATCCCATGAACGGGCACCGGTAATTCAGGGTTAACTGGCACATGCTCCTTATCGAGCTTATGCAGTATTTTGCCGGTTGCCTTATCCTTGAAGACATCCAGCACCGCATATTCCAACCCATCGCATACCAGTTTTCCCGTATCATTTGGCTGCCCCCCGGAAGTATAATAGAATGCGGTTTTGTCAATCTCAACTAGGTTGCCGGAAAAGCTAACGACACTTGCATCGAATTCGCGAAGATAGCAATCCTTGGAAAAGAGGAGTTCGGTCATTTGAATCAGGCCTAACACGAGTAGATGAACACAAGCTTCCCTTTTTTCTTTTCATCAAGCCGGCAAAAGCCGTAGCGTTCGAACTGTATGATTGAATCGGCCGGCAGATCCTTGCAGGAGGCCTCGCATATGCCTTTTGAAATTTTCATGCCTTCATCATTGAAGACGCCCTTGTCATTCAGAAGGGGGCCCGTCTCGATGATTTCACATTTAGCCATCTGGGAATCATCGTTTGGTAGCCATTGGATTTTTTTTGTATTTGGAAGGTTTTCCAAACCGGCATATTCGCAATTTATTATTGTTTTTTGGGCCTTTATGATTTTTACATTGAATAGGTCCTTTAGGCGGATGATATCGCCAGCAATAAGTGCAATCCCATCCTCCTTTGGAATGATTAAATCCCCTCCTACTGAAAAATATCGCTTTCCATCGCCAACATGGGTTGCCAATTCGATTTTCCTTCCGGAATATTCCAATGGCAAATTCGCGGCCTTTAGCTTCATGGGATCCTTGATGAAAAAATAGTGGGGCGCAATCGAATCAAGCACTCGGCGGTTTATTGCAAGCAAATCATCGAATTCCGGCTCGCTTTCAACCTTGCTTAAACCCTGCCGAAGGACAAATTCGCGGATCGCTTCAGGAAGGATGCCCCGCCGCTTTAGGCCATCCAATGTCGGGAGCCTTGGATCATCCCAGCCCATCACCTTTTTTTGCTCTATTAGCGGGCGAAGGAAGCGCTTGCTAAGAAGGGTTCCTTTAATGTTTAGCCGTGAAAAATCGTAAACAATTGGTTTTGGCATATTTACTGCGGCAAGAATCGCATAGTAAAGCTCATCACGAAGCTCGTATTCCTTGCTTCGAAGGGCGTGCGTGACATCATCAAGGGAATCCGAAATGCTAACTTCGAAATCATAGGTTGGCCAGGCAGAATACTGCGTTCCCTGCCGGTAGTGGGGTGCTTTTATTATTCTGAAAAGTGTGGGATCGCGCATGACGGTATTGTCAGATTGCATGTCCCCACGGAACCTTAAGATCATCTCCCCCTGCGCAATTTCCCCTTTAAGCATCTGTTCGTAGAGGTGGAAATTTTCCCCTCCCTTGCGCTCCCTGCACGCGCAATCCTTTCTGGCATACCTATTTGCCTTCATTTCCTCCTGCCTGCACGTGCAAACGTAGGCCTTCCCCAAAATGACCATCTTCCCCCCGAATTTTGAAAGCTGGTGCATCTTATCGGAGGTATAATTTTCGGCTGAAAAAACAAGCCCCAGCCATTTGAGGCTCCTTTTGATCGAATCGACGAATTCCTGCGATTCCGCCTCGGGGTTTGTGTCATCGAAACGAAGGATGCACTTTCCATTGTACTGCCGTGCCAGTTCGCTAGAGAGGAACGCGGCCTTTGCATGCCCGATGTGGAGGTATCCGTTTGGCTCGGGTAAAAACCTTGTGACGACCTTCCCATCGGTTGCGCCATCAATGCGGAATTTTCTGGCCCCTTCCCCTGCTTTTTTTTCCTCGAAAGCATAATTCTTGAGAAGGGATTCAATTTGCGCCTTATCCATCGCATTTACCTGCGCAACTATCTCGCGCAATTTTTCCATGACAAGCTTCATTTCGGATTTCGCATCAGGGTATTCCGCAATCACCTTTCCAATTATCCCCTTCTCCTGCGCCTTGCCGTATTCCAGGGCGTTTTTCAGCGCGTGCTTCTTGATTATCCCATCCAGCATAAAATCAGCATTTTGGTTAGCACTAATAAATTTATAATTGCGTTTATAGCGAATAAGGCAATTATTGGAACTTTTGTTGCCTTATTCTCATATAGCGGTTTTATTTGATAGTTCCGTTATTTTACTTAACCGCTATAAGGCACGATTGGAATGGGTTGCATTAATGCAGGGAATAATTGGATGAATTCATTCCAGAAAAAAAACCAAAATGCGGCTTATTCATCCTGCCGGGCAATTACCTGACTATCCCCTTGAATGCCTGGATAAGCACTTCATGCGCAACCAGGAAAATCCCCAGCGCAACGGGAACGAAGATGGGCACGAGCTTAAACCCCCTAAGTGCCTTGCCATGCTGTATTATGCCTATTAGTACGCACGAAAAGAACGAGGTTATGGCTATTGCCGACATGGCAAAGAGGCGGATGTCCTCAGCGGTAATGGTATTTGCGGTCTTTGTCCGAACGGAAAACGAGCTAAGCGGGCTGCTCCCGCCAAAGCCCTTGGATCCTTGCATTGCCTTTGTATCCATTTTGCTCGACTGCTGCTCGGCAATCTTGTTGCTCGTTTCCGAATAGTAAAGCGAAAGCGCAAAAAGAAGCGGCGCCACAATGATTGATGAGAAAATAATGAAAATTATGTAGGTGAGGGTCGCATTGTTAATCTCCTTTTTCAGCGCCTTTGTGCTCTTTACCGTCCTTGCAACCTCATCAAGAAGGTTTGCAACCTCGCCCCCTAGGCGGATGCCATCAACCAGGAGCTTGATTGCCCGCTCCAAAAGCTTGGAATCAACCCGCTTGGTCATATCAACCATTGCTTCACTTATGGGTTTTCCCGCATAGGTCGCAACGCTTACCTTCTTTATCTCATCACCTATAACCCCATATTCGGGCTTAGAAACCGACCAAATGGCATTTTCGACCGTGAGCCCCGCGCGTATGTTTGCCGCGATGATCTTCAGGACTTCGGGGAGGATTTCCTCGACCTTTCGCGCGCGTGCTT
>JBBSVW010000038.1:0-18285 GCA_038046605.1 Microcaldota archaeon | reverse complement strand
GGAAACAGATGGGGAAGGGCTGGGAGATGGGGAAACAGATGGGGAAGGGCTGGGAGATGGGGAAGAAGTTGAGGATGCTGTGCGAAAAGTTCCAAAAATTGAATTGCAGGCAGTTCCTGCGCATGAATTCAATTCATAATTATATAAGGTGTTTTCAGTTAGCTGGGGGTTTGTGGTTAGATCATGGCTAGTTTGGAAGGCATAAGATACAGCGGTAGTTGATTGGGGGCCAGTTACGATTAGTTGATTAAAATCAGTTGGAACATCTGTTGTCCATATCGCCCTAACGTAGGTTTTATCTGGGATGATATTGATAAGGGCAAGTGTGACTGAACTTGGAGGGCAGCCAGCGGCATATTTTATTAGGCCGCAGCAATATCCGCTTTGCTCCAAATTAAGCCCGCAAAGACAGGGCAAGGTTATTTGGGCTTTATCTGTGCAAATCAATGTGCATGTGCTTTGGCTTGGCGAAAGAACGCCTATTCCGGTATCACAGCAATAGCCGGAGGAGATGATGGTACCCCCGCAGGTGCATGGATCAGCTGGTGTTGCGCTTTCCCCATCAGCGCAGGCATTGGCGGTGCAGGCGATATCAGAAACTGCTCCATTGCAGCAATAACCTCCGCTCGAATCCTGCGTGGCACCTCCGCAGATGCAGCCGGCTACAATCTGCTCCCCGCAAGCTCCACCAAGCTCATCGTTGGTGAAAACAACCGGATATGAGGCGCTCATCACATACGGCGCAACCTCGCCCCAGGTTTCGCCATCGGAGGCCATGTAGGTGATTGATGCATCAGAAAGTGCGTTTGATTGATCTTGCGATAGGTAAAATGTTCCGGGCGTTAGCTCTTCGGATGGCTTTGATGTGATGTCGCGATAATTTACAGTTAGGTCAATTGCAGGGTTTGCGGATGCACCGTCAGGCACAATTGGGTATTCGAAGTAAAAGCAATCCTTGGGCTTAGTGATAATTGGGGAGTTCACAAAATTGGGCGAATTTGTTATCTGCCTGCCATCAATCAGATTGCACGCATATATCTGCGGGCAAATCAAATTGTTCGTGGTATGGGATATCTTCAGGGCTTCCATCCCAAAAGCGCCGCCGGTATAACCCCAGTTGGCGCCATCCAGTGATTGTACAGTCAGTTTGTAAATCCCTTCGCGCACACGGCAGTGGTCCTGCGTCATGTCATTCCCATTCTCAAAATTGAGGAACCTTGCGCCAAGCTGCGAGGAATAGGAATTTATCACATGGTTTGCCCATTCGGAATAAATTAGGGAAAATTTCGGGGGAGTGGTTTCAATTGAGGAAACAAAATATTTATATGGCGAAAGCGCCTCGATGTCAGAGGGCTTGGATGGGGGGGAAATCGCATTGGGGTAGGCGCGCCGGAATAGGCTTTTTTTGGATGCATCGGAAACCGCATTCTTGAAAGCAGCAACCCTTTGGGAAGGGGCGGCATTTGCAGGCGCATCGACAAGGGAAAGAAGTGTTCCACGCTGATTTGTTGGGGAAACTGTCATTACAGAGCTAGGTTTTGCAATCGTGGTGTGAAGCTGGATTGGGGAATTTGCAATGAATTGGTTCCAGTAATTCACATCCCAGGCAATTAGTTTGCCGCCCCCTTTGTTTTCATTGTCAGAGAGGATTTCAGTAGGCATCGTGGACCTGAAAGTACCAGAAACAAATGCGCCAGCGAATAAATCATCATTATCGGCTTGGAGCTGGCGGTTGTTCAAAAAGTAAATTGGAAGCATGGTGCGCCCATTTGCAGGCGGGATGAGTTCGCTATTTGTTCCATAGTAGGATTTGGGGACCATGTTGCTTGCCGGGAAAAGTTCTTTGTATGGGGTGTAACCAGCTTCAATTGCAGCAAATGGGATCCCAAAAGGCATGGTGGTTTCGTTTTCCACATTTATCTCGATGGAGCGCGTTCTGGTTGTAATGATGTCCGTGATATTCATGTAAAAAACTGCGGCTGGAACTGAATTTCCATTTGGCTTGTAGGGGCAAGTACCTTTTGGCCAGTAGCGAAGGGCAGTTCCGCCGTAATTGACTGATTGCGACCAGGAAAAGCATTGGGAAACATCCAATGAAGGATTGGTTTTCGATGTGAATTTGAGGTTATAATAGGATGTTGGGGTGCCGGATGTATCCAGCGCACTTAGGGGTATAGCATCGGCAGGGAAAATGGAATCCACCTTGAAAGTTACGCGCTCGCAGGAAGGATGTGGAGTCCCATAGCCGGTCAGCTGGATTTCTAACGAGGGGCATTCGAAGAGGTTGGGGGGCTTAGTCCCTATATTCCTGCAGATGTTTCCGCCGGTTTCATCGCAATAAAGCCCGGTAAGGCACCCATCATCGCAGCAAGGGGAATTGAGGATTCCGCAATTGTCGATTTGCAATTGCTCTTGCTGCATTGTTTGGGTGCATTCATTAAAAGCGGCAATCCCTGCTGGCTGGCTTATTGGGAGGTTGCTTTTTGTGACAGCCCTTCCCTGCCAAAGGAAGTTGAGGTAATTTACGGGGATCGATTCGGATACGGAAAACATCACCTTTATGGTGCCCGTCCCATCAAAGGAGTATTCCGGCAAGGCGTGCCTTAAATGGACGCTGCCAAGCCCGGATTCTGGCAAAAGGTTGCATGATGCCTCCAATTTGGCATTTCCACTTGCCCTGCTTGGGGATTCCCCTCCCGATAGCAATAAACTTTCAATAAAGCCAGATTCCCAGCTTGAAGAGGTTAGTTCGCTCCCAATTTTTACGTAGAGGCCCTTTTTCCGAAGGATGTCATCATAATCGGCTGCAAAATGGGCGATGTATGCCCTGCCCCTACGGAGGGAGGAGACCTGGACGGAATCCGATTCATCATAGATTGCATCAAATGCCATGCTAAAAGAGCCATCCTCTTCAGGGGGGATAAGGGTTGATTTGAGGTAGAGGCTCATATTGGACTCAAAAGAAATTGGCAGGATTGTGCCATCCGATGCATTCTCGCCCATCTTGCTTGAATTCCAATCGACAATCCTTGTTATGAATGTGGCTTTGGAGGATTCAAAATCTGTTGCGGTTCCCGCAATTTCATAGCTTTTGAACGCTCGGAGCCAAAAAATGCAATTGGCAGCGCCACAAGCCTTCGAATAGGCCTGCTCATCGGTGGCTTTATCAGTGACAATTACATTGAAGGAGGGGATTGGAACCCTTGTTTTTAGGTCGCGCGCCTCAACTTTCAAATAGCCCCTTGGATGGTACATTTTTACGGAAGCGGTATTGTTGGTCTGGTTTAGCACCAATATTTCCTTTTTCCCAAACAGCGCATCCTTCACTGCCTTTATTAGGTAATTTCCTGGCTTGATTTCGGCCTTTGCCTTCCCATTCGAGGAGCTGTAAATCGTAAAGGGGGGGACCGGCCCGTTTGTTTGGTCAAAGAAGCTAATTGCAGTGCGGGAGTAAGCTTTGCCATCCTCATCTTCAGAGTCAACAATAAGTTTTACAAAGCCACCTAATTTCAAGTAGATTGATTTTCTGTCGCCAGCCTTTAAAATTGCCTTCTCAAAATCATATTCGGGCGCTTCCGCAAATGCGTTGTAGGAGCCCGTAGGCAAAACAAATGTGGAAAGGCCCTTGGCATCGGTTACACCCACAACTACCATTTCATTTAGGGAATTGAAAATGGTCACTTTGGCTTGGGAAATTGGCGCCTTGCTCTTGAAATCAAAAACAGAGATATCCGTCTTTTTAGTCGCATTTTGGGTATTTCTTACGCCCTTGAGCACTAGCGTAACCTCGTTTTTCGCCTTGAGGGTGAGGGATTTCCTTGCTTCCTGATGGCCGCTAAAGGTGGCAACAATCGTAACTGGGGTTCCTTGGGTAAAGTCGGAAACCTGAGCCAGACCCAAATCATTTGTCGCAATGGATTTTAGGGGGGTTCCGGAAACCCTTGAATCGTAAATATTCGCATATGCGCGGATCGGTTTGTTGTTTTCATCAATTGTATAAATTTTCAAATCGGCGGGGGGATACCCTTCTTCCTCAACAATCGGCTTATCGCCATTGGGCGCTTCCCCCACCTTAAGGAGGGAAATTGATGCTTTCTTCGCATCCGAATTTGTGGTAAGAGTAGCGTCCTGATAGCCCTCCTTGCTGACGGCAATAGTGACTTCGGCGCCTTTGGGCATTTTTACCAGGCGCTTTCCTGAGCTATCCGTTTGGTAATTTTGAGCCGTATCGCTTCCGCTTACGAATAGCTGCAAATTTGCCCCATTAATTGGGTTTCCATCCTTGCCTTTCACAAAAATCTCGAAGTTGATGGTATCAGAAGGGAGTGGGGAAAGTTCGATCTTTAACTTGTCCTTTCCCTTGATTGTGACCGTATCATTGTATTGCTCGTAATCCGGATGGGATACCTGCAGTTCAGCTGTTCCTTTCCTCAAATTGGTGAATTTGGCAATACCTTTTGAATTCGTTGTTGCGTCCAAGGCATTGGTTGCAAAAACCAAGCTTACAGATGCATCTGGCACCCAATCCCCGTTTTCGGAAATGACCGTTAATTCTAGGGATGGAGGAGCTCTTGGCCAAAGGATGAAAAGCAGGATTAGGAAGAGAAGGAATACGAGAAATAAAAGCACCGGAAATGTAGGTATCCCTGCATTCTCAAAGGGCTCGATGAAATAGCGCTTTATGGGAATGTTCTTCTCATCCTCCAGGTAATCTGCAAAAGCATAATATTTTTCCTGCCCCTGCGAGTAGAGGTTCGAGATGTTATCCTTGGTTCCCTGGAGGATATTTGAGGCGAAATCCGTTAATTCGCCTATCTTTTCCCTGAGTTGCCCGATTGGGCCATTTGGGCCTTCCTGCCACTCGTCTGCCATGACGCTGTTAGGGTTTGGCGATATTTAAGTGTTTAGCTAGATTCGATTGATACAGATATAATCTCAGGATCAGGTCGTTCGTTATGCCCAAGGAACCTTCCAACCAATATGTAATGGATTACATCATTTCCAGAGGGCGAAATTGAGCAAATGACATTTGAGCGCCCGTTTAAAATTTCGCATTCCTCGTGGTACATCCATTGTGTCGAGGTCGAATAGTCGCTTGCCGACCAAACATTGTAGTAAGAATTTTGGCCCCTGCATATATCATTCGTGCAGCCCCAATTATCTTCATCGGCGATCACTTTTATTATGGGATTGCCAATGGAGTTTGGTATATTGTAAACTGCCCATCCGCGAAATGCGTATTGGGGCTCAGGAAGGGTTTTTAGGCATACAAAGCCATTTCCTTGGCTATTGGAGACAACGAAATTTCCTTTTGGACAGATAAGGTATTCGTCGTTCTCATATTGAAGCAGATATGAACCACCAAATTGCCTATTCGCAGAGTAGCTATCGACAACATTGCCCGTAACTGTATGTTCAGGCGAACCGTCGCAATTTCCGGATCCATCGCACATGCCCGTATCATAATCGCAAAGCGAGCCAACTGGCATATTGGACCATTCATTTGGATTGAGTCCCGGCTTGCAGACTTGGCAGGAATCTGTATCCTTGACATAATCTGCTACATAGGTTAAACCTCCAATGGTGCATTCATCAAATGTTTCGCCGGAATCCGCGCAGGCTCCATTGGAGCAGGCTTGCCCTGCGGGGCATGCAATAGTCCTTGATTTAACGGCATTCCCATCGCAGTAATATTCAAGCACCCGGTTGCCGGAACAAGTATCCCACCTACCGAAATCAGAACTGTTTGAGGTAAAGGTCTTTTCCGTAATCGACTGCCCATCGGGACTTGTGCAATAATCAGTTTCCCCTGGAGGAACGCAATTGCCTGCAATGCAAACATAATTGTCCTCGCTGCATTCTGTTCCATCGGGTGCAATGCTCCAGTTAGTTTGGCTTCGGGTTGGATCACAGACATGGCAATCGAATTCATCAGCCCTAAACTCCTGGGCATTATATCCTTCCCCGCCAATTGTGCAGGTATCAGCGGGGTTGGGATTTCGGCACTTGTTGGCAACGCAGCCATACTCGCAGGCAATTTCGGTTTCAGTTGCGGCATTGCCAATGCACATCTGCTCCCTAACTCCGGAGTTGTCGCTATTGCAGTCGTCATAATAGGTGATGCCCAAATCTGAAACCTTGCCGTTAACAAATTTCCCTTGATCGGGCGCAGCACCATCTGAATCCACGCAAATATTTTGAGTGGAATTCACTGCCGTGCAAACTCCAGATTGGCACGCCCTGCTTGTGCCGCAGGGGACGCCATCATTCTGGCTGCTCCAGGAAGTTAGGCTAACATCCGGATCGCAGATTTTGCAGGTAGCATAATTGTTGTCCTTAAGTGCTCCCGGGATGTAGTTGACGCCAGATATAGTGCAGTTCCCACCGGTTCCACCGCCAGCGCCACCTACCTTCTTGTTCCCACACCCGGATGGTTTTTCCCCTCCGCGGAATAGATAGCTGGTTAGCCTTTGGTAGTCATTTGCAGTGATCTCGCCATCACCGTTAATGTCGGCAAGCTCCTTGGGGGATGGAGGAGTACCGCTTCGCTCAAGAACATTTATCATTGAAACAAGATCGGCAATATCCACTGAACCATCCTTGTTGAGATCGCCGCAAGAAAGCCCGCATGCGCCCATCGAAGTGCCATCGTCGCCCTCATCGATTTTTCCGTTGCAGTTGTTGTCGATGCCATCGCAGGTGCCTCCGATTGATTCGGATTCACCCGGGTTTATGAAGAGGTCATTGTCATTGCAATCTATTGCCCTTCCACCGGTGCACCAGCGCGTATTGTGCACGCCATAATGGTCCCCATCGGCATCATCGCACTTCGTAACTTCCCCCTCGAAGAATTTGGGGAAGTTCGTTATGAAATACGGGCTTAGCATCTTGATTTTCTCGCCGGTTTTGTTGGAGATCTTGTAGTAGATGAATGCATCAATTAGCGAATCCGCTTGGTCGTTATCTAGGGCAAATACGGGATAAGTGGCAGCCTTATCAGCCGCGTAGTCCTCAAGGAGGCCTTCAGGATTTGGATCAATGCCAAGGAATTTTGCATTTTCCATGCGCAGATCCAGATCCTCCCCATCATACTCAACTGCACCGTCCGGCACAACTGGATATTCCTGCGCAAAGCAGTGCTTGCTTTCCGCATCCCCGTAGAGGGTAGGATCGCCAAAGTATGAATCAAAGAGGTTGCATGCAACCACGGTATCACAGTCCTCATCTGTTGACTGCGAAATTTCAAGCGGCGTTATGCCTATTTCGGATCCGTTGAAATCCCATTCCACACCATCGGATGAGGCTATCGATACCTTGTAAAGCCCGACCCGTGCATCACAGGCCTGGTCTTCAATTGCGCTGTAATCGACACTTATCCCAAGGCCGTCATATTCGTTGAAGATGGCAATAGCCCTTTCGCTCATGACCATGCTGAACATGACCGGCTTTTTGCCCATGTTGGATTCGAAATCCGAATACGGCCGTGTGCCCCCCCTCCTGAAGACGGAATTTTCAGCAGTAAACTGGACCATCTCGAGGAATTTTTCAAACCGATCAAAGCTGGCATCCGCGGCATCATCGTCCAGGTATTCCGGATCCCAGCCGATGGTCTCAAGAATGCTTCCGGATGTGTATGAATCCTTCGAATAGAGAAGGACATCTGCCTTTGAGGGGCCTGCAACTAGTGAAATCGAGGAATCCACGTCGGAATCCCAGGCAAATATCTTGGCACGCCCCCGGTTTTGGGTTGAGCGTAGAATGTTTCCAATTGCATTTGATCCTCCGCTGGATATGCTAAGGTCATCCGCATCGACCTTCTTTTGCCGGTTGTTAACAACATAGGCAACACGGAGATCACTATAATCCTGGCTATCAAACCCATAGAATGATTGTGGCGTGGAATCCTCGTGTTTGTATTCAATCATGGAGCCGTCAAGCGCCTTTAGTCCGGATGGCGCAAAATAAGAGCCTCCGGATCCTCCTCCGCCCCCTCCGGATGTTCCGCACATCTCGGATTTGCGGTTATAGCATCGGTAGTTCGTATATGGCCTGACCCTTCCTGGCCCTATGTAAGTGCCTCCGGCATGCCAGGTAGATATTCCACCTATCCGCGCATCAGTAACACATGAACGGGTTTCCCTGGTTAGGAGTATATCCGTTTCTGAGGGCGGTCTGCCGCCGGTGATTGGCACTCCGTCAAGGGTTGTACAGCTTTCAATGTAATAATTGCCCGTTGGATCTGGGCCAACAACGCCCGAAGTGGAGCCTCCTGAGCCGCCGCCAGACGGGGGCGTATAGGCCCCGCCGCTTTCCCCAAGGACTATTATTGGGAGCTCTAGCGGCTGTGGCGCAAGGAGAACCTTTATTTTCGCCTTGAAATTTCCGCCTGGGACCGCATTCCCAAATGGCCTGTATTTTGCCGGGCACGTGGATTCAGTTGGATCGTATTTTATCAAACCTTTTGTCAAATCCGCCTTGAAGCAGCCGGCAACCGGCTTTGAATCCGAATCGAGGAATTCAACGCTTTGCGCGCCGCCACCGTTTTCAGTTGAGAAAGTTAGGCCAATTGAATCAGCTGGGAATATGGAATCCACCTTGAAAACCAGGCGCTTGCAGCTTGAGGTGATTTTTCCGGCTGGGGATTTGGAAATCATGACAGAGGGGCATTCGCGGAAGTCGGGCTCCTGCTCTACATCACCGCCTGTGCAGCTGTATGGCGTGCCGGCGATATCCTTATTCAGGGTATAGCAAAGGCCATCTGCTGGAGATGGGTCAACAGGGCAGCCTTTTATCTTTTCCTCTCCGCATGGATTGTAGAATGCGGCAAACTCGTTGCCTTCGGAATCAACAGTCACGACTTTTGTGTATATTGGCCCAGTTGAAACACTCAAGGCCGTCCCATCCTTGCAGTACTCCTCCTTGGGCACCAAATCCCCAGTGCAAAGTGAATCGCAACTTATCTTTTCACCGGAAATGGTTTGCTTGTCATAGGTGAAGCATTTGCCATCCGAAGAGCTGGGTGTAACGGGGCAGCCTTTCATCAGTTCCCCACCGCAGGGATCATAATATGCTGAAACCTCATTGCCATCCAAATCGACGCTCACAACCTTTGTGTAGACATCGCCTCGTTTAACATATGATGCTGCATCCTCCTTGCAATACTCCGCGGGCTCTTGGATTGACCCTTCACATAAGGAATCGCATACAAGCCTTTCGCCTTCAGTGCAGTCCATGTCATATGAGTAGCATTTTCCATTCATTGGGGAGGATGTGACCGGGCAATCCGTCATGAGGGGCTTTCCGCACGAGTTTAAGTAATCGGCAACCCTAAGGCCGCCCTTTGTGCTGACTACTTTTGAGCCAAATTCGCATGCCTGGACAAAATCAACTTCCTCATCCCTGCAATAATCCATCAGTGGGATTTGCGGGCCTTCGCATAGCTTTTCACAAGAGATCTTGGTCACATCCTTGCAGGAATTTGCAAGCTTGAAGCAATCCGTGTTTTCAGGGGAGGGCTTGACCGGGCAGCCCTGCATGATCTGCTTGCCATTCTTCCCAAAATAGGTGGCAACTTCCGTCTCACCTTCCTTCACAACTGTCCTAAAGGAGCCATCCGAGCATTTGTGGACCTCGGTGACGGCGCCCGAGCAGTATAGGCTATGGTCAATTGGAACAGTGTAATCGCACTCGGGCTCCTTCTTGGAGCGGTTGGCAAGTATGGATTTGCAATCCGCCGCCTGAGGGGAGGTTTCATCGCCGGGGCAGTTTTTGTATAGTTCGCCCTTGCGGTTGTAGACACTCATACCCTGGGCTTCATCCCTGCCAATTACGAGGGCTCCACCGTCTTTAAGGGAGAAAACCTTGAGCACATCCTCATTCTTGCAGTATTCGGCAGGGTTTACGCGCGGCTCTTGCTTGCAAATGTTTGTAGCAGCGTCGCAGTAAAGGTCAAGTGAATTGCATTCGGGAAGCGGGGCGGAATTGCAGCGCTCGTTCAAGCCACCGGTCTTTATGAATGGGAGAGCATAGTTCTGGGTCCTTGCATTGCAATCCTCAAGCTTTTTGTATCCGGCTGGATCCGAGAATATGGTGCCATTTGAAAGTATTGCATATCCGTTGTAGAATATTTTGAATGCATCCGGTGAGCGTTTTGCGGCATTTGTTTTTGCGGTAAGCATAAGTGAGGTTGAGCCTTGCACGGAATAATCAATAAAAGCCCACCTTGCCTTTGTTGGGTTGGAAACAGGATTGCAAATATCGGGCAGATAATAGTTGGCACCGGTTACAGCGGATGGTTCGGGGGAGCCCGAAAGTGAATAATCGATAAGGTAACCAGGAGCTGCGGAATTGGTTGCCCCCTCCAGCTCGAGCTCATCGCCAAGGCGGATGTAAATTCCCTTCCTCGTGGAATTGTCAAAATAGGCAGACAGCCTGATTGCATAAATTTTTCCGGGCTGGAGCTCCCTAAGAGGGGCATTGGGGTTGCTCAAATCAAGCATGGAATCAAAGCGGATTTTCAAATTGGTCGGGGAGGATGTGTTCTTCATGAAAATTGTGCGGTTTGTCATTTCAGCAGGCTTGATTTCCTTGTCTATTACATTAGTGGTTGCATCATAATAGTTGCTTGCGGAAAAGTCCAGTTTGTAGCTGCGCTGGGCAATCAGGAGCAGGTTGCATGGATCCGAAGTGCAAATGGTGGTGTTCACAAGCGCCTTTTTCACATTGTCGGTGATTTTAATTGATAATGAAAGTGTCCTGTTAGTTGCATTTGGGAAGATGGAGCGGTTCGAATCCAAATCCTTAACCATTAGCTGAAGCGTTCCCCTGGGATATGCAACGGAAATATTCATCTGGTAATTTTTGTCCAAATCAACGCTATCCTCACCGGTTAGGGCGCCCGAAACAACTCGTACTGTGTAATAGGCAATAGGGAGCTTGATTTTGGCTTCCCCTCTCGCATCGGTTTTGGAATCAAATGGCGGAACAATATCGGATTGCTCATCCCAAAGTGAAATTTTTGCATTGGAAACCGCCTTTCCATCCTCATCCCTAACGGCTATGGACAAATCGTAGTTGAGCGAATCGCCCTCCTTCTAAATTAGCGCTTCCTTGCTCTCTCCCCCTGCAATGAACAATTTGGTGTAAACATAGCCAGGAGCCGTAATGATTGCATAGTAGTCGTCGAGCCTGCCATCAAATATCGCTTTTCCGGATGTATCGGATTTTTCCTCCTTGAAAAGTGTGTCCTCTGTCCGCCTGAAAAGGATTACGGAGGCATCGGAAATTATTGCCTTGCTTTTTCCATCCTTAACAGTAATAACTGTCTTGTCCTTTGGCGGAGGCGTATTGTCTGCTTTGAGGGTGAGCTTGACACGAGAGTCCTTCTTCATGGTTTCTGAAATTTTTTCATCCTTGAAATTGTTAGCTGACGCGGTGATTTTAAGTTTGGTTCCTACATCGATATCGTAAAAAATTGCAACACCTTCAGAAGTTTCCTGGGTGTCAATTGGGGAGCCGCCCCCTTCAGCCTCAAACACCGCAACTTCCGCATTAAGTTTCTTGCCCGCCTCGTCTTCAACGGTCACTCGGAGCTTTCCTTTTTCAGCCGGAGGCTGGATTGGGGCAATTTTCTTTAGCGTAAGATCATATGAGCCTGCAGAAGAGGAGGTAGAACCAAACCCATCCTCATAACCATCCTTGGAAACTTCAAGAGAAACATCAGATCCCTTGAGAACGGAAATGCGCGCTCCGCCATTGGAGCCGGTTACTGTCGAGCCGCTTTTGTCGGCGTAGGAATATGAGATGCGCGCGCCTGGAACCGGGGCGCCTGAATCATCGGTTACAGATATAGCCAGGATGTCCTCTTTTACAACGCCAGCAAGGTTGAATTCGAGGGACGCAATTTTTTCCAACAGCTCAATTTCATCGTTGCCAGGCTCATAATCCTGCGCAATGACTTCAACGGTGAAAGTTTTGCCTTTGGGGAGCTTGTCAAATAGGAATAGGCCGTTTTCATCAGCAGTGCCGGTGAATTCCAGATCGCCGGAACGGATTTTTATTGTCGCGCCAGGGAGCGCATTTTCGCCCGAGAGCACCATCACCTTCAAGGTGGCCTGCTTTGAAATGACGCTTGTGTAGTAAAATGCGCCGGCTATTCCACCGGCTAAAAGCAGAATTAGCAATATAAAAACAGGAAAGGATGGAGTGCCGGATTTTTCTATTGGGTTGACAAATATATCATAGACGGGGATATGGAGCTTTTGGTCCAAAAAGTCCATGAAGCCGTAATATCCATCCTCTATAGATTTGTAAATCCCCATAAACGTGATCCACCTAACCGAATTTGGTGAATTAGTTACCTTTATTTATGTATAAAAAGGTTTCATACGCCCCTATTTACCTCTTTTTTCCATCCGGATTAAAATAATGATTTGGATTCTAGCCGCCCATGGGATTTAATCTGGGATTTTTGGAAAAAAATTAGCATAGTAGATAGGGAAAAAAGAAAAAAAAGTAATGAACTCAATCGGAGTGGTGCATTACATACATCTTGGCGGCAAAGAACAAGAAGAGTGCGCCATACACCGGGACGTAATCTGACATTGTGAAACCGCGGATTATCCCATAACCATCAACTCCAAGCAAATATCCAAGGCCTAGGATAAACATTACCAGGTCCAGATACCAATGGTTGCCGCAGTTCATTCCACCATCTTTTCCTTTCATGAAACCACCTAGCACCCATTCATTAGCGATAAGGCGCCTGCGAAGGGTGTAAACTCATTACTCAAAGGCCGGATTTAAGCCTATCCATGCAACACGTGATGCACTAAAAGAAGGACCTTTCTTTAAGCCATCTTATCAAATCTCCAGTCGAAACTATTTTCACCACTTTCTGCTTCGTAAAATCCTTGTCAGCACTCCAGATTGCAACATCCTTCCCAAGCGCCAGTGCAAGCGCCATGAACGGCACATCATCCATATCCGCAATCAACTTCTTCGCATCCTCGAGCCTGTGCTTATAATCGGCAGTCTGCACGATGATCATTTCCCTGCTAATTCCGCCTATCAGAGCCCTGATTTCCTCAAAGTTCAAGCCGCTCCTATGGGAAATCTCCTCAATGTGCTCATCAAGTTCACCAAGCAAGTGGTCCGGGATATAGAACTGAAATGCCGGAAGTTTCAGTATTCGCCTAGTAATTGAGTCCTTGAGCAAGGCTGAGATGAAAACGTTCGCATCCACCACAATCCTCATTTCGCTTCCCTGAGCACCTTCTTTGCAAGATTATGCTTAATAACCTTGCTCAGCTCATCCACGTCCTTCTCGGTTAATTTGCTCTTTTCAGCTAGCGTTTCAAGTAATTCAAGTTCCGTGGCTTTTTCCTTAATCGCCCTCCTTGCTACTTCAGTCCATTTGATCTCGGAGTGCCTCCTTATTAATTTATCCAGATCATCCGGAATAGCCAAGGTCATGTTTACCATGTTTGATCGCCATATCTTAGCATACAAGTTTAGTATACATATTTAGTATAAATAAGGCAAATAAGTTTATTAACTTATCTAAGGCAATAGCTCGAGGGGGTGTTGAAATATTCAAGCTAAAGTGGGAGGGGTGGGGCTGCAAGAGAAAAACCCGTTGCCGCACGTGATGCAATAAATTATCAATGAATGGCAAACATTATTCTTAAAGGATCCAGCAATCAATAAAGCATTCCGGAAAATCAGCATTCCACAGAATGTATCATGTAATCCGCAAGCTCCAAATCTCCCGCAAGCGCTTCCGAAATTCCGGCGGTGAACGAAAGCCAATACCTGAAATTGCTCGAATTGGAACATTCGTAAAATGCCTGCTTTATGTAGACATCCTCCAATTCATCCGTAATGGATGGCACCTTGGCATTGATGATGAACGCATCCTTCCCGCCGATTTTTTCCTTTGCCGGTATAGTTTTGAATTCCTTTGCAGCAGCCTCTATTGTGGAAGATGACAGCTCGGTTGGCTTGAAAATGCGGATATCAATTAGTTCCATTGAAACGGGAGGGTAAAATGCGGCGAACCTTTGGTGTATTCCGGGGAATGGCTCGATTACGGCATCATAGCCAATAGGATAGCGCAATTTGTAACCGTATGGGGAATCTACATATTCCAACGTGTCAGGCTCATATTTGGCATTCAGTGCTTGGAGATATTCCTTTTTCTCAACAACTGGATCCTTGTTCAAAAGTTTTGTTGGGATGATTGCAGTTGGGCCTTTTTGCGCGGAAATAAGGATGTAGATGCCAACCCCAAAAAGTGCGATTATGACAACGATCAGGAACAAGTTGAAATGGGGCTGGTTTGGCTTCTTGCTTGGCATGTTTTTGGCACTTTAAATACAACTATTCAGCCCTTTTTAATGATTGAGTTTCCAGCGCATCACGGATCAGATAGTGGGTTTTGGATGCAAGGGATAGCGATTCGAACAGGCCAACACTCTACCAACTATAAACAAATAGTTGATCGGAAATATACCAAACAAATAAAATGGACTAGGGGGCATTTGTGTAATGGAGGCGGCAATTGGCGCCCAAAATGATAAAATATCCGACCAGGAAAGAGATTATCGAACTTAATAGGCAGGTTACGAGCAAATATGGCGATGTGCATTCATTGCTTAGCGAAGCGAATTTGGAATATATTATTGAAATGATAAAAATTAAGTTCGAAAATCGGACCAGGGAAAGCATCATTGATAAGAGCGCGTTGCTGATGAGCACGATCGCAAAAACACATCCGTTCATCGATGGCAACAAGAGGACGGCGTACCTTTGCGGAATGGATTTTCTAAAGGACAATGGGTTTAGCATTAGGGCGGTAGCGCCTGAGATCGCCACCGGGTTCATGATGGATGTTGCATCAGAGAAGGTAGGCCCAAAGGGCATAAGGAAATTCATTATAGAAAGGGTAATTAACCTCTAAGAAGAGGTAAATATGTATGGAAAAAAATAAGCGCAAGGAAAATGACGATGGGGAAGTTACCGAAGAATTCAAGAAAAGGGTAGCGAAGCTCATAGAGGAAAACAAGGAAGTTCTTGACGCACTTGCAAAGGTTTGAATGGCTAGCTAAAAGCCCCTAATTATTGAAAACCCCCTTAATGCGCGGAAGCTATATATAAGTCGCCCCCTAAAATGTATTTGTGGAAGCATGGCAAGGCTTACAGTTTCAACTATTCTTGATAGTATCGGGCGGATGAAAGTGCAAATGAGGCGCCTAGGCGTTCGAAGGCTCGGGTTATTTGGCTCTTATGCAAAAGGCAAGCCAACTGCCAATAGCGATCTTGATTTCCTAGTAGTATTCAACAACCCCACTTTCGACAGCTACATGGACCTAAAGGAGCTTCTCCAGAAGGAATTTGGGAAGAAGGTCGACCTTGTCACCCAAGACAGCCTAAAACCCGCTTTGCAGCACCTAAAAGGGGAAGCCACTTATGCAAAAATCTGAAAAGCTATATTTGGAAGACATCCTATCATCAATAGAGAAAATAGAAAAGTACACGGCTGGATCGACGTTTGAAAAATTTTCAAAAAACACCCAACTTGCCGATGCGACGATCCGAAACCTTGAAATAATCGGGGAAGCTGTCAAGAAATTGCCAAAATCCCTAACTGATAAAAACCCGGAAATAGAATGGAAAAAGATCGCCGGTTTGAGGGACATCCTAATCCACGAATATTTCGGGATTGATGTGAAGATTATCTGGGATATTGTGCAAAACAAGCTCCCTGAACTAAAGGCAACAGCAAGCCATATGCTTTCGGGAATATAGCGGTTAAGTAAAATATTGGAACTACGAAATAAAACCGCTATATGAGAATAAGGCAACAAAATGTTCCAATAATTGCCTTATTCGCTATATAGGAGCCATGCAATTGGCGATTTACAATCACCTGCAGTTTTTTTATTCACGCCTCAAAATAGAAAAATCCCGAAATTCGTTTTTCGCTTTTCCCCATTCCAAATCGATTTTTTCGACATTGATCCAGCCATCCTTGATTTTGATTGCGGAAATGAATTTTTCTAATTGCTCTTTTTCCCCTTCCGCCTGGACCTCAACCGTCCCATCCCTCAAATTCCTGACAAAACCATTGACTTTGAATTTCTGCGCCAGGTTGAAAACCGTGAACCGGAAGCCTACTCCCTGCACATCCCCATGGATGATTGCCAAAACCCTTGCTTGAACCGCTTTCGCCATAGCCCAATCACTCCCAAGCAAACATTTGAGTTATATCCCCATTCCCACTCATTCCTTGTTAAAATAAGAAACAAAAGCGTTTTAAACGAATTTAGCCCTTAGAGTTATGACGCAATATGCCCGCAGAATACAATCTTAGGCGAGAACCCCTAAAAGGCACCGCTCTTGGGCATACTGATGAGCATACCCTGATACCACGAATGACTTGGAGGGATAGATTCCGGAGGCTTTGGGGCACATTGCGAAGGCGCGAAAATGTCGTCCGGGAGGATCTGCACCAGATGGCACAGAACCCTACTTATTTTGGGGAAAGGAATGCGCATCTATTCTCACGCGTCCCGTATTTTGAAACCCATAGCACTTTGCGCGAACCAATGCAAAGCGATTTGCAGGCTATTTTTGAAGGAAACATAAATCATTTCCATGTTCGGGAAGGAGAATTCGAAGGAGAGGGCCATAACGAGCACATAAGGCAAATGTATGGGGAATTGCGGGAAAGGCTGCATGGCCTCCAGCAAAATAACAATACATTCCGCGAGGTTTTTGCAAGGAACCTGCATAATCGCGAAATCACAAATCCAATTGTTAGGTCTGGCCCGCTACTTACAAGGTGGTGGGGCTTTTGGCGCCGCACTGAAGAGCGAATTGACAGGCAGCCGCCGCGTGTAGCCGAGGCATGGAATCATTTCTACCAGGGAAGCGACCCCCACGCAAGGATTTTGCAGCTTGTCCGCAATATCTACACGGCAAGGGGCCATGGACTTGGGGAAGGTGGGCATGGGCATACCCCAACTCCTCCGCCTGAAGGCGGAGGTGGGCAAAGGGAAGGAGGCGGAGGAGCAGGAGGGCAAGGAATGCCTCCAATTGTTTTCCAGCCGCACATTGAAGTCAACCCTACAATTTCGCCAACAAATGAATCGCACGGCGGCTCAATTACAAACCCCTCTAGAATAGTGCGTGTGCCAGGTGAAACAAGGCTTGTTAGGCTGCCGGGAACCAATAAGGTAATACGAGTGCCGGGCGATACCAGGGTCATAAAAGTACCCGGACAAACAAGAGTAATTAGGGTTCCAACTTCCCCCAAGAGAAAAGGTGGGGGATCGAACGCAGGTACAGGTGGGCGAGGAAGCTCAAGGCCAAGCAACATTTTTGTAAATGTTGAGAACCGGGCAAATTCGCCTAGCATGGCAGCAGGGAATGGATTCATAGAAATATTTTCCAAAGGAAGGGGATTGAATTCAAAACCAATATACCTAACTAAGCAGGATATTCGTCAATATCTCTGGAGCTGGTACCCCAAAGGATTGAACGAGAAGCAAGAGGAGTGGGTTGGCATAATCCACAAAGGGAACGGAAAACTAACCCCTACGCAGGTAAAGGGATTCCAGGCGTTATTCAAGAAAATAAAATTAGGCTAATATTATCTAATTGTACTTCGATTTCTGGATCATGTCCGCAAGGGCGCCCTTCGGATCCGTTGTGATCTTTTCCTTCATCTGCTTGAGGAATGCCTCATCAACAGTGCCAGGACAGGTCAGATGGACACTGCACGCATCCCAGAGCTGCTTGTACAAAGCCTCCGCAGCAGCCCTATCTCCCAATGGAGCAACTGTTTCCTCAGGAACACCGGAGGGCAGCCCCTCGAAACTTGCCCTATACTCAACAATTAGTTTAGATGGATCAGCCTCAGATTCCTTCAAAGGAGCCTCATTGGAGGCAAATAACGATCTTAACAATTTATCAGTAGGGGCCCCCTTGTTCATTCCTGTTAGCAATGTATATCCCTCAACAGTTGAGAAGCGGCGACCCTTGATCAGGTACACACAGGCAATCGAGGAATCCTTGGGACAAAGCGGCTCGACTGCTAGCTGGTTTGCGCACTCGTCATCTGATTCGAACTTTCGCACGCAAATGTTCCTCATTGATGGGCGCTCGCCAGCATCATTGAAGGCCACCACATGATGGGGGAACCTGTAGTCAAGTGTCGCCTGTACCGGCCTTACATCCACATGGAAGAGCATTGGGATCAATGATGCAAGGATTCCCCTCCCG
>JBBSVW010000037.1:0-18389 GCA_038046605.1 Microcaldota archaeon | reverse complement strand
TAATACAATTTAGTATCATCCATGTTGAACTCATATTTGAAGTGAACCTTCCCGACGGATTCGACAAAGCCATGCGCCATGAGCGCGCCAGTTGATACGATCGCATCGACCATCCCGTTTTCTATCATGTCGCAAACAACAAGGCCCATCTTGGCAATTGTCATGGCGCCGGAAAGCGTTAGGACTTTGAAGCATTCCTTGTCGTTTGACATCGCCTCAAGCACATCGGCAGCTTCGCCCAGGTTGCGCGCGCCAAAGCTTGTCTCCTTCATTTGCAAAACGAGGTCATTGACTGTGTGCACCTTGCTCAAATCCAGCGGGCGAAGCGGCTTTAGGTGATGCGAATAGCCCGTCCCCAGCTTCTCGGCTCCAATTGCCTTCCTATCATTCTTGTGATGCCCCTCGTGCCCTTCCATGGTCGATCCCTCGAAAAAATGATGGAAAAAATGATCCGAAAAAATATATTCTCCGAAAAATATTTTCCCCAATAAATAATTCCAAGCATTTTAACGCAGCACCCTTTTTTATGCGTTTCGAAAAAAAAATCAAGTGAATTAAAGCCAAACAACTGGAAGAATTGCCGGGACTTTTTTCCTTCAACAGGTTTGATTATAAATCCTAAGACGCAATTATTATTGTGAGCAGCCCATGAGAAACCCCATAGTTTTGCACAAGCAAGAAACCGACCTCTCAAAACTTAGATCGGCGCTCGAAACGATCCACCCCTACGATCATGTCGAAAGATTAAAGCACGGTTTCAGGTTGCTTGGGGATATCCATTCGGAAATGAATGATATTCCAAATCCAACCCCCGAATTGATCCGGAGGGCGACCGCTCTTGAGCCACAGGCAAGAAAAGCCACATGGGAAATGAGGCGCCTAGCCACATACAATGCCCCCCTGCATGCTTTCATTGTAAGCCTGACCTCGGATTTCCATACCGTCCTAAATGGCCTGCCCAATGCACAAAGGAAAAGAGTGCTCGATTACATGGATAAAATGTCAAAAAGGAATAAGTGAAATGAATTATTGGCAATCATCACTATCGATTATTGGCCAATGTTTAAGCAAGGTTTGGGCAATGTTGCAACCTGCATCCATAGCCCTCCTTTTCATCAAAAATAGGTGGTGGCAAATGAAGGATAAGGACCATGATATGGATGTCGAATACGGCTGGTGGGGAAGGTGCAGGCGCTTTGGGTTTGGCTTTTGGCTTGGCATCTTCATCCTGATCTGGGGGCTTTTTGAGATCGGGCGAGAGTTTGGCATAATCAAGTTCGGCAATTTCCCGTTCTGGCCCCTCATCCTCGTGTTCATCGGCATTTCCATGATTTCGCATAGGATTTAGCATTTACATGATTGCAAACTTTGCATAAAACACCGTATTCTCGAAAGCTTTATATATAACATTCAGTATAATAAATATAACAATAAATTAAACAAGGTACCCCTATGTATGTGAACATAAAGATCAAGCGCATCGGCGGCTCATTTTTTGGCAGGTTTCCTGCATCTGAAGCAAAGGAGCTTAATTTGAAGGAGAACCAAGAGCTAAAACTTCGGGTGGTGCCAAAGAAGGACTATATGTCATTATTTGGAATCGGCAAACATCTGGACCTTAACGCCCAAAAAATAAAAGATGAACTAAGAGGGGAGGATGATTTTTGGTGAAATATTATTTTGACACATACGCACTCTTGGAGCTTGTTTTCGGGAGCAGTAGCTATATGCCATATTATGGCAAGGAATTTGAGGTTGTGACATGCGACCTGAATGTTGCGGAAGCCTATTTCGTCCTACTAAGGAATGGCAATATCGATATAGCTGAAAAATTGCAGGATATGATGATGGAAGATGCGCTTATCCCATCAAAAACTGCACTCATCGAAGCGTGCAGGCAAAAATTTTCCCTCAGGAAACTGACAAAAAAAGATGTATCATTCGTCGACGCTCTAGGCTACCATTTGGCCAAATCCATGGGCCTCAAATTCCTTACGGGCGATGATGCCTTTAGGGGATTAAAGAATGTCAAATTTGTAAAATGAGCTTTTGATTGGTATGAAAAGCAAAAACAAGAATAAGGGCGGAAAAATTATCTCAAATGCAGGTTTTGGCTCCTTGAAAGGGCTAGTTTCTGGGGAGGACATAATAAAAATGAGGGAGGAGGATAGAAAAGCAGAAATAGAGCATGATAAAATGTATGATGAAATATGGAAGAGGCGGAAGATTCGATGAGTAAAATAATCTGCAAAAAGGATAAGGTTGAAGCGAGGAAAATCGTCTTTCCTACTTACGAGTACATGCCTGGCGTTCCTTTGCACAATGTGAAAGCATATGAATGCCCTATATGCAATGAATTCATCTTCACCTCCCAACAAGTAGACAGAATTGAGAAGCACCATATGGCGGAGGCGATTTAAGTGGTTCTGATCGATATGAACCAGTGATTTTATGAAGAAACACACTTTTCCAGTTATTATCCAGAAGGAACAAAACGAATATGTTGCTTATTGCCCGTCAGTAGGAGTAACTACCCAGGGCAAAACTGTTGAAAAAGCCTTATCAAACATCAAAGAGGCAGTGGAATTATATCTTGAGGAGAAGGAGGCAAGGAAAGAAGTCGATGAAAGGAAGTTATCGGCTGCATTATTTACACATATTGAAGTATAATTATTTGTTCGTACAAGTATGAACTGAAAAAAGGTGGGGGAAAGAAAAGCTTTATATAACGATTATGGCATACTCTATATGGTGTATTCTATATGGCAGCCATAAAAACCACATTGATGCTGGACGACATGATAGCAGATAAGGTTAGGCAACTTTTTGATGGCAACCTATCGAGAGGAGTAAATGTTCTTCTCCACAAGCATTTATTTGAGGAGAAGAAGGAGAGTATGTGGGGCGCACTTAAAGGCAGGGCAAGCGTAAAGGATCTGCTGGAGGACCGCAAAGGGGATGAGTTGGCACTCAATGAGCATTGGAAACATTTCAAGAAGTGAGCAAAATGGCTATTTACGTTGCAGACACCTATGCCTGGATGGCCTACTTTGACAAATCCGAGGCATATCGCGACCTGATTGAAAAAAATATCATAAAAACGCCTGCATTGGTTTTTTCCGAACTTTCCCGAACCTTGAAGAGACGCGGTTTAGAGGACTACGAAATTGATAAGCTCTTCGAATTCATGGAAAAGCACAGCCTAATTCTTGATTTTGACCTGAAATTGGGCATCATGGCTGGCAAGCTCTCCGATTCTGATAAATTGCCCCTGATGGATTCCATTCTTTACCGATATGCCTCCAGCGAGGCGCCTTTTTTAACGGGCGATGAGCATTTCAGGGGAAAGCCAAATGTGCATTTTGTTAAGGAGAAATAATGGTTCATGTTTATATGAACTGAAAAAAGATGATAAATTGGCTTATTCACACGAAAGATTGGTCGAAGAGCTAAAAAAAGCCGGCAATCATGAAATCCATTTAGCAAATATACGTGGAGCTTGGCTTTATCATGTCCTTAGAGAAAACCCTCAAGCTCCCGAAGTCGATAAAAAACTTGAAACCGGTGTAAAAAGCGTTGATGACCTGATTGAAGCGTTTAATCATGATACAAGTTCAATGATTGGATTCCATAGGGTTATGAACGCGATTGCAAGAGGCCAAGGTAAGGGACCAAAGAAAGGCAAACCAATAAAATCGGCGGAATTAATTACTAGCCTCCTTTCAACTAAAAAGCTCCTGAAACGGTTGAAAGCCAGGGGAGTGTTAGATTAATTTTAGTTCAGGTAAATATGAACAATGCGAAAAGCTATTATTCATAGGAAACAATACAAACAGAGGCGAAATAAATGTACGAAAACAAACACATTTTATTTGAATTGGATAAAACAAGGAAAGAACTCGCAGAATTGAAGAGCAAATTCGAATCCTTCACAGAAACAATCGATATTCTTACCTCGGATCCCCACATTCTGAAGGATTTGGCTGAAAGCAAAGCGGATTACCATGCAGGACGCACTTATACCTTGGCTGAAGTTGAAAAAGAGCTTAAAAACTCGAGAAAAAAGAAAGCCAAATAGGTCTTCTTCATGCAACTAGTTCTAACGAATAAATTCAAGTCCACTCTTAAAAATATCCATCCCAAGGATATTGGCCGGATTGTTAAAGAATTGCCAATATTACAAAATGAACCACTAACTGGAAAACCACTCAAAGGCAGCCTGAAGGAGTACCGGAGCTTACGGATTGGGAATTATCGCGTTATTTATCAAATCATCGGAAACGATATTGTTTGCCATAAGGTTGGGCCACGGCAAAGCATTTACGATTAATTGGTTCACACTCGTATGAACTAAAAAAAGGTGGATAAAATGCCAGAAGAAAAACCAAAATTCCTCCTAAAAAGCCTCAAGGACCCCGATAGGGGAACACTGTATTCCCTCGATGGGCTGCCGATCACCATTGGGCATGATAAATCTGCTTCAATACGGCTGGACCCATTGGAAGTGAACCAGCATATGCCTGCTGGCACCCCCAAGAGCACGTTTTTGCCCATCCATTTGTCTATAGTGAAAGGTGAAAAAGGCGAATATCGTATTATAACCCACGATAAAAAAGCCAGCGATTTGAGGGTTCATCTGGATGATGGCAGTTTTGCCTGGCCCTTGATCACAAACACCCAAGGGATGCAGATAAGGCACGGGAACATCATTGCAATTGGCACAGATGAGGAAAAAGGAGCTCTCAAATACAAAGTCATCGAAAATGCCGGTTTCCAAGGCTGGATAGCCAGATGGACCTCTAGGAAGCTGGAGGATGGGCATGGGCACCACCATCATTGATTGTGGTTCAGTAGAGTATGAACTGAAAAAAGGTGGAGGAAATGAATAAAATTACGGAAATGATAATATACTATGTTTTATTCTTCGGCATCTCATTTGCAATCATAATTTATGGGGGAGGTGTCCTCCACATGCGGAATTCCGCTTATTTTTCAGCAACAATGGTCTGGTGGTTGATATTCGCAATTATTTGTTATCACACTCGAAAGATGATTGAATTTGCAGGTTGGATTAGAATCGGTGCATTCAAACTATTTGAGGGGGAGGAGGCACAAAGACTAGCTATAACGTTTGCAAAGGTTTCCGCTTTATTTTTGGTTATTAGCTTGGTATTTTTCTTTCTAGGAATTGATGGGAAGAATTAATGGTTCACACGAGTATGAACTGAAAAAAGGTGTCTAAAGTACGAAAATAGCAATCCGGAAAGCCTTCCATAAAGATATTTCCGCAATTCTTGCTGAAGGGCTATCCCTAACCAAATTTCTCAAGCTCTACGACCCCCAGATTTACCGCTTCAAATCAAATTATGTTGAAATTTATCGGAATACCATCCGGAAAATGATTAAAGGCCCAAAAAGTGCCGTATTTATCGCTGAAGATGGAGGAAAGGTTATTGGCCACATTATAGTTAGGGAGGAATCCCATTTCCCGATATATTTTTACGATCGGGATGCCTGCGTATATGAGATGTTTGTTGCGGAAGGCTACAGAAACATGGGGATCGGCACCAAATTGCTTAAGAAAGCCCGAGAGTGGGCAAAAAGCCGGAAACTTCATTTCTTAAGCATCACGATCCATACCAAGAATAGGAAAGCTTTCGCCCTTTACTGCAAATTTGGGTTTAGGGAGCATCATTTTGAGATGCGGATGGTTGCGTAATGGTTCAGGCTTGTATGAACTAAAATAAAGATGAGAAAATGACAGATGATTTGCCCGAAAGTGATTTTTTTCAGAAAATAAAATCGCATCTTGGCGAGGAACACGAGAGAAGATTGCATTTGACCTATAGCATTTGGGCTTCCAACACAAGAAGATTTAGGGGGCAACCTGAACTACATACCCTCCGATCGGCTTCATCTGTTGAGGATTTAATCGCCTCTGTCCGATTTACATCCAGATTAATGAAAGCCGCCCATCGCGCTCTGAATGGAGGTGAAAGACGAAGCTATGTACCAGTTGCTATATTTGCAACCTTGAGGGGCATGCCGGAAGATCAATTCCGGGAAATTTGGGTGAAACCGCTTCAAGCAACAAAAGCGCATCTTGAAAGCCTTCGAGAAAGTGGTGCAGTTTAGTTCACACTCATATGAACTAAAAAAAGGTGGGGAAAATCTAGGAAAAAGATAGTTTATTATTCTCTAAAATGAATATAGCTAAAACGGTGGTTTTATGGTAAAATTAATGGAAGAATTTTCCGCGGTTCTGGAAAAGGAAGATGATTGGTATGTTGCCCATTGCCCCGAGTTAGGAGTTGCAAGCCAGGGTAAAAGCGTCGAATCTGCTCTCACTAATCTTAAGGAGGCCGTAGAACTTTATTTGGAAGATGAAGATGTGCAAAAAATGCTCAAGGGAAGGAAATTTTCTCATCCAATTGTCACAACTATTGTTGTTCCCTCCAAAATCAAAAAGAACGGCAATTGAGGGGATCTAATGCCTAAACTGCCAGTCATTTCCGGAAAGGAAATGGTCAAGTTCTTACAGAAGCAAGGGTTTGAAATTGTCGCCCAGAAAGGCAGCCATGTCCGGCTTAAGAAAAGAACGGTTATTGAGGTTCTAGTTACAGTGGTTCCCCTTCATGGCAATGCAGACCTGAAACCCGGCCTTCTTCATGATATTTTAAAGCAGGCTGGAATTGAACGGGATGATTTCATCAAATTGTTAAGAAAATAATTGTTCACACAAGTATGAACTGAAAAAAGGTGGGGGAAATGGAAAAAAATATTGAAAACATATTTCTTGCAGTAGTATTCCTTGGAGTTCAATTAATCCTCATCTTTCTCCATAGTTTCATGGATCCGTTCTTATGGGGATTCTTATTTACGGGTTGGTACATTGTTTTTGGACTGATTGGCATCAAGAGAAAACGATTCTTTGGTACTCGTTGGTACAATTTTGGTTTAAAGGAAGGGGACGAAGCGGTAAAATTTGCTAAGATATTTTTTTACATAGGAATCGTTTTTTTTATTTTGGTATTGATTATTGCGGTTATTGATTATTGCATAAAAAATAACATCTCTCTATAACCACATTCCGGCGTTTCAACATACTATAACCAAAAAAATCATCATAAACCCATTTTCCGGTCATGGTTCTATCATTCCGGTATGGTGGGAGAATCTGGGGTGGCTCGGGTGTGCCTAAGCCAGAACTTTAGGCCAAAGGAATGAGAAATAGGGGAAAGGAACCGGTGATTATAGCGTTATGGAGTTAATTACCTACTTAATTTTAGTCAGATGATATTGTAATAATATTAATGAACAATTAACCAACAATATAGACCTCAGTTAAATTGGTTCCCGAAAAAACATTTTCCCTTAGTTTTGCTTGCTCTTTGTGAAGAGTTCCACCAAGTTTTAGGCATTTAAGTGCCTCTTCTGATGACAATTTTTGACATTCTTCCTTCATATCCTGTAATGTTTCGACATCGATTAAGCATTGTGACTTTGAATCACCTGCCTTTTCGCATAAATTGACTGCATCCTCACGGAGGATTTGATATATCAAAGCTTGGTTCCAGTAGCAATGATTTTCGTCACCTCCATGACCAACACATACGACTTTAGACCTTTCAAAATCACATATATCATAGTGATAGGAATACTGCGGAATTTCGATCAGGTCTACCCCTCTTTTTGATGCTTCACCATTAACTTCCTTGCATTTTTTGTATTCTTGATAACTTTCATCCTGAAGCTGCCTTTCTCCTTTATCCGATGCTGTTTTAACAACACATCCAAACAATAGAATTGATAAAAGAAGCAAAAAATAGATATTCTTCATAGTTAACGAATTATTCTCTCAATCCGAGTATTTTAACCTTTACTTAGGATATCTTTAAGGTGCAAAATTGGAAAAAAGATTTGCACATTTTTGTTCATATTTGGATGAACAAAAAGGGGGATGATGGCGAATCCGGAGGAAAGTTAATATTTACGCTATTAGTATGATGTTTATGGTAGAAAAAATTGATTTCAAACAAATGAAGGATTATAATGAAGCAAATGAACTTGCAAAACTCATACTTCTTGGGATAGCCCTTTTCTTTGCTGTTGGAATGTACTTTCTTGGACCAATTGGCACCCTAGCGCGTATCATATTGACCACTTTGATTGTAGGTCCAGCTATCTCTGTTTTTAAGTTCTATTTGGCTTTTAGGCTAAAAAGGTACAGTCCAAATGAGAAAGAAATGGATCAAATTTATCTAATTTCCGGCTTTTTGGTTCTAGCATTTGCAATATACGGCTATTTTCAAGATAGCGGCAATTTTTCAAATGCGACCAACGATGTTTATTTTGGGATGGGAATTGGTTTGATCAAAGAGTACATTTCAAAAAACAAGTTCATCCAAGTAAGAACCAAGGAAGATTAATATCCGGCTATTGGGAAAAAGTGTTTGGTGAGAAAAATGGCAATTGGAATATGCGCAGAATGCGGCTCTAATTTACCAATAACTGTTGGTCATGTGGGAGTTAGCCTATGCAATGGTGGAACAAACACGGAGTCTCAATGTTTATCTTGCAATTCATTTTATAATTTAGAGACTAAACTCTCGCAAATGAAAAAGACAGGTGAATTTGACGAAATAATTAGTCATTCAGGAAGAGATTTGAGAGTTGAAGCAGGAAGCATATTTTATTATCAGCAAAATCAAATTCTTCCTAATATCACTCAACCTTATTCCAATTCTCGTCAAATTCAAGCGCTAAATTTAGAATCTTGGCAAAATCATCCTGGCGTTGGCTCAACTTTTCCATATAGTTTGAGTGGTGGTCAACAAAACGTTTGGATTCATTACATGGGCGTTTTCAGAATATGAGGAAAGGGTAGGCGGCGACACGTGGTAGGGGAAACGTAGTTTCCCCTTTGGGGTGTCGTTCATCCCCATCCGAACCAAAAAAGTTGAAAAACAAAGTAAAATGAAGTTCATTCAAGTAAGAACTAAATAAATGGTGAGAAAATGGTTAAAGGTGAATTAATTTGGGAGGATCATCCATTATACGTATCAACAAAAGATACTCGGATTAATGTATTAATCAACGGATTCATTTCGATTGGAATTCTTTTTCTCCTATGGTTTGTATTTATGGCTATTCTTGCAGCTTATCCAATTTATGTCACATATTTTCTATTTGTTTGGTTTGGATTGGGAACGCTATTGACAATAATCGCAGAGCTTTTCATGTGGAGGCCAGTTAGGGTTGTACCTGGCGCCATAAGGATGAGCAATTCAAATTTGAGCGATAAATTGCCGTATTTTGACTGGATCCCATTTGTTTATTGTATTTTCCTCGCTTTTGAGGGCGCCAAACAAAAAGAATTCGAAAAAAAAGAAATTCTGGAAATCCAGATAACTTTTGATATTACAAAAAGATATTATATTAAAATAAAAACAATAGATGGAGAATTTACCCAGAGATTGCACAATCCATATGAATTCCGGAATTCCCTTTCTGCCGCCGGCTTGATAAATAAATTAACCACTTACCCTAAGTTTACTTATTTCAGAAAAAATCCATGATTATGCCCATCCGAACCAAGGACACCGGAAAAAAGGAAGGGGAAAAAACTTCAAAACACAAAAAGGTGAATGGATGAAAGTCGTCCTGTATTCCGACAATTCTGCAAAAAGCACTGAAGTAAGGAAATACCTTCAAATGCGCTCCATAATTTTCGAGGAGGTAGATACAAAATCGGTTGAAGGCCGCCAAAGGCTGTTAAAGCGCACCCAGCAGAATGGCATTCCGGCAATTGAACTGGTCAGGAATCACAGTATTCATATTTTTGTGGGTTCGGGGTTGGCTGGTCCTCACTTGGCGATTGAGTTGAAGGATGCAAAATCGTTGCAAGAAAAGCTCCTTTGAATTGTTCGGTAAGCAGGGAAAAAATGAAGTTTAGGGGAGAGCATGAACCCATCATTTTGCCAAAAGTTTCAGGAAATCTTCCCTTGATATTTGAAGTTTGCGCAATATGCCGAGCAGGGTGCCGGTATCGAGGGCCGGATGCAATGGAATTGTAGCAATAAGGAGTTTACCTTCAGCATGCTTCTTTACAGTCACATGGCTCCCTTTTTGCCGGACTTGCGCAAAACCGATTTTTGAAAGAGCCTTAATCAGTTCAACGCCTGAAATTATAGGCAATTTTGGCACGAAATCAACTCAGCTTGCGTTTAACTGATATTTCTGCCACCACGGCCTTCCGTATAGGATTTTTTGCAAGCATTTTTTGGACATCTTCATCTTCCAGGTATAATTCGACGGCTTCCTTTAAGTTTGCAAGCGCATCGGCCCTGTTTTTACCCTGGCTGACAACGTCTAATTCCGGGCATAGGGCAACATAGGCGATTTCGCCCTTCGTGATTATAGCCGAGAGTTTTTGAGACATATTACCACCATTCATCATATTCCGCAAGGGATGATTTTATACCTTTCATTTAACGCTTTTCAGTTCAAATAGATGAAAATTTCATCCTTTGGGAGTTTAGCAAGGGTCGGTATTAGGTTGGGGTGCAGCCGGCTGGCCCTATTCATTACCTCCGATGCATTATCCCCATGTGCAATTACCCTACCCCCTGCAATTGCGACGTATTGCCCTTCGTATTTACTGAGGTCTGTTTTCAGGTAGAATTCAAAATCAGCATCTTTTTTAGTCATGGGATAACCTTTTGCATATAGCCTATCCATATTGTTTAATATTAATGTTTCCTTAATGGAATTAAGGTGGATGTGGTAGCATTCCAATCCTCACCAAGGAAACCGGAAAAAAGAAGGAAAAATGAAGTTCTTGAGGAAATGGAGTGATTTTAATGAAAAAGGGGAAATCGGCCAAAGTACAAACCGGCGAAAAAAGCATATGGGCTGAAAAAGATTTTTCCGAAACGCTGGGAGACAAGGACTTGAAACTGAGGCTAAAGACTTTCCATAAGGGGCATGACGAGGATATGAATTACTTCTGCAAAAATTGCGCCGCTACTATATCTGCCCATAACAAGGATTGGCATGCGGGTTTATGCGACAATTGTTTTGGCAAACTTTAGGGGACGACGTGAGGCTAAGGAGAAAAATTTAGCTATTTTATATCAAAATAGATTATTTATCCTTAAATATTTCTATCAAAATCGCGCTTATCCCGAACAAAGAGTGGCGCACCCTTTGGCAGGATCCCAACTATCTCTTCCAAAACTGATGAAATCTTTGTTTGCATTATTTTCACAGCCTTATCCGTATTCTTCCTGATAGACTTGCCTTCCGACTTCCCTGCAAATCTCGATTAATTTCTGATCTGTAATTCCTTTTTCATCGGCAATTCTCCTAAATTTATCGAGCAGCTTTTGTTCAACGGGAGTTAGTCTTTTAGATAATATTTTCTTTCTTTTCAGCCCGACCATAGATCATCATCCCGTAGCAAAATCAAAACATATCTGGATCATGAGTAAATTTAGGGACATCTGGAAACATTCCAAACCCCTTCTTTTTGGCTGCTGTTTTGACTGGCAACTTCGCTTTGGCTAGTTCTTTTGAAGCATGGAGAATTTCGATACCTAGGGTGTTTCCATCCTTATCTATGTCGAGAATGAGGTTTTCAGAAATGGGGTTGCTCTCGCTATATTTGCCGTTTTTGACCTTGATGTAAAGCACATCATCCCCTGGAAAATACCGCATTCCTTTCATAATACTCGACCTTTGCTTATGAGATAAGCCGTGATTGCGCACATATTGTTTTCAACGACGACCAATAAAAACTTATCTAATTTTTCATAGTATTTAAGGTAGAGCAAGCGGTTAGCTGATCCGGCGGGCTTGATTAAATCATAATATTCAATTGTTTCGAGAACCATGTTTCCGGTAATATTCCTGCGGGAAAATTCCAACTTCTGAATTAGGTGCCTTGAAAATTGAATTTGCATGCGGCCTTATTGGCGCAACCCGGATATATAACTTCGGTTGATTAATAGTAGAAAATAAGTTGATTATAGCTATTCCAAGCCGGTGAACCCATGGTGTTTTTGAGATCAAAACGAAAGCCGCAGGGCGCATCAATGCAGGCAGCGGGGCTGGAAGGATCCGCACTTGCAAAGCCGCATCTCTACGCCTGGGAAAAGGAGTACCGGACTGGGAGAGGGAGATGGAGGGGAACAACTAATTTCCAATTTGAGGCAAAAAAAGGCAGCAGAGTGCTGGAAGTTGGTTGCGGGAATGGAAAGCACTTAAGTGCGCTGCTTGATAAGGGCTTTGATGTGTATGGAGTTGATATTTCACCAAGTGCTATCAAATTAGCAAAGGAGAGGGCTGAATTAAGTGGAGAGGGGGCGATCTTGACTATTGGTGACGCTACGCAGCTTCATTTTGAGGATAATTTCTTTGATGTGGTTTTCCTATTCCATATTCTGGGGCATTTGAGCGAAAAGGAGAGGGAATTGGCGATAAAGGAGGCATTCCGGGTGCTCAAAAAGGGAGGGAAATGCTATTTCCGGGAGTTCCACATTACAGATTATCGTTTCGGGAAGGGAATTGAAGTGGAAAGCAACACCTTCCGGAAGGGAACGAATGTCTGGGTGCATTATTTTACTGAAGAGGAGGTGAAAAAGGGTTTTAAGGAGGCGGGGTTTGAAATGCTAAGCTTGACTTTGGATTCGTACAAGCATATTTTTAATGGAAAGGAATTTGGGAGATGCGAGATGGATGCGGTTTTTTTGAAAAAATTATTAGGGGATTAAAAAATCGCATTACTGCAATAAAATGGTGAAATGAACATGGTTCCAAGGGATAGGCCGTTTCCGCCAAATTGGCATTCACATTTGCCCGCAATCCATAAAATGGCAATAGAGAACATGATCGATATGCTCCATACGCATCCGGGGGTTAGTGATGAAGCCAGGAAGCGCGTGCCCCTGGGCATGCATGGCATCAAAAACCGGGGGGAACTGGAAAGTGCCTTAAGGGAAATACATAGATGCTTCGATAGGATAAAAAATCCGGAGATAAGCGGAATGGGCAAGGGCCTTGTTCGGGCGGAGGCTTTTGTTCGGAATTTGCAAAGGTCTGATTTTGCGCCCCCAAGGGGAAAGCCAGTTAGGCACAAAGGCGAATAGAAACGGAATTGCCGGTTTATTTGGAATGCAAATGCCCCATCAAACGGCGCCATATTTTGCCTTTTTTGCCTAAGGTTAGAATAATTGATTCGTTCCCGATATTTACGAAATGCTTCAAATCTTCCGGATTGCCTAAAGCGACAACGGCATTGGGATCCCTTATTAGAATTTGAGCATAAGGTTCTGCATTTTTTCTTATTCCTGCAAAAAGTTTTGCATGCTCTTCGCGTAAATTATCGCTCGTTGATAGGTGTCTGTGCTTGTTAAGCGACTGAATCACAAAGCCATATGCCTCGACAATATCTTTTACGCTGATTGGATGCCGCTTATCTGCTGCTGAATATAATCTTTCAAATTCATGGATCCGACTTGCGATTCCGGTTATAGCGCCCCGGGTTTCGGGAGTGACATTTAGCATTTCTATTGCCCATTGCCTGTATTCATGATTTCTACGTTCCGGCGGAAGAGCCGCCCTTGCTGCAAGAAAGTCCAAAGCGGGCTTGCTTCGCCACAAAGGGAGTTCCTTTTTTATTCCAGCTAATTTTTCTTGAAAAATCCCCATAAGGATCCCCGCCCCCTGTTGGAGGTAAAAGTTTTACTGTATTAATTTGCTTTTTTCATTTATTATGCCCGTATTTTTCCATATGCCCTTGCCAGAATTCCAACTCCCTTAGATCATCCCCATATGATTCCAGCGACGCTCCTTTTGAAAACCCAAAATCTATATATTTTATCCTCCCACTAGGGGTGATAATCATATTTTGTGGGCTAACGTCGCCATGGCTGATGCCTGCACGGTACAGTGCACCAAGTTTATTTGTAGCGTCGGCAAATTCATCCTGAGTTAGGGGCCTCCAATGGCCAAGCCACGAATTGCCTTCGTAAGGCATCCGAAGGTAACTTCCTCCTTGGGTGGCTCCTGCTTCAAGGACCTGCGGAGCGGCACCTACCTGCGCTGCCGCTGCCTGGTATTGCGCTTCGGTGAGCGCGCCGCTGCCTTGCCTGACTTTGATAATTTCGCCATTTTTTAGGTAAACGGTTCCCTGCAACCCTTGCTCCGCCAAAGGCTTTGCTCCTTCCAAAAGCGCATTCAATGATTTTGGGATCATTTTCAAACCCATGCGCATGGCTGCTCCTGTTGCAAAGACGCCAAGGATTGCACCGCCTGCAAATGATTCGGAGTCTTCCTCTTCAGCCAGCGATGAGGGGCCTAAGGTACCCCTAGCCAAACTTATTGGCATCGTAATGCCGTGAATTGCGCCAGCCAGGGCAACCCATGGGGAATTGACTGTGCCTGGAGTTCCGCCTAAAACCTGATTCCGTAGGGGGGAATTTGTGGGCAAATCGCCTTCCATTGCCCCAAAAGGGATTCGTTCACTGCGCCCGGAAGGATCAACGTATTTCAGCGGGTTGTTCAATGTGTAGGTAAACCTATTGAGGGATTGCGGCCTTATTGCATTGCCAGCCATTGAATCTGCAGAGGAAAACCTTCCAATTTGGGGGTCATAGAACCTTGCGCCAAAATAATACAGGCCGGTGCCATCGCGGATTTTACCTGTGAATTTGGAGGAGGGTTCATCGGATTGGCCAAATGAATCGAAGGAAATCATATTTCCTGAAAGGATCCCGGCTTCATCCGTGTAGGCTGCAATGCTGCCCAAATTATCCCTGTGCGCATATTTCAAAATGGTTGGTTGCGGGCCGATTTTGGTTTTTTCCGCGATCTGCCTTGAGCCGGCAAAGATATTGGCTTTGGAGGTTTTGGTGAAAGAGCTTAAATCTGGCGTGGAGGAAATTGCAGTGCTGGTTGTTGAAAAGATTTGTTGGGGTTGAGGTTGGTCGGTTGCTGCATAGGTTGGAGTTTGGGAAGGAGCGGCTATGGATGTGCCTGCGGAACCGGCCTCATTGATGGTTTCCGCAATGGGGATGCCTACAAAAATCCCAAAAGCCCTCCCGATCGGAAGCTTTCCGGCATAAAAAGCGATGGAAAGCGCAATGATCAAAAAAATGATGGAAAATACTATTTTCGTATCCTTTAGGGACCACTTCTTCTTCTTCTTCATGAAAACCGCTTGCGGAAATAAAACGGAAGCCGTTAATTAATACCGGCCACCGACTTGGGCTTTTTGGTGGGCGAAGGTGTTGGTGTAACACTGATTGAGGGCATTGGTGAGGGCGCAAAGGTCGCTGTAGGGGTGGGTGTGGAGGAAACCGTCGGAGTGGGCGTTGGCGTAGGAATAGGGGTTGCAGTTGGCGTTGGAGTGGGGGTTTGGGAGGGTTGCGGAGTTGGGGTTGGCCCTGTTGGCCCCAGCGCATTTGCAATTGGAATCAATTGCCCAAGCGAATTTGCAAGCACCTGCTGCTCAATTGCGAGTTCAGTTGGATCAACTGTTCCTGTTAGCGCCTGAACATTGAGAATTAGGAGCGCATCGGAACCGGCCGGAATCATTGCATCCCGGCTGTAAATTCCAATAAGCTTTCCGTATGGTTGATCGCTCGATACCAGCGTCAGTGCCGAAAATTTGGACGATAGGCCGGGAGTGATCGCATATTTTGCCTTGTCAAATGTGATGGCAAACTGCAAGCCGTAGACATCTTCCGTTGAGGAGTAGGTTACCGGCAGCGTTGCGGATGTTGTTTGTGGTGCGGATGCAACCGACATTGAAAGCGCTCCGTTGCCATTGGATATTGAACTTGCGCCCATTGTGGTTGAGCATGGATTGAAATTGAATTGGGAACCGGATGCGAAGTTCCTGAATGCCACATTAACGGTCTTCACGACGTCAAGTACGTCGACGGCGCCGCTTGCATCAACGTCCTCGCGGCCATATGGGCAGTAGGGGTCAAATTTTGCAGCAACGCCCCTGAACGCCACATTCACTACGCTGACAGCATCCAATATATCGGCTATTATGCCATCGCCATTCGGGTCGCCGGCATTGGGGCAGCTGCAGCCTTTGAAATCATTTTCAAGGATGACGTTGCCAAGGGAGTCATATATGTAATGGAGGACTTGCGCCGTTGTCCCTTTCGAATCCCGAATTTCCTTCCTTACCCTAAGGCCGGTGTAATCGTAAGTGTAGATTTCCGTAAGCTTGGTTCCCGGAATGTAGGCGTATGTGAGCCGGTTTTCGGGGTCATAATCAAAGGAGGCGGAGATGCAGCCGGCTTCATTGGAAGCGCAGGATTTCTTGATTTGATTCCCATGCTCATCATAATTCAGGGAGGAGGACTGGGTCGTGCTGGCGGCGCTCACCTGCACTGTATTGAGTTTTTGCGAATGCGAACCGGTCGCGTAATCATAGCCATAGGTTTTCGTATAGCTTTGTGCGCCGGTTACTGTTTCGCTAAACCGGTTTCCAGCCTTATCATAGGTGAAGGCAAACGACTTGGATGTTTCGGAAATGGGGTTGGTCTCAAGCCGGTTAAGCTTGTCGTAGGTGTATTCAGACTTCTTTGTTCCGGTTTCGGGGGCAAGGGCGTCCCAGGTGGTGAGGAGATTTAACCCATTGTCATATTTGTAGGAGCGGCGATATAGGGTGTTGGCAGGCGAGCCTAGGCGGTATGTATCGATGCTTTTCAAATTATCCCTGCTCCAATATTCATATTCGGTTGTGACCTTAGGATTGTTGCCACTAAGATCGGTGCCGAATTTTATCGTGTCTATTGTCGAGGCGGGGTTGTATTGGAATGAGGCGAGCTTGGTTGTTGAACCGTCCTCAACGCCGGCAATTTGGCCGAAATTGTTGTATTTGTAAGTTACGGTCCCCTGCGAATCGGGATAGGTTATTGTCTTGATTGCATCATTTTCGGTGTAGGAGTATTGAGTCAAGTAGGAAACTGGCGCGCTACTGATTTGGTCGGTTAAGGTTTTTGTAACAGAAATTACTCTTCCCCTTAAATCGTAATCGAATAATGTGGTTCCCGAATCATCAGAAACGCTGCAGATCCTGCCATTTCCGTTGGCGCAAGGAATGTCATATGAATAAGTAACATCGCCCCAGGCGCCGGGGTAGTTTACTTTTGTTAGCCGGTTCAAATCGTCGTATTCGTATTTAATGCTGGAGCCGGTAAGGGAAATGCCATCGACCAGATTGTATTCCCGTTTGCATGTTTCTTCCTGGCCAGCAGGGCACGATGAATCGACCAGCAAATATATATTGACATTTAGGCGCGGATCGTCCGGATCCGACAGCGGGGTGTTGAAAGGCGCTGAAAGACCTTGAATTATTGTGGTTGGATTGAAAGTGCAAATGCGCTCCTGCCAGCCATTCTCCAGGGCGCCATTTACGCATTGCGTATCAAGATAGCTCCTAAGGTATCCGATCCAGCTGTTAGTTGAGGATGATGCGCCATTGGGGTCGGGATATTTGTAAGCCGTTTCAACCAGGGCAAAAGCGGGGCCGGAAAGGAAATTCGCATCCTTTTCCCATATCTTCAAGGTATAAACGGTGTTGGGCTCAAGCTTTACGTTTTGGCTGGCCCCCCAGTTGCCATGCGTAGCCTTAAAGCACCTGTTGCCGGTGCGGCAGCCTACTGTTTCGGAGGTCCAATCCTGCGATCCCCAATCCTTGCTTCCGCCTTCGAAATCACCGTTCTTAAGCATCTCAACAGGCCCTTTTTCTATGAGATTGCCCAAATCATCGTATTTGTAGTTGATAATTCCAATGTCGGGATGATTGAATGCCTTGATCCTTCCAAGCGAATCGTAAGTGTAGGTGGTCGTGTGCGATTCGGCATCTGTGATTGTTTGGAGATTATCTTTTTCATCATAGGTGAAAATATTGTTGTTTGTGTATGAATCTCCGGGGGAATCTGTGGAAGCCTCCTTGACATTCACGGTACTGCCCCATTGGTTGGAGATGGATTTTTTCCAGTAGCCCCGTTCATCCTTGACTTTTGCAAATGGCTCGCCCAATATTTGGGGATCCGCGTTCAGTTCAATCCCAAATTTGGATTCTATGGTGGTGCCGTCGGGATTTGTGATAACCGAGGGGCGGCTTAAGGGGTCGTTCAGATAAGCGGTTTGGGTGTAAAGCGAGAGTGCATCATTTATTTTGACTGGTTTGTAGCCTTTGTATGGCCTTCCGGCATTGTCGAATTCGGTAATGGCCTTAATATCCTTATTCAGCGTCCGCCCCGGCGATGTATCTGACAAATCAACTTGGACTGATTTGTAATTGCGGCCAAGCTCGTCATAATAGGCGTCAACTCGGGCATATAGGCCAGTGTCGATCAATG
>JBBSVW010000036.1:0-17047 GCA_038046605.1 Microcaldota archaeon | reverse complement strand
GCCGGTGCAGGGGCGATAATTGCCGGAAAAGCGGCGGATTTTGGGTCAACAGGAATTGCCCTCCACGAATTTAGCACCGCACTTTCAGGAATACGAAAGAGCCCCCATTTCCAGGATTTGCCCCAAGGTGTTCGGGAAAAACTATTGCCAGTGCCGGAAGCGGGCGAACTAAACCCCAGGTTTGATCGGAGTATTTCAAAAGTTAAGGATTTTAAGTGGACATCTAGGCAAATATTATCAGAAACCGCCCAAAGCATCAAAGCGGCAGGGGCTATTTCCCTTGCAGCGGGGGCAATCCAGCTTGTGAATAGGCGCCTTATGAAGGATGAAGGCAAAAGGAAACCAATTGGCAGAAGGACTTTCCTTGCAGTTTCAGGAGCCATTGCCCTTGGCCATTTTATTGCAGCAATCAGCAACCTATGGGCAAGTGAACGGGTTATGGAACTTCCCGTGAAAGTTGAAAGTGAACTTAAGGAACTTCGTGGATTGGTCGAAGGAAGCCAGGGCAATACGGGCACAAAATAAGCATAAATATTAACCGCAGCGTGTTAAGATGGTAGGCAAAGATATGTACAAGCAAGCAATCATAGTTCGGGCGGACCTAGAAATGGGCAAGGGCAAAATAGCAGCGCAGGCCTCGCACGCATCCGTCGAAGGGTATATTGAAACCGCAGTTCGGGATCCGGAAAAGGCGGAGGAGTGGTGGCGCGGGGGGCAGAAAAAAATCGTGCTCAAGGTGCAATCAGAGCGCGAAATGGCCGAATTGAAAAGGGCTGCAAAGGAAAAGAACCTTCTTGCAATCATCATAAGGGATGCGGGCCTGACGCAAATTAAGCCGGGCACAGCAACCGCCATGGTGATTGGACCAGATGAGGAAGGGAGGATTGATGCGGTCACGGGTAAATTGAAATTGCTTTGATGCTTGAAGTTTACTAGGGATCATGGATGAAATTTAGCAGATTATTCCTATTTGCCCCAATTCTGATAATATCCATTCTACTGTTCGGGTGCACATCTGCTCCTGAGCCTTCCGGGAATTATACAAACCAATCCGGGTATGCTCAATCAAAGGTCATTTCAGTCACGGATTGCAATAAGCTCTATAATTTCTCCGTTGCAAAGGACGAATGCCTCCTTAATTCATCCATTTATGGAAAAGACCCGCTTGGATGCATGAAAATATTCAACTCGACGTTCAAGGACGATTGCTTTTCGCATGTTGCAAACCTCACTGGCAGGATTTCGCTTTGCGACAATGTGACGCAGGCCAAAATCAGGAATTTGTGCATCCGCTCATTCCCGGAAGGAAGGACGGTTTTGTACGATTGCCTAAAGCTGCCCGAGGCACAAAGGGATGGCTGCTATTTCTCCATTGCAATTGAGGGGAAAAATCCGGATATTTGCATGAAAATCAAGAACAAGAACCAAACAGATGCATGCCTTTCAAAAATCGGCATCTCATCTAAAAATTTGGCCATATGCGATAGGGTAATCGATAGGCCGCTTCGGTATGAATGCGCATATTACAATGCGATCATAGCAAACGATTCGGATGCGTGCGGAAAGCTGAATTCGAAAATGGGGGATGAGTGCCTATTTCGGATTGCAACCGCTAGGCAAAGCGAAAATCTTTGCGCTGAAATTGGTGATGCGGGCATGGGGAATGAATGCTTTGAAAAATTGGCGCAAAGCAAGGGCGCTTCTGGGATTTGCGAGAGGATAAGTGGCAATGCAAGCCTTAGGGATGGCTGCTATTATTATTTCATGCAAAAAGAGCGCATCATAAGCTACTGCTACAAAATCGCATCTATTGAAAAGCGCGGCGATTGCTATTCGTTCATGGCGCAAAAGAACAACAACATGTCGATATGCTTCCTGATAAATTCAACGAGCATTGCGGTTGATAGGTGCATCTACGACTATGGCGTTTCGAACAACAATTATTCCAGCTGCATAAACATCGAGGATTTGAACCTGAAGAGGAGCTGCCTTGCAATTGTTGGGGGATGAAAAAACGGATAGTAAAAAAATAATCCCCTCTGCACTTTTTGGATTAATAATTCAATTAATTCGCAGCTCATAATAAGGGGGTAGTGGGCGATGTGCGAATTGAAAGGCAATCCGGACATAAGCAGACAATAAGTCTGCACGACACGTGTGGGGGGATATCCCCCTAGAGGTGTCAATCAGAACGGTTCGCTTGCAAATGCCACCGAAGAAATCGTATCCCCAAGCCCAACCGTGGCCTTCGGCGTCACTATTGCCGTTGGAACCATGATCAGGTAATGGTCGCCCGCATCCATTATTCCGGTCAGCGTGAAATTCCTTGCCCTATCGGATGCGCCAAACATTCCGTGGGCAAAGCCCTTGATTGCAATAAGGCCCTCCTTGGATATTTTTAGGCGGGTTAGCTTCTTCAGGTCCGCAAGCGCTGGCGGCCTGCCAAAATAAGCACGGGCATCCGCAACACGAGAGGCAAACAGGAGGGAATTGACAAACTCCTGCGGCGAATGCCTTTTGACATAATCCTTCCGGAGCAATAATAGGAAATAGCCAAGGGTGTGGGCATGCAGCCGCTTTAGCTTGAACCTATGGAAAATATGCCTAAGTCCCTTGTAGAAATTGATTGGCGTTTCGCTCCTTTCAAGTTCATGCGCATGCGGATAATCCCCAATCCTCCTAAGGAAATGCACGGTTTCAACCTCGTTTATCCCAAGGCTGTCGAAATTATGAAGGATGGTTGGGTAAATTGCCTTATCCAACTCCGCATCATGGATTGCGACGTATTCCAGATGGAACTTTCCATGACGGCTTGCCTTAAGCTGCGCTAATTGCCAATTAAGCCTTCGCAGGCAATGCCTAAAATGCATCCCGCCCATCCGTTTTTGGAATGACTGGAAACCCGCAAGGAAAAACACATCAAATGAATGCGCAATCTGGCCTAGGTGGGATTCGAATTCATCCGGAAACATTGGCAGGTATTTATTTGGCCTCGAGGCAACAATCAAACGGTTGGCACGGGGGGCAATAATTTCGCGCTTTCCAAACCTTAGCGTATCCCCCTTCCTGAATTCGAAAATCCAGTTGACCTTTGTTGGATCGCCCTCCTTGAATGCGGCAACGGGCTTTTGGTAGGCAAGGCGGCCATGCATAAGAACGGGGAAGGAAACACGATGCGGATTGAAATGGGCGGATTGCTCCTTTGAAAGGATTGGCGAATAGCATACATTGCCCACATCGAGCGCTGCGAGCTGGTTTGAAATTATCCCCGCCTGGCCTCCCATGCGCATCTTTTCTTTAAAGCTTGCCTTGAACCATTGGAAAAGCGCCGGATTGTAGGAGGGGATTTCCATTGCCTTGCCCCTTGAGAACGCCTGCAGGAAAACTGAAAAGAAATCCTCCCTTGTTTCAACGGATACGGGCTTTGCGTCCCGGATATGATTGGCAATTCCCAAAAGATCGCACCTAAGCAGCTGCTTTTTGAATTCCTTTTCCGAAAAATTAACGACGGCATCGGTAATCGCATTGAATGCGCAAAAGATGCGCTGCCTTCGCAGGTTATGGTGGGGGCTATCCAGCGCGTTTTTCAGCTGGAGATCCCAAACTTTTGCAAGCAAAACATCATCGATCATAATCATGCCCTAAATTAGCCAAACTCCAATCCTTCTGCCCTCACAAACATCAAACCATATGCTCGTCCGATGAATAAATGGTTCCCTCCAACCCCGAATATTCGAATAATTCCGAATTTTTAAAAAAGCGCGCCACCTCCTTTTTTGCGCTCTGAATGCTATCCGATGCGTGCACTATGTTGCTTTGGACGGATACTGCCAGATCTCCCCGGATGGTTCCGGATGGTGCCTTCCTGGCATTTGTTGGCCCGCACATTACCCGGACCACTTCGACGCATTCGGGCCCTTCCAGGGCAATTGCAACAACAGGAGTTGATTTCATGAAGGACTTGATGCCCTTGAAAAAAGGCTTGTCCTTTAGATGGGAGTAATGCCCCTCAAGAATTTTATCATCCAGCTGCATCATCTTCATGCCGACAATTTTTAGCCCTTTTTTTTCAAACCTTTCACATACCTCCCCCACCAGGCCCCGTTTAACGCAGTCTGGCTTTAGCAATATTAGCGATCTTTCCATCTGCACCACCCAATTAAGCATTTGCATGCTGAAAAATTTGAATTCGGAATTATCAAGAAGGAGGGTAATTTAAGCCTTTTTAGGGCCTTGGAAATACTTGGTGCGCCATTAATCCAACCAGTTGCGGCCTAACTCAGCTTTTCTTTGGCTCTACCTGCAGATATAATTCGTCGGAATCGGCGTTGTAGCCAAGAAGATCAGCATGCCTTCCCCATTCGATTATTCGGGAAGCCGTTTTGTCCGCCTGCTCTTTTGGAAGCTCTTGCCTAAGGACCTTTTGGAGCGATTTCTTTGTCATCCTGCCATTTTTCTTGGATTTTAGAAGTTCCATGACGCGCTTGAAGGGCTCCATGCTGGCAAGCTTTTCCTTGATTGCCACTTTCCGCTCCAATATCTTGCCATTGACAATCCCAGTGCCAGAATCAGTGAGCTTAATCTTGCCTCCGGCAACATCAATAAAACCCAGCATTTCCCCCGCTTCAATGACTGGAAGGAGCGTTTCCAGGTTAAGTCCAAGCTCATCTGCAAGCTTTACCGTCTCATGGCTGTTTCCATGGTCGTGGACAACTTCCAGTAGGCCAATTACCCTCGAAAGCCCGGCGTCAGGAAGGATCATCATACGATTCAACTATGAACATGCGTAGAGCTAAACGAAAATTACCTGTTTGCCCCCGATTGCCTTCTTTATGCAAAGGGCGCTTTAAAAGGTTTCTCATGTTCTTAAAGGATACGTCAATCCACGTCGAGGGAAGTGCTCCCCTGCTCAAGAACTTGATTCTGGGCATGTCCGAATTCTTTGCAAACCGAAACATTGTGCGGATCGCACGCTCTCCCTCTCCTCTCTCCTGCTGCCTTTGCAAAACCTCTGCTGCCATTTTATCTCGCCCCTAATCACCAACATATTTTCGCTCTATTCTCGAAACCGCGCCAGCAGTTGTTAAAGAAGCGCCGACGAGTAAAAGACCAAAGCCGAATCCAAAATAGTAAAGTGAAAATTCCCCAGATAGATGTTTCCAAATGCCGGCTATTAAGGCGAAGAGACCAAGAAGGACAAAAAGGTAGCCCAAACCCCCCATAATTGAATTGAGCCCCTCGCCATAGTCAAATTCTTCATCTTTTTTTCCACTCATATATATCGCCTCGCGTGCTGCATCCACAACAACTTGAACACCATTTCGCAGAGATTTTTTCATTCTCGAAAACTAAATTGACCATCATAATATTTTTCTGCTATCTCTTTGTATTGAGGAAATGCCTTTGTAACAATTTCATCTGCTATTAGGTCGGCCAACAGTTCGAAGTATTGTGTTTTTCCATGCAGCTCTTCCAACTGTTTTTGAAATTTCCATGTGAACTGATGCGCTATTTCATGACAACAAAGGTATCTGATGTGCTGTTCCTCGTACTGGGTTAAGCCCAGCGCTTGTGCCTTCTTATTAGTTTCGTCAGGATTCAGAAAAACCCCATAAACGCTATAGTTGTCGCAAGGTCCGCTAGATGCGGGTCTGCCGGACGTCTTTTCTCTACTGATTTCAATCTTTACTGGTTCAATTAAAGCGAACCCGCTTAGTTTCTTCAAGAACTCTTCTTTTGCTTTTTCGGCTATTGCAACCATTTTATCCTCGTTCATATGCTCAGCTCTTCTTCAAATTTGCACCACTTATTGCTTCACGGCCGCCTCTACCTCCTCACGACAACTTCGGTAAGCCTTTTTAGTCATAAAATCACGTCAAAAGGGAATACAACTTATCCACATTATTCAGGAATTCCTCGCTTTTTTTGTTGCGCGGCCTTGGAAGGGAAATTTTAAGCTGCGCCATAACCCTTCCGGGCGCTTTAGTGAGCACCAATATTCGGTCCGCCAAGTACACGGCTTCCTCGATGTTGTGCGTAACCATGATGATCGAATCCGGCGGAAGGGTCTTGTCCTGCCATAATTGGAGCACTTCTTCCCTCAAGGTCGTTGCTGTCAGCGTATCGAGCGAGGAAAAGGGCTCATCCATGCAAAGAAGCGATGGTTCGACAGCAAGGGCGCGTGCAAGCCCCACCCTTTGCTTCATGCCTCCCGAAAGCTCGCGGGGATAGGCGTTTTCTGAGCCTTCAAGACCCACAACACGAATGTATTTTTGCGCTATTTCGATCCTTTTTTCCCGGGGGATTTTTAGCGCTTCTAGCCCAAGCTCCACATTCTGCTCCACAGTAAGCCAGGGGAAGAGCGCAAAGGATTGGAAAACGGATGCAACCCGCGGATTGCTCACTTCAACTGGCTTTTCCTCAAATGTGACAACGCCAGCTGTTGGCTGCTCTATACCGGTCAGAAGGTGCAAAAGTACGCTTTTCCCGCAGCCGGAAGGGCCAACAATTACAACGAACTCCTCCTTTTCAACGGAAAACGAGATGTTATCAAGCGTCGTGAAGGGCTTGCCATCCTCCTCGTAAATTTTTGTCAGGTTCTTTGCCTCAAGAAAACTCATGATTTGGCACCAAAAAAACGCAAGTTTGAGCGTTCGAACACCCAAAAGCATCAAATCTCCATCAACATGTTTACATATTCCCCGTTTCAACCCCAAATCAATTCTTCTGTAGCCCGAATGCAACCTTATTCCGCACCAAGGGGGGTTTGGGCATCCGACCAAACTAAGGGGGGATGTGCCCCCCTTGGGTTGGTCATTATTAAATTAAAAGCAGTAAGAAAGAACGCTTTCTTGTTTAAATATGGTGTTGTTGGATTATGGCCCTTGATTCAAAAATCCCCTTCCTGGGGAGGAAATACGGGTGCGCAATCGAGCTATACTTTGAAGGGGAAAGCACAACCACCCTAAGCGCGGAGAGGGAAAAAATCCACTCAAAGGACCAGGTTTCCCAGGAGGGCTTTGCAGTCAGGACGATCAAGGACGGCAGGATGGGGTTTTATTCCTTCGAATTGAAAAGCGAGCTTGAAAAGGCAATTTCAACATCCTTAAAGCTTGGAAAGCTACAGGAGAAGGCGGATTATTTTTTCCCGGGAACAAGAGGGGTTTCAAAAAAACATTTCGATGCAAAAGCGCTTAATTTCGGGGAAAACGCAATGCCCAAATTGCAGGCGATGGTCGATTTGCAGCTTGGCATGAAAGTTACGCCTGTTCAGAACATTGTTGGGGCATCAATCACAAAAAAGAGCATCATCAACACGGAGGGCGGGAGCACGGAAGGCAAAAGCTCGAATTTTTTTGCGATATCGCAATGCGGCTACAAGGAAACCGAAGCGGATGATTCCATCAACTGCGCAAAATTCAATTTCGAGCCCATGGCCGCTGCCGCAAACGCTGCAAAATTTGCTAAGGATAGTGCCGGCGCAAAAAAAACAGGCGGCGGCAAGCGCAGTGTGGTTTTTGATATCCGCGCCTTCCAGCAACTTCTCTACCTATTCATGCCATTTAATTTCAGCGGCGAATCACTTAGGAAAAAATTGACAAAAATTGGGAGGGGCGAAGTGTTTTCAAAAACACCAATTTCCATAGTTGATGATCCGGGAATGGCGCTTGGCAGCCGCCCACGCGAGTTTGATGATGAAGGATTCATTTCAAAGAAGCGTGCAATTGTAAAATCAGGCATCGTTTCTGATTTCCTCTTCGATATGCAAACATGCGCGAAAATGAAAAATGAAACCCCGGGGAATGGCTCTAGGGCCTCATACCAATCCCAGCCCTCAATTGGCGCAACGAACATATCAATCGATGGGGGGAATTATGGCGATCTGATAGGGGAAATAGGCAAGGGGATTTACCTCAATTCGTTCCTCACATCCGGCGCAAACCACGTTACGGGCGATTTCTCATTCCCATTGATGAATGCGAATTTGATTGAAAAGGGGGAAATTACAACTGCAATCAAGGGCGCAATGATGAAGGGCAATTTTTTTGAGCTGATGAATGATGCTCACTTCGAGAGGAAAACTGAAATCTACAATGGCTTGAAGGCGGGAAGGATGGCGTGCGAGCTTGAGATAATTTGCTGAGAATTCCAAAAGAAAAAAAGATTTGAGCCCCTATAATACGTTTAAATCTTATTGTCGCGATCGATAAATATTGCGACTTATTTTTTTAGCCTCTGTTGCATATTTACCTCGTAAATAAATGCTCGGGGGGGTTTAAAGCATCCGACCAAACTAAGGGGGGTGCACCAGAAACCTGGAGTTTCTGGGCATGCCTAGAACCAAAAAGGTTCTAGAGCATCGCCCCCCTTGGGTTGGTCTTTTAAACCTTTCAAACGATATAAATACCGCTATTTTTTTACTACTATTGGTGTAAATATGACTTTGGAAGAAGAGCAGCAAATAGGGGCGCAACCTGTTGCAGAGGCGGCCGCGGAAGAGCAGGGGGAGGAAGGAGTCGATGAAGCCGAAGAGGCTAAATTGCCCTTCCCGAACGCAAGGATTGTTGCAATAATCCGCGAAAACCTAAAGCAGCCCCACCAATTGAAAAAGGAGGTCAAGCTTTCAGCCAATTACTTGCTTTCTGAAATACTAAAGGATATTTCCAAGACAATGGATTTCGAGCCGTACAATTCCCTTTCGATGGATCACTTCAACAAGGCTTCCCGAAAATACCGGGAAGTGGCGCTTTCGCAAGCGCGCATACGCCGCATCCAGAAGGTGTTGGAAAAGCAGCGCGCCGAGCTTGATGAAATCATAACCGAGATAGAACTCGAATCACCAGCAGGTGTTGCGGACTGATTCTAATTTAGGGAATTGAATGGAAGAGGAAAAACAGATAACTGAACTAAAGGAGGAAACCAAGCTCAAGAACCAGGAGGTTAGGAAGCTTGCTGAGGAGAACCAAAAGAACATCACTAGGCTACGGGAGCTCCTGAATGAGGCGGATGAGGAGAAAAAGAAGCGCGATGAGCTTAACTCCAAAGTGAAGGAGGCTTCCGATAAGCGCAAGGCGCTAATTGATGAGGGAAAGAAATTGGATAAGGATTTGCGCCTTGCCGAAACCGAATCCGCCAAATACAAAACCGAGGGCGGAATGCCCCTTGGAAGGCTTGAACAACTAATCGAACGCATGGAATGGAGGCTGCAAACGCAAAGCATGCCCGTAAAGGAGGAAAACTTGCTCTCGCAGGAAATCAAAAAGCTATTAAAGGAAAGGTCCGAGCAATTGAAATCGCAGCCCTTAAGGAGAAGGGTTTACGAGCTTCGCAAAAGAAGGCAGGAGCTAAACACTGAATTCCGCGCCCTTGATGAGGCGCAGGAAAGCGCCGCAAAGGAAAGCGATAAGCACCACGAGACAATGCTCAAGGATTACAAGAAGGCTGATGAAGTTAGGGGCAAAATTTCGGAACATTTGGAGGCAATTGGCGAAAAGCGCAAGGATGCGGATGATACTTATTCTAAATTGCAAGAGGTCCGCGGAGGCGCGGAAGCAGAGCATGAATACGAGGAGTACCACGACCGCAAGGAGAAGCGCAAGAAGGAAGAGGAAAAGATGGATGAGCTTGAGGAGAAGGCAAAACTGATTTATGAGAACTTCAAGTCCGGAAAGAAGGTCACCATGGAGGATCTCCAGATACTGCACATGGCGGGGATGAAGATTTGAGCACTGATTTTTACCACCCCATAAACTAGGTAAAAACTAATTAGCGTCAATTGCCTAATTCAAACACATCCTAAACGCCGTACAATTCGGCAAATCAAAGCAATCCGGCAAATTCCTCAACCGTAAGCCCGCTTTCCCTTATTAGAGCCCGCAACGTTCCTTTAGCCAGCTCCTTGTGGTTAGGTACCGTAAGCCTTCTGAAAGGCGGATTTGCATTTCTAAGAATTAGATGACTTCCCGTCTGATGATCAAGCAAGTAGCCAAGCTTCGCAAGAGCCTTGATTGCATCCGCACCAGAAATGATGGGTAATTTAGGCATTTACTTCAACGACCTCCTCCATTATCGAGGGCGGCACAGGCTCGTTGTGTTTCCTTAGGCTTTGAAGGTAGCCTTCGATTGCATCACGCGCATTATCCACGGCCTCCTTCCTGGTTTTACCCTGGGATATGCATCCAGGAAGTGTCGTGCAGGTCGCAACGAACATCCCATCCTCATCCTTTTCGATTATCACTCGGTATTTCATCCACATACACCTTTGCGTAACATGATTGTTGCTTTCTTGGTATAAATAGGCTATGTTGAGAATAAGGAGGCTTCGAAGAATTGAACCCCAGATTGAAGCATGAAAAATAAGTTACTCCACCATCTTGAACCTATCGAAAAACAGTTTTGTTGGCTTGAGCTTCCACGTATTTTTGTGCTTTTCCATCGTCAGGTATTTGAGCTTGACAAGTTCATCAACCGCCTCGTAGATGTCGCCCTTGAAATAGTATTTCAGCTCGGATTGCATTAGTTCCTTCTTTTTTGCGATGAGTGCAAGTATTTTCTGCGCTTTTTTGGAGAATTCTATTTCCTTTGAGAGGTGGGAGACGGCGGCTAAATAGTGATCCTCAAGCTCCAATTTCACCTGCGAACCCGCAAGCTTGTTTGGATCCTCAAAAACACTCACTTTGAAAGGGGAACTCGCAGCCTTAAGATCATCCGCAAGCTCTGCAATGAACCCCTCCGCATCATCCGCCTTGAGCTTTAGCGTTAAACCAAGCTCATCCATGGAAACGGGCCTGTTTGCCAGGAAAAGCGCGGCTAGGATGGTGTTCTTTTTGGTTATTTCCGTATTTTGCCCCTGCGCCATAATCAATACCTGGATTTATCCTTCAATTTCTGAGTTTATCCTGCGTTAATTTCCGCGTTCTCCCTATAATACCCATGGGTAGCCAACATGTAATTGCCCTCTCCGTTCCCTCCCCTTATAAACCTAATTATCTATATTTGTGTAAGGATTTTAAACCTGATTATGGTTAACTATTTCCTCTTGTTAGCTTATTGCTCTTAAGGGCTAATTCACTGAGGATTTAAGCATTAGATTTAGGTTTGTAAAAAAATCGGGTTGGCAGAGTAATAAGCGATTGGGCACGAACATTCAAACTAGGTCGTTTGGCAAATAAGCATGTTATTTTAGGAGTGATATTATGGATCTTTTGGTTCCACAAGAAAAGTACCTTGGCGCTGGCGTCCACATCGGCACAAGGAATAAGTCAGGAGGCATGCGGGAGTACATCTACAAGGTGCGTGAGGATGGCCTTCACGTGCTTGACCTAAAGAAGATGGATGGGAGAATCCGGGCCGCCGCCAAGCTTCTTGCCAAATACCCGGATACAAAAATCTTTCTTGTAAGCAACAAGGAGAATGCCAAGATGCCGCTTGCAAAAATGGCAGAACTCACTGGCTTCCAGCCACTGATTGGAAGATTCACACCTGGCAGGTTCACCAACCCCAGAAGGACGGATTTCGTTGAGCCATCAATCATCCTTACAATTGACCCCAACGCCGATAAGCAGGCGGTAAAGGAGGCGCAGGACATCAATATCCCGGTCATTTCGCTTTGCGATACTAACAACATGACAAAGTTCGTGGATCTTGTTGTCCCAACAAACAACAAGGGAAGGAAGGCAATCACACTCATCATCTGGCTAATCACTAGGGAAGTCTTGAAACTTACGGGCAAGATTGGCTCCGATGCTGATTTCCAGGTGCAACCGGAGGATTTCGAGGCGCAGTAAATTATGTCAAGGAACAAGAGCGAAAAAAGGAAAAAAAAGCTTGTAAAGGCGGGAAAGCAAAATAGGCGCATACCGGTTTTTGCAATCGCCAAAACAAACAGAAAACTTACATTCAATCGGTTTTCGCGCAACTGGCGCACTAAAAAACTTAAAATGAAGGAGAGGCCATATGGCGGAAGAGCATAGCGCAAAAGAGGCAAAATTTGTCGCCTTGCAGGAAAAAAAGGCGGAGGAGGCAAAGGAAGTAGCAGCCATAGCCAAGGAGGAAGCCGCAATCGTAAAGGAGGAGCCAAAGCAACCAATAAAATCAACGGATGAAAAGAAGGATTTGAAGGCTGCATCAAAAGCGAAGGATTCAAAGGCTGATTCCAAACCATCCGAAAAGAAAGGAGAGGCAAAGAAGGAGGAAACAAAGAAGGACGAGGATAGGCCCGAAGTAAAAAAGCGCGAAATCATCCTGGAAAGAATTTACAGCGTGCCATTAGTTGAAGCGTACGCAAAACCGCAAATGCTTCGTGGAAACCGTGCAATCAAACTGCTTAGATGGTTCCTTGCAAGGCACATGAAAACTGATGAGGAAAAGGTTAAAATCGCCCTTGAGCTAAATAACCTGATCAGGGCGCGCGGAAGCGGTCGGCCCATGAAGAAAGTGAAGGTTAAGGCAACAAAGGATAAGGAGGGCATTGTCCTTGGCGAACTAGCTGCCTGAAATTAAAGGTTTACGCAAATGCCAATACTGAAAACCTCATTCTACAAGAACGCCCACGTGGGATTATTCATCAGGGCCAATGACAAATTTGCGCTGGTGCCAAAAAACATCCATGAGAAAATGGTTCCGCAGGTTAAGGAAGCGCTCCAGGCCGAAATTGTCCCTATTTTCCTTTGCCAATCGCCGGTTCTTGGGATTTTTTCGGCGCTTAATTCAAATGGGGTCATTGTTTCTGCACTAACGGAAAAACACGAAATCAAGCCGCTCAAGGAGCTTGGGCTTAACATCTATTTTCTGACAGAGCAATTTGCTCCCGGTAACAACATCCTATGCAATGACAAGGCGGCTCTTTTGAACCACAATATCCCCAGATCCGAGCATAAAAAAATCGGGGATTGCCTTGGAGTGGAAGTATTCGCACAGCAAGTTGCAAATCTGAACACAGTAGGGTCCGGAAATGTGGTGACGAACAAGGGACTTTTGGCATTCCACGAATTGACGGATGTTGAGCTTAAGATGTTTGAGAAGATTTTCCAAGTACGCGGATCAAAAACTACGGTCAATTTGGGATCTCCGGCTAATTCTTATGGAGTCGTTGCAAATTCCCACGGCGCATTGGTTGGGGATGGCACTTCCGGAGCCGAGATGGCTAAAGTCTACGAAGGGCTTTTTGGATAGGATCAGTATACTGCCCTAGTCCATTCGGGTAACGATTGATTTTTCAAGAGTTGCTCTTGGTGTCACTTTTGGTATTGGCCTACCCTTCCCACCTATTGCTGCGTATAATTTTTCCTGCAACGCGGGAGTGACTACTCTCCTGAATGCCGCAACCGCCCGCCTCTCACTCAGGGTTTTTGGCACAACGAATTCGCCATAGTGGTCAATACCATTACGTGCAATCCGAACTCCAATCTCCTTTCCATGGACCCTTGGATCCTCATAAAAAATATGTATTGAATCCGGATTGACATATGCCTGTATGCGGGCAAGATTTGCAGGGCTCCCAATCAAGCCCCGCCCCTTGATTTCACCGGCTATGCTGCCATCAACAAACCCCTTATGGTCTGCATCTGCCACATGCCTTAATGAATGGATAAAATCCGCAAATGCGTTCCTTGTTGAAAAATTATGGCTTTTTTCCACTTGTGCAAGGAAATCAATTTTTCGGTCACCTTCTTTTGCGCCCTTCGATGATTGCTTCGGCAACCGGTTTATGATTGCCCTCCCAATCCTTTTTCCGATGGGCCCCACAAATTCTTTTTCACTAACGTAATCCATTCTATCTTTCAATCTCGCAAGCTCATCAGCAACTTTTCCGGAGATGACTGGCCCCGTAGCACTGTAATCGACCCGGAGTTCCATACGCCCAAAGGACTTTTGGAGCCTTTCCACATCCTGGAGGGAAATCGCGCCAGAATCGAATCGGTACAACTTCGCTCCTTTGGATGGCAGGAGTATTTCGGCGCTTGTTTTACCCGGACCTACAGTAATAGTGCTTAAGGTCTCGCCCTTATGGGGAACAAGTCGAGCAACATCAAGGCCATGCTTTTCCAATATGCTCAGGGCTCTATGAATTGGCCGTTCTTTTATTTCCATTGAATCACCAAGACTGTTTGAAATATTTTTAATTAATGCAACAAATGCCTATCCTTTCTGTCTGCCATAAAGCCGGCGGTAAGCAATTGATCTAAGTGTTGGATCCAAGGATGCCCTTTTCAGATGGGGCACAACATCTGAGGATTTTCTTCTCGCCAGGATTTGAGCTGCGCGCTCGCGGATTTCGGAATCTTCATTATCAAGGCCGCTAGCAATAAAGTCAGCATGCGCCCGCCTCTTTTCCAGGATATCAAGCGCCCAATGGGCAGTTTCATTATTGCCATCCGAAAGGACATCGGTTAGAACAGGATGCCCGACTTTGCCAATAGATTCCACCACATCTTTGGCAATTTCCCTTGAAGTTAGCGGATGGGTCAGGATAATATGGCCCAGCATGGGGAAAGCCTTGGGATCCTTGCTTAACCCCGATGCAAGAATTGCTGCAGCCTTGACCCTAGGGGATCTTGATTCAAGCAAATCAATGAATACATCGTTCAATTTGGGATGGCTGATGCCTGCAAGCCGTTTTATCAGGTTGATCTTTTGCGATTCCGAACCATTTTCCGCGATTTGCCTTATTTCCCCGACATACTCGCCGGGATTTGCCCTAACCTTCCTCCTAAGCGGCTCCACATGACCAGACGTAAATTCTGCAAGTTTTGATATCACTTGTGAATTAGTCATCCTTTCTCGGGGCGCCATAGTACCACCATACGTATTCATTTAGTCAGATTTAATAACCATTATTCCCCAAATTATCCGCTGATTATTCATGGGCAACGACGAGGAGATCCAAAAGCTCGCATATGAGGCGCAGTATTTGCAGCAGCAGCTTTCCGAAATGCAAAGGCAGCTGCAGCAGGCAATAATTGTGATGAACAATATCGATGCGACCACCAAAACTATCGATGGTTTGAAGGGGCTTAGGCAGGAAACCTATTTCCAGATCGGCTCGGATGCGTTTGTGAAGGCCAAACCCCAGGAAGGCGACAAAATACTTATTGATGCAGGCGCGAATGTGCTAATTGAAAAAGAGCCGCATGAGGCAAAGGAGATATTAAGGAAGCGCAAAGAGCAGGTTGAAAAGGCAACGGAAGTGATGAAGAGGAACATCGACAAGCTTAATGCGCGCCTGATGGATATAGAGAAAAAAGCCGAGGAGTTCCAGTAGGGATATTGCCAAGCCGCCCGATTAGTTAAGTTTCTAATAGCAATAGTCGTAATTTTATCGTTGTTTTAGGCGCAGTGAGCCATATGTTTGATTTCCTGAAAAAGAAGATAAATGATTTCGTGGGAGTGATAACCAGGAAGGAAGAGAAGGTTGCAGAGCAGGCAGCTGAGGGGAAGGCCGAAGCGAAAATTGAGGAGTTGAAAGCGAAGCCATTCAAAGTTGAGGAACAAATTGCCTCGATTCCAGAAATTGCTCCGGATAAGGAAATAATTACCCCGGTCATGGAAAAGGAACTAATAGCTGAGGAGAAAGAGCAGGAGAAAATTGAACCAATACATGTGCCTGAACCAAAGCATTTCGAGGAGCCAAAAATCGAGCCTAAGCCTCTTGAGCTTCATGTGGTAGAACCCAAAATCGCCCACATTGAGCCGGTGGATGAAAGGAAGGAGAAGAAACTAATCGAGGAAGTAGCGAAAGTAAAACCGCACACACCAAACCAAATTGTGAACGAAGGAAGGAAAATTGAAGAGAAAGCAATGATTAAGGAGGTAATTCGGGAGGAAATGCATAAGGAGCTCGAAGAAGAAAAGGAAATAGAGGAATTGGTCGGCGAAACCATTGAAGAACGGGTGAGGCAGCAGGCAATAGTTGCTGAAAGGAAAATAGTGGAGGAGAAGAAAAAAGAGGAAATTGCAAAGGAGGTTTTTACCGCTAGGAAGGAGGATTTCCTGGCAAGTGGAAAGGAGCGCGATTTGAAGACGAAGGTGGGAATATTCTCGCAAATAAAAAGCCTCTTTGGGGCGGATGTGCAAATCGGAGAGGGCGAAACCAAGGAGCTATTCGATCAGTTCGAAATGGCACTTCTTGAGAGTGATGTTTCCTACTTGACAGCGCAGGCAATGATTGCGGATTTGAAGAGAAGGCTAATTGGCAAGCGTGTGAAGGCCGGCAAAATTCAAGAGGAAGTAAGACGGGAAATTGCATTTGCGCTCGCGTCAATATTGCAAAGCTCCAAGAGCGATTTCTTCGAAAAGGTGGAAAATGCGAAAAAGAAGGGGGAAATTCCATTCATTGTGCTCTTCCTTGGCCCAAATGGGATGGGCAAAACAACTACCATTGCCAAAGTTGCTTACAATTTGAAGGAGCGCGGCTGCACTTCCGTAATTTCCGCAAGCGACACCTTCAGGGCAGCTGCAATTGAACAGGCATCGCACCATGGGGAAAAACTGGGAATAAAAGTTGTCAAGCACAAGTATGGCGCGGATCCGGCTGCTGTTGCATACGATGCAATTGCGCATGCGAAAGCGCACAAGCTGGATGTTGTATTGATCGATACCGCCGGAAGGCAGGATACGAACCTGAACCTTCTAACGGAAATGCAAAAAATAGTCCGGGTTGTAAAACCAAACATGAAAATATTCATAGCAGAGGCAATTGCCGGCTCTTCGCTCGTGAACCAGGTAAAGGTTTTCAACGAAAAACTGGGTGTCGATGGCATCATATTAACAAAGCTCGATTGCGATGCAAAAGGAGGAGGGAGCCTAAGCATTGCATACGAATGCAAGCTGCCGGTTTATTTTGTCGGGACCGGGCAGGAATACACCGACCTTCTGGAATTCAACGAAAGCTGGATTATAAAGAACATCATGGCGGAATGACACGTGCATCTTTATGAGGGATAAGAGGAGGTATTTGCAGTTTCAAATCATCTGTGCCAAAAAATTCACCGAAGAGGAGGCAAAGCACCTGCTTTACGAGTCGGTTTTCGGGTTGCTTGGGGAAAAG
>JBBSVW010000035.1:16025-32410 GCA_038046605.1 Microcaldota archaeon | reverse complement strand
CCCCATGCCGACCTCTACCATGTCGCCTACCCCTTATGCTTCAATTGAGCAATCCATATCCCCCTCTCCTTAATTTTCACCAGAACCATCTGTGAATGTTTCCCCATCCCCATCAGTTGAGCCGTCCATTTCGCCTTCGCCAACCGCAATTGCATACAATTTCACCAATGCAACCTGGAATGTTTTTGTGGAGGCCATCCCGGCAGATGCGGAAATATCCCTGGATGATCTTGCGCCCTTCCCATCCCCTGCCAATTTCACAAACATTTCCGAAGGATTCCATTCCCTTAGGGTAAGCAAAGAAAATTTTACAGGATATTTTGATACTGCCCTGATGGTCATAAGCGATTTGTATTTGGCAATCAACCTAACGCAGCTTCCCCAAGCAAACCTAACCCTTAACGAATCAATATTGAACCAAACCGGCATGAACATCACAAATTCAACCGAACTAAACGGCACCGCTTTAAACTTATCGGGATTAATCCGCAAAAAGCCAACCAAATTCCAGGCAATCATTTCAAACAAGAAGAAAAGCTACAAGATTGGCGAGAGCATCTCATTCGATCTTGATTTCCTTGATGATGAGAGCAAGAAAATAGCCGGTGGCAAGTTCCAGGCATTCCTTGTTGCAAGTGATGGAGCCGAAATTGAGGTCGCCCTGGCCGATGGCCCCAATGGAAAGCGCTTTGAGATCCCATCCCAAAATGCATTCCGGCCAGGCTACTATTACCTGAAATTTGTTGCGAATTTCAAGAAGAAGGTGAAATTAGGGGCGGGAAATAAGGCTTTGGATGATCCAGCAAATGGCGCGCCCCCAACGCCCAAACCCGTTGCCCCAACGCCCGAACCGGCTGCAACTGGAATCCCAATCCTGACTGGAAGCACACTAACTGCCATACCAATAATTTTGGATGAGGCTAATGCTACCAACCAGATTTCCCCATCCCCAACTGAAATTTCCTCCCCCATCCCTTCCCCAATGGATGCGCCTGCATCAATTGCATCTCCAACCCCGACGGAGTCAATAGGTGCAATTCCTTCTCCTTCCCCAACAGGAATAATTGAATCAACCCCTTTCCCATCTGCAACTCCTTCCCCTTCAGAAGCGCCCTTGCATTCTGCTGAAACCTTGCCTTCACCAACAACAGTTTCGCTTCCCCCCTTTGGGGCAAAAGCGGCAAATTCCCCTGATGCCCAAAGCGACCTTGCGCTCTTTGGCCCGCTTGCAGCCGGCGAATCGCTTATTGAAATTTCCGATTATGGCGAGGAGGAGGGCTTTGCCCTTGGCCTTGTCAACATCAATACGGAGCGCAGCATCTACCTTCCAGGCGAAATTGCAAACATAACAATTGGAGTCCTGAATCCCGATGGCTCAAGGGCGGATTCGGCAACCATTGATGTGCAAATTACATCCCCAACTGGCGCGCAATACAATTTCACCACCTATCCGGGAATCATCTCAGACAATTACAATGGGGAATACTCCTTGCAATACCCTGTAGATGAAATCGGGGCATATTTCATCTATGCCCGCGCGCAAAAGCCCGAAGTTGGCATCGATTCCGATTTTTCAGATGCATTTGAAGCCAGGGCAAGTAGGCAATTTGATATCGAACGGAGGGAGCCAACACTAATCCAGCTTGGGCTAACGCCCGTAACAATTGAAATCACTCCTACAAGCGATGTGCTTAACGCCACTGCCTACGAATACCTCCCCTCTTCATTTGTCTTTGGGCCCTCATCCCTCGATGTGACTGATTTGGGCAACGGCTACAAGCAGATAAAATTCCCCCTTGGGAATTTGATGGCAGGCCAGGAAAAAACCATTCAATACTCCTACGAGCCGCCTCCGATTTCCCCCATGCTCTACTTGGCTGGAAGGATGAAAATAGAATATAATTCGGGCAATTCATTCGAGGAGGCACGCAACTGGACAATTGGCGCTGATGATCGTTTCTTCATACACGACTTAACTTTTTATTTCAATGAAACATACTCTGCTGCAACCCCGTATCCTTGGGATCCGGCAGTCCTTTGCGCAAACCATACCTATAACTTATCTGTTGGAATAGTCAAGGGATCCACTGGAACAGATGTAGACAATGTATCAATTCAGGTTTCAACCGGAGGCCCCTACGCTAGCCTTCCCGCAAGCAACTGGGTCTTCTGGGCCGGAGACATGAATCCACACGATGTTAGTTGGACTGCCACCACAACTTCTCCTACTTTTGGGTTCAGTTCAACAAATTTCACAATCAAACCGCAAGCAACCGGCTCATATAATCTTAGAACTTACATGCAGCTTAGAAACGGGGTCGTACAATTCTCAAGCAATATAGTATCCGTAACTGTCCGGAATTGTTCGAATATAGAAGTCGCAAATAGGGAAATGTCCGTAAAGGATAATTCTGGCATCTCAAGCATACTCATACCCGGAAGTATAGGCTACATAGCAATGCCTCTTTTCAACTATAATGAGACAAATGCGTTAAATGCCAATGTGACGCTTTCTATTCTCGATGGCAGCACAAGCAAAGACTGGTACATGGAGGAAGGCGCTTCCCAATCCATTTCAATTGGAATTTCCGGCTATCAGCACAACACCACGCCATTTTTTAACGAATCCGCGGTGTTATGGAGGGTATGGGTGCCAGACGATGCGGATACTTCCAAAACATATACCTCCCAAGTTTTGGTCAAGAGCCCTTTCCAGCAAAACACTTATGCAAAAACCTTCACTCTTGCAAGCGAGCCAGTGGTCATTTATACCGCGTCAGACGATTATGTGGGCACGACTACCGAGGATACTTATGAAGATTTCAACATGACCATTGCCGTTTGCAATTACGGTGATGTCCCAATAACAGATGCCGTAATAGACCTTGAATTTCCAAGTGCCTATTTCACATTTATTGCAGCAACCCCCGCAAATACTTCGGGCGATGGCTCATTTGCAAGGTGGAGCAATATTCCCATTGCCACTTCCGAATGCTTCGGCGCAATACTTTCCTGGGGGCCAATTGATTTCACGGGCTTGGACCATTCCTTTACCACCACAGTTTCGTGGGCGGGGAATTCAAAATCCGTTTCGGAAGTGAGGACCATTTCCCAGTCATCCGCGCAAGCCGACAACACATTCCCGACAGTGGTTTTTTCGGGCAACAATATTACTTACTTCCCTAATGCATCTGTGAACCAGAACTCAACCATCAATGTAAATACGCGGCTCATTTTCCAAGGCGGGAGCTCTGCTGGAGACAGGGATGCAAACATGCATATAGTTAGATCGGAATTGGCACATGGTTTTTCCAAACCCTATAATTTCACTTCAGTCCTTCCAAGGCCCGGCTATCCGCTTGGCTCGGTGGCGGAAGGCTGGGTTATCAAAATGGAATCCTTGGGGCAGTTGCAGGAGGGGGCCCGTTTAGAATTCTCCTTCACAACAAATGTTTCAGCTACTCCTGATTTCCAACCCGGAGGCAAGCGCTATTTCTTTAGCGCTAGGGGTTCATCGCAAGGTGAGACCGCAACTGGTCCCCCCATTAGATTCAAACTGGACGATAATCGCTTTGCTCTTGTAGTACAAGGCCCATTCCTTAAGACCTCAAGGGCATATGCATCGAATCCAGCAGGTCCTTGGATTTCAGGCTTCCCGTCCTCATTTTCATGCGGCACATTCAATGTCAGCAACGCCATATTCAACAAGGGCAACAGGGTAGGCTATTTGTATAATTTCACAGAATATTACCCTTCAACTATTACTCCACAGGGCTTCACAACCGCATTGTTTGCATCCGGAACAGGGTTTGCAAGATGGGGTAATGCCATAAACCTCACAGCCGATGGCACATCGGGTTCGCTTGCTTATAATTATTCCTTCGCAACTCCCCTTGGCGCGCAATACAACCAGCAGTTCCAATTCAATGCCACAAACAATACCTACTTTGCGCAGCACAAGGGCCGGCTTTATTATGTTAATTTCTCCTGTACCGACACTCCGCAATACCAGAATGTTTCAGTTACTCCTTCCTCTTCCGGATTTGGTTTCCGCAAACAGTTTTCAGTTGCAGTTTATTCGCAATTCCACAATCTGACTGTCAACCTTTCAAAATCCCCCGATGGGCTTGTCAATTGGACGGTTTTGAACACATCTAATGTGACCTCCAATGGCGTTTGGAATTATGCTAATTTCTCGCAGGCATGGAGATGCGATGACATCGGCTCATGGTATTACAATTTCACGATCTTCGACAACGACGGCAATCTAAATACGACCACAGTATCCCTGGGAACCACTTATACAATAACCAAGGACACTCTCCAAATAAACCTAATTGCGGGAAATGCCTCGCTTGCAAACAGATCAAGCTCAAATAACGACCTTCTTAGAGTCCTTGTCAATGATACCAATGGCACATATCTTGGGAATTATGCGCTTAATTTATCAGTCACTTACGATGGCACGAATTATGGCCCCTCTATACTCAATTCGACGAATTCAACCGGATATCTCGATTACAATTTCAATGCGACCTGCTCGCCAACGCAGTATACCTCAAGGCCCGACCAGAGCTGGAAAGTATCCCTTGTGGGATCCAGCTGCTACAATGACATTACCTCCACAATCTATGCCCTGCAGATCAAGGGATTCCTAACAAACAATGTGACAAATCCTTCCGGCTCAACAAATTTCACCGACCCAACCGAAATCAATGCGCAAGGGAATGTGAAGGATGATTGCGGCAATTTCATATCCCCCGTTGAGGATTCATCCATAATCACCTCATTCAACTTCACCGCAAATAACACAAACAAGCTCTGCTCGGGAAGCAGCCTTGGAGGGGGGTTTTACGAATGCCCATGGGCTTCAACCGAGGATAAGATCGGCGGATATTACAATGTCACCATGAATTCAACCGCGTCCAAATACTACGGCGATTTCAAAACGAAGGTCGGGCCCGATCCCGCATACCTATTCTACCTGACGGCAAAGCCCAAGATTTCCGCGCCGCTTGTGATCCCATCAAGCGATGGCTGGGGCGTTCCAGTAAATTATACAGTTAATTACTCCTCCTCGGTTTGGAACATTAATACTACTGCAAGGCTCTCTCTTCGCTGCCCTAGCTGTTCGCCTGTTGTTCCATCCTTCGAAGTAACGCCCGCAAGTTTTTGCGTAGGCTGCCTGAACAAGACGGCGCTTTGGACCTACAATTTCACCTGCGCTGCCGGCAATTCGCAGGTAGGCACGTGGTTTTACACATTTTCCGCAAACACTTCCGAAGGGCAATCCGCCTCAATTGCTGAAAATTCCACAACAATTGAAAAGGACGATGTGACTTTCCTCCATATTCGCGGGAATAATTCAATTGTCAATAGGTCCGGTGAGCAAAAAGTAAGGTTTACGCTCAACATATCGGATACCGATAGAGGTTTGTATGCAGGAACGCCAGCGGCAACCATCACATTCAATGTTTCAACCAATACGACCTTTAACTTAACCGCAGGCACGAATACTACAAACTCTTCCGGAAGCGTTGATTTCTACTTCAATGCAACCTGCGATAACTCCCCTGGGAACCAAAGCTGGTATGCAATTGTTTCATCGGACACCTGCTATGTCGATAAGCTCTCCGCCCGGTTCAATGTTTCTGTTTATGCGGATTTTGCATTCGCAATTTCCACTCTCAATGGCACTGGCGCCTCATACACTATCGGGCAAAATGTCACACTGACCTTGAACACCCGCGATGAATGCGGCTTGTTTGCCGCAAATGCCACTCCCGCATTCAACATCACCGGACTTTTCAACATGACGCACTGCGGCGGAAGCGACATAGTCAACTATTCCAACGGCACCTACTCCTGCACCTTCAATACGAGCGCCCTGGCGCCGGGAATATACAACATTACCGCAAATGCCACAAAGGAATATTTCAATTATGGCACTTCTCTTGCAGGCAATGCCTTCCAGCTCTTCTCCCCAAACAACACTGCCCCTGTGATAATCAGTATTTCAGAATATCCCTCCCCTGCAGGATGGGGGGAGCAGCTTAACTTTTCGGCGATTGTGCAGGATTCCGAGAGCCAGGATGTCGATTTGACGCTCTATTATGGGAATGCCTCAACCGGGCCATTTAGCATCCTAAACCAATCCACATGCACCACATGCACGAATTCAATTGTCAATTACACCGTCGAATACAAATTCACCTGCAATGACATCGGGCTAAAGCACTTCATGTTCAATGGCACGGATACGCAAGGCTCAAATGGTTCATCCATAATTTCAAACTGGACAGTTGAAAAAGACAACGTCACAATTTCCTACATTTCCGGGAATGGGGCCAATGTCACTAGGCAAAACGGGACCATAATCCTGGCGCTTAGGGCATATGATGATGACAATCGCACGGGCGCCACAAATGCGAATGGGACCATTTGGGTCACAACCAATGGCGCCTCCTACGATTCCGGCAATTTCACGGCCGCAAATGCATCCGGGAATTTCAGCATAATATTCAAGCCCTCCTGCAGCTACAATGTGGGCCTTCAGAACTGGTCTGGCGGGGTGCTATCCGATGCCTGCTATTCCCAGAGGAACTCATCCCAAAACTATTCCTTCTTTGTCATCGGCGCCCTGAACAACAATGTCACATTCCCACTTGGCCAAAATTACACGCCGGGTGTCAACATAACCCTTAGGGGCAATGTCACGGATGATTGCGGCATTGCGGTAACCGGAGCAACTGTCAATTTCACAGTGCAAAACGGCGGCGGACCAATCGCATGCCCCATTGTTTATGAAGAAGGATCTGGCTCATATAACTGCTCGATCAATACAACTGCCTTAGGTGGGGGGGTTTACCGTGTATTCATGGGCTCTGCCAAGCTGCATTATTCAAATGGCTCAATTCAAAAAACCAACGCTTTCAAAATAGCAACCTCCCCCGTGTTAACAAATCCACTTGCAAACCTTTCATCAGTTTATTGGGGGGCAACAATTGAATTCAACGTAACTGTCACTGACCGGGATGATAATGTGACGGTATCACTTTGGCAAAAAGCGCCTGGGGCTTCCGAATATTCGTTCATCTCCTCACAGGTTTGCACAAACTGCACCAACTACAACCTCTCGTTTTCCGATTCCACCCATTCCGCCTGCTCTGATTTTGGCCAGTGGCAATTCAAGTTCAATGCGACGGACACTGTCAATTTCACCGACCAGACGACGAACAACACCTTCAACCTAACGCAAAGGAACCTTACCTTCCAGCTGCAATCCGGAAACAGCTCCGTAGTCCATCGCGTAACCAACACATCCTCCCTTGGCGTAAAATTTGTTGACGCAGTAGATTCAGCTCAGGATATCGGAACGGGTGTCACTGGCACCTTGTATGTCACAACCGATGGAGGCGCCATTTCATACCTCTCCGGCGGCTCCAACACATCCCTAAATGGCATTGTTAGGCGTGCATTCGATCCGACATGCAGCTGGCAAGTTGGCCCCCAGAGCTGGAAAATAGAATCGGCTGCAACTTCCTGCTACTATTCGGTCAACTCGACAGTTTATAATATCTCCATAATCACCGATGCCCCAAACAATACAATTGTATCGCCCGTTAGTGGCACTTGTTATGTTCCAGGGGCTTCGATAATACTCAATTCTACAGTTAGGGACGAGTGCTCTGGCATTGCAAGCGCTACTGTTAGTGCAACAGTTAGGCAAGGCGCAAGCTCATCAGTATGCGGCTCCACAACCGACCTGTTAACAGGCAATTACAGCTGCGTTTGGAATTCTGCCGGCAGGAGCTATGGCCTCTACAACCTAACGGTGAATTCAAGCAAGCAATACTATGCCAACGCCAGCAACACAAGCCTAGATTCCCTAAGGCTTGCCGCAGTTCCAGAACTAAACGACCCCCGGGTTAATGTGGGGGTTGATGGCTGGGGTGTCAAGCGCACATTCAACATCACCGTTCGGGATCCTTCGGGCGACACCATCAACGTCTCCCTTTGGGTAAAGCCCAACAACAGCAACATATGGCAGTTCCGCGGATCGCAATTATGCCCCTCCTGCAGCACCTACACTAACCTAACATTCGTCGATGAGACCTTCACATGCGGGAACTATGCCACTAATTCCTCATGGGACTTCATGTTCAATGCAACAACTAGCCTTTGCACCTCCCTTACAAACCAATCCTCAGTTGCAAACTTTACCATGCAGCAAGATGATGTCAATGTCATAATTGGTGCAAGCGCCTCATCCGTTGACAGGGACGGCTCGCCATACGGAACCCTGCGCCTTTATGTAAACGACACCGACAATGCATCCATCGTGGGCGTTGGAGTCAACGGAAGTTTCTGGATTACGACAAATGGCAGCATTCTAGATTCGGGATATTTCAACCAAACAAATGCCTCCGGTTACCTTAACTACGACTTCAATCCATCCTGCAGCTATAATGCAAGGGCGCAGGTATGGCGGGGCGGGGTTCTCAATGATGCCTGCTACAAGAACAAAAATTCCTCGGATTCCTTCCTTGACATCATCGGCCAGGTGCATGTATCGCTTCTCCTCCCAATCAACCAATCCACCTACAACGTAACAAATAACGTTACAGTTCGGTATAATGTCACAAGCGAATGCCTTGCACAGGAAGGCTTCCTCAACACCTCCATTACAAACGCAACCCTCATCCACAACCAAACCCTGACAAACTACCTATGCTCGCCAACCATGAATGAAAGCAACGGCTACTACAACTGCACATTCGATACCTCGAACAAGGCGCAGGGCAACTACTCCATCCTGCTAAACGCCTCCATGCCCTACTACAATTCCAATGTTACCCTCTTTAGCAACCGCTTCTACCTAAGGAACATCCTAACCAATTCCACTCCGCCAATTGTAAACCTAACCCAAGGCGGCTGGGGGCAAAGCTACCAATTCAACACAACCATACTGGATCCCGAGGGTGAATCGGTGACATGCCAGCTATTCACCAACACCTCCACCCAATTCACCTACCGCGGAAACAGCACCCTGCCAACGGGCCAGGGCACATGCTCGGTGGTGGTTCATAATTTCACCTGCGCCGATATCAGAAATAACTCGGGTTTCATGTTCCAGGTTATAAACGGCGAGCCGTCGAACACTTTCAATACGACGATAAATGCGACGCTAAACCTTACCCGGGATGCGATAAATGTAACCCTGGGGGCAGGAAATGCCTCCGTTGTCAACAGATCAGGCTCAAACCTAACAAACCTTGTGCTTCGATTATTCGATTTGGATAACCAAACCTACCTCATAGGCTCGTCAAATGCCACAATCTGGATAACCACCAACGGCGCATTGTATGATTTGGGCAATTCCACCCAAACCAATTCCTCCGGCCACGCCCCAGTGTCATTCAACCCAACATGCAGCTATTCAATTGGGCCTCAAATTTGGAAAGGGGGAATTTTAGCTGATGCTTGCTACTTTAGCCAAAATTCCTCCGACATGGTTTTGACAATCCAAGGCGAGCTAAATGCAAACATAACCTCCCCCCTAGGAAGCATGATTTCGCAAGGCCAAAATGTCACCATAAGGGGCAATTTGACTGATGATTGCGGCGTTGTTGTGACGGGCGCAAATGTCAATTTCTCAATAAGGGATGGCGGCTCTGCATTTGCCTGTTCAAATGTCCTAGAGGAAGGAGGCGGGATGTACAACTGCACCTTCAACACGTCCGCCCTCCAAGGAGGGACTTACATGGCCTTCATGAATGCATCGAAAACAAATTACTTCCTTGCGCAAACATCAAAAACAAACTCATTCCACATCTCGACGCCGCCCTACCTCTCAAACCCCCTTTCCAACCTATCCTGGGTATATTGGGGGGCATCGATACTCTTCAACGTAACGGTTTGGGATGAGGATGACAATGCGACCGTCAGGCTTTGGCAAAAAGCACCTGGCGCTTCTGAATATACGCTTGTCTCATCCCAGGAATGCAACAATTGCACAAACCAAACCCTGACATTCTCCGATTCAACCCATTCGGCATGCTCGGATTTTGGCAATTGGCAATTCAAGTTCAATGCAACGGATAACCAAAGCCTTACGGCGCAAACCGAAAACAAGACCTTTGCCCTTGAGAGGCGCAATCTAACGGCGACCCTATCCCTTGGGAACAATTCGGTCGTCCACAGGGTCACGAATGCAACGACGCTTTCAATCCGATTCCGCGATTTCGTAGATTCGACAGACCTTCCAGACGGGGTTACCGGCACGCTATATGTAACCGCTGATGGATCGTCCAATTACATAGCATCCGGCACGAATACCTCCGTAAACGGCCTTGTCATACGGTCGTTCGATCCAACCTGCAGCTATATTGTCGGACCGCAGAGATGGAAGGTAAACGTGCCCCAAACTAGCTGCTACTATGAGATGAATTCCTCCGATTACAACCTATCCATCATTACTGATCCCTTCAACAATACAATCGTCTCCCCGGTTGCCGGAACATGCTATTCCCCCGGAACCCAAATAATAATCAATTCAACAATCCGGGATGAATGCTCGGGAGTTGCCAGCGCCGTTGTTGAAACTTTCGTGAAACGCCAATCCTCCACATTCTCATGCAGCTCAGCTACCGACCTTGCAACCGGCAATTACAGCTGCACCTGGGATTCGACCGGCAGGAGCTATGGCCTTTACAACATCACTGTGAATTCAAGCAAGCAATACTATCAGAATGCCTCAAACACTTCCGTAAGTTCCCTAAGGCTTGCCGCAGTTCCTGAACTAAATGATCCGCGAGTGAATGTGGGAGTAGATGGCTGGGGTGTCAAGCGCACATTCAACATCACCGTTTTCGACCCTTCAGGTGACACAATAAACGTCTCCCTTTGGGTAAAGCCAAACAACTCTCTTGTCTGGCAGTTCCGCGGATCGCAATCATGCCCCTCCTGCAGCGCTGGCTCCGGCACGAACCTAACCTTTGTTGATGAGGCCTTCACTTGCTCAAACTTTGTCGACAATTCCACATGGGACTTCATGTTCAATGTAACAACCGGCCTTTGTACCGGTCTTGCAAATCAATCAACTGTTTCAAATTTCACGCTCCAGCAGGATGATGTGGATGTGCTTGTGGGTGCATCCGCCTTCCAAATCAACCGGGACGGAACCCCCTCCGGCGCGCTGCGCCTTTATGTAAACGACACAGACAACGCCTCAATTGTGGGAACTGGAGTCAACGGCTCATTCTGGGTGACCACAAGCGGAAGCGTGTTCGACTCTGGCTATTTCAACCAGACCAACTCAAGCGGCTATTTCAACTATGATTTCAATCCCTCATGCTCGTACATAGCCGGAAGCCACAACTGGAAAGGCGGCGTCTTAAACGACATCTGCTACAAGAACAAGAATTCATCCGCTAACAGCCTTGACATCATCGGCCAGGTGCACGTATCGCTTCTCCTCCCAATCAACCAATCCATCTACAACGTAACAAATAACGTTACAGTTCGATATAATGTCACAAGCGAATGCCTTGCGCAGGAAGGCTTCCTTAACACATCGATAACAAATGCCACATTCATCCACAACCAAACCCTGGCAAACTACCTCTGCTCGCCAACGATGAATGAAAGCGACGGCTACTACAACTGCACATTCGACACCTCGAACAAGGCGCAGGGCAACTACTCCATCCTCCTAAACGCCTCCATGCCCTACTACAATTCCAATGTTACCCTCTTTAGCAACCGCTTCTACCTAAAAAACGTCCTGACAAGCGCCCAAAACCAAAGCGTGAATAGGAAAGCTGGAGGCTGGGGCCTTGCCTACCAATTCAACGTATCAGTATACGATCCTGAAGGGGAGCCAGTAACCTGCAATCTATTTGTCAACACATCCGGGCAGTTCGTTTACCAAGGGTCCTCAACCCTTTCAACTGGCAGTGGAAATTGCACTGTGACTGTTGGCAATTTCACATGCGGCGATTTGCGAAACAACTCCCAATATTTCTTCCAAATTGTAAATGGCGAGCCAAGCAACACCTTCAATGCTACGCCAAATGCGGACCTCAACTTGACGGCAGACAACCTTACGGTGGATTTCATCTATGGGCAGAACTCGTATGTCAATAGGAGCCTTGGCAATTTCACGACTCTGATAATGCGGCTCTATGATACCGACAACCAATCCTACGACCCGCTGGTCAATGCCACATTCTGGGTCACAACAAACGGGGTAGACTATGATTTGGGAAATCAGACCCAAACCAATTCCTCCGGCCATGCAAGGCTGGATTTCAACCCCTCCTGCGGCTATGGCACAGGCGTTGCGCAATGGAAGGTTGGCTCAACCAACAATTGCTACCTCCCGGTAAACACCACTGCATCCTCCCTCACAATCCTTGGCAGCCTTTCATTAAACGTCACGTTGCCTTATGGCATAGAAGTTATACGGGGGCAAAATGCCACTATCAACGGCTCAATCCTGACAGATTGCAATGTCCCGGTGACTGATGCGATGGCCAATTTCTCCGCAACCCACAACAACACCCGCCAGCTTTACGGCTGCCTAGGCGTATCCAATTTCAGCTCCGGGAATTATTCCTGCACATTCAATACCACTTCGATGTATGCCGGCGCATACAATGTGACCTTCAATGCCTCCAAGGCGTTCTTCAACAACGAGACAACCCTGCGCGAATACGTTGCGTCCACCTCGTCTTTCTTCATCGAGACCTACGTTAATTTCACCAATGTTTTGGCAAATCCAAATCCCGGCGGGTATGGCGAAACCTTCTACCTTTCCTCCAATCTGACGGATGAGGACAATGACACGATAACCATATACTCGTTCGTAAGGCAATTAACGCCCGCACTTGGAGAATGGCAGCTTGTAGGCTCTGTTATCCGCCAAGGCCAAAACCAATCCATCAATTTCTCCAAGACATTCGGCTCATCCGGGGACATCGGGAATTGGTCCGTGAAATTCAATGCAACTGAGGATGATGCGGCAAACAGCATCACATCGCCGGAGTACAATTTCACAATTGAGCGCGACGACACAAGGGCCGACCATTACCTTGGGAATTCAACAACGGTAAGCAGGCTTGGGTCCAATTCCTCAAGGTTCATTGTCAGGGTTGTAGACACAGACAAGCCATCAATAAATGTGGCAAGTGAAGAAGGCAGGATATGGGTCACTACCAATGGGAGCAATTACGATGCAGGCATTCAGGTATTCACAAATTCCTCCGGCTGGATTGATTCCTCGGCGTTCAATCCGGATTGCACTTATGGCGTGGGGCTCCAGAAATGGAAAGCAGGAATCCTTGACACCTCTTCGCTATTCAAGCCCTCGAATTCCACCGATTTCAATGTGACAATCACATCCGAATTCCTCCCTGCGCTTTATGCGCCGCTCAATCTTACCTTCCTCCGGGGCGTCGACAACATAAATTTCAGGGCAAACATTACGGACATAGGCGGATGCGGACTTGTGAACGGATCAACCGTGCTCATGGCCCCCGATACCAGCTACACCTGTAATGCCGTGAATGAGGGGAATGGCTTTTACAATTGCACTGCGCCAAACACCACGACCGCCGGCTGGACGTACGGCTTCCATAATGTCACAGTGAATGCGAGCAAATCATACTTTTCCAATGCCTCCGTGACCCGGGCGTTTGCATTCTACCTAGCAAGCAGGCCAATCCTAAGTTCCCCATCAGTAACGCCTTCTTCTGGCGGCTGGGGAGGCCAGTTCAATTTTTCCGTGACCGTAACCGATCTTGATGATAACAACGTTACTGTGTACTTATTCAAGCGCAAAAGTGGCAATTCCACCTGGGTTTTCCTTCAAACCCAAAGCTGCAGCGCCTGCTCTTCAACCCCCCTAAATTTCGTCCAAACCTTCAACAACACCGATGTAGGCGTAAGCGAGTATTTCTTCAACGCAACCGACCAATACGGCTATACTACCAACACATCCGTATCCTCGTTTACAATCGCCAAGGATACGGTGACTATTGAAATTGGTGCCGGTGTCAATTCGGTCGTGAATCGGGAGGGATCCCAGACAACCCCCCTGATCCTTCGGGTCTACGACCAAATCCGTGGGGAGTATGTTGCAGGGAATGTCAATGGAAGCTATTTCATTACGCTCAATGGGCAAGTTTTCAATACCCCCCAAAACACGACCACCAACTCTTCGGGTTTCCTGACCCTTGATTTCAATCCGGATTGCTCCTTTTCTTCTTCCATACAAAGATGGCGCGGCGGCGTCCAAAACGACCTTTATTATTCTGATTCGCTAACCAGCAACTTTTCTATAAATGTGACGGGCCAGCTATTTGTCAACCTTTCCACTCCAGTAAATGGCACCACCTACAATACTTCGAACCTATTAGCATTGAGGACAAATGTCACAACCGACTGCTCAGCGGAAGGTCCGCTTAATGCCTCGACAGTAGTTTTCCAGCTCCAATCGCCGTCGAATGCTACCGAGCTTTGCACGCCGGTTTCAAATGAGGGCAATGGAAATTTCAATTGCACCTGGGATTCATCCGGAAAAGCGCCCGGACTTTGGAGCATCCGGGTCAATGCGACCAATTCCACCTATAATTCAAACAGCTCGCTATTTTTCGAACGGTTTACGCTGGTCAATGCCCAGCCCACCTTCAACAATATCGGTGTCACTCCGTCAAGTGGAGGCTGGAGCAGGATTTTCACATATTCCGTGAATGTATCCGATCCAGATGGCAATTCCGTAAACTGCTCATTGTATACCAGCGTCGATAATGGGACCTCATGGACATTGCAAGGCCAAAATTACACATTGGCAAACGGGAATGGGACATGCATATTCAACGTCTCCAATTACGCATGCGGCGAAATTGGCACAGATAACTATTTCAAATTCAATATTTACGACTACCAGGCAGGTTCGGTCCTGAATACCCAAAACACAAGCAACACCTACGGCCCAAACATGTCCACCTCAAATCTCACCGTTTCCCACTTCATTGGGAACGAAACCAATGTGAATAGGAGCATTGGCGCACAACTACTGTCAATTAGGTTGTTCGATTCGGAAAAAGGCGCATTCCTTAATGGGTCTGTGAACGGGACAGTATGGGTTACAACAAATGGTTCGCTTTATGATTCTGGCAATGCCACTCAAACAAATTCCTCTGGCTTCCTGCAGGCAATATTCAATCCCTCCTGTACCTACCAGCCAAGGAAACAATTATGGAAAGCGGGAGCTACTGATGGATGCTACCAGGTGTTGAATTCATCCGAATTCAATGTAAGCGTATTTGCAGACATCCAAAATTCCCTCCTGACCCCGAACGGGGCAAATTATCCGCGCGGATCCAATGTGACGATTAGGGCAAATATCACGGACGAATGCTCCGTGCCACTTACCGACGCGCTTGTCAATCTTTCATACAAACGCAGCTCAGCTGATTATTCCTGCGCCCCAATCCTAAATGAGACCACCGGCGCTTACAATTGCACATTCAATACGACCGCTTTGCCATCCCGCCACTACAATGTCACCATGAACGCATCCAAGCCATACCACAACTTCAACTCGACTACAATAAACAACATCTTCAGGATCCAAACCGGCCCAACCTTGAATGTGCAGTTTGTAAACACTTCCAATGAGGATGGAAACACACAAGATTATGGCGCCCCCGGAGAAACCTTCAATTTCAACGTTTCAGTAACCGATGAAGATAATGACCTTGTTACGGCCTATTTATTTATCCGCCAGGGCTATTCTGGCGATTGGACCTTGGTATCGACACGTACCTGCTCAAGCAACTGCAACAGCACCATGCTCTCCATCCCCAAGAGCAATTTTGCATGCGGCGACATCGCCGGCTGGCAGTTCTTCTGGAATGCCTCTGATGAGAATTTCACGGCAAACCTCACCCCCACCAATTTCACAATCGAACCAAAGGATGTGAACTTTACTTACGTTGCTGGCGATGGTGATTCGATTTGGAGGAATGGAACCAACTCATCCGCGTTTTCACTTCGCCTCTACGACATAGATGGTAGCACCTTCCCCGGAGTTGGCATTGTTTCAGGAACCAGGTGGGTTACAACAAATGGGAGCAGTTACGATGCCGGCACCGGAGTTACGACCCTTTCAAATGGCTATTTGAATACCTCCTTTGATCCCTCATGCACTTACGCTCCTGGAATCCAAGGCTGGAAAATAGGATCCACCAGTAATTCCTGCTATAAGAGCGTCAATTCCACCGTCTACAACATTACGATCAATACCAACCTGTCAATATCCCTAGCCCGGCCCCTAGGTGTAAATTACACAAGGGGCTCAAGGGTGCCTGTAGATTTCA
>JBBSVW010000035.1:0-15925 GCA_038046605.1 Microcaldota archaeon | reverse complement strand
CATCCGGCGGCTGGAGCAGGCCCTACAATTACTCCGTCCAGATTACGGATGATGCGGCCGACAATGTCACCTGCACCCTATTCGTCTCAACCGACAACCAGGCCACCTGGCAAAACAAGGGCAACACAACAGTAACCGGCGCTGGCAACTGCACAATTTCAGTTTACAGCCTCTCCTGCGGCGAAATGGGGGCCGACAACTATTTCAAATGGCACATCATAAACGGCGAGCCCGCAAACCAGTTCAACACCTCGCCCGTTTACGGCCCCAACCTGACAACAACCAACGTAACCATTTCCCATATCTTCGGCAACGAGACTTCAATCAACAGGAGCCAGGCAAGCGCTTACTTCTCAATCCGCATTTACGATGCCGAAAACCTCACCTACGTCAATAATTCCAATGTCACGTTCTGGGTTACTGCGAACGCGGTTTCCTTCGATTCAGGCAACCAAACCTCATCCAATTCCTCCGGCCATGCCGCTGTTTATTTCAACCCATCATGTTCCTATGGCGCAGCAAAACAATCCTGGAAAGGCGGGATTACTGATGGCTGCTACACCCAAACCAATTCCTCAAATTTCAACATCAGCATATACGCCGATATCCAAAACACCCTACTTTCCCCAAATGGCGCCAACTACCCGCGCAATTCAAACGTTACCCTGCGGGTCAATGTTACCGATGAATGCCTAATTCCCCTAACAGATGCCCAGGTGAACCTGACCTACAAACAGGGCCAAAGCGGCTATTCGTGCTCTCCAGTTACCAATGAGACAACCGGATCATACAATTGCTCCTTCAATACCTCCTTGTTGCCCGCACGCTACTACAATGTCACCGCCAATTCATCAAAGCCCTTCCACAACTTCAACTCCCTTACGACAAACAACATCTTCCGCATCCAGACCGGTCCCACCCTTGTTGTGCAATTCGTCAACACATCAAATGAGGATTCCAACACATCGGATGCCGGAGGCTGGAAGGAAACATTCAATTTCAATGTTACCGTAACCGACGATGACAACGATCTTGTCACCGCCTATCTCTTCATCCGCCAGGGCTACTCGGGTGATTGGACCATTGTGTCCACCCGTACCTGCTCAAGCAACTGCAACAACACCATGCTCTCAATCCCCAAGAGCAATTTTGCATGCGGCGACATTGCCGGCTGGCAGTTCTTCTGGAATGCCTCCGATGAGAATTTCACGGCCAACCTCACCCCGATGAATTTCACAATTGAGCGCGACGATGTCAACATTACCTACATTTCGGGAGACGGTGAAACCATTTGGAGGAACGGCTCGCAATCCACAACACTATCCGTCCAGGTCAGGGATATAGACAATGCAAATACCCTTATCGGCACGGGCCTTGCAAGCGGCACTAGATGGGTCACGGTCAATGGCAGCCAATACGATACCGGCACCGGTGTCACCACATCCTCGGGCTTTTTCAACAGCACAATTGATCCCACCTGCAGCTATGCGCCCGGAGTGCAGGGTTGGAAGATTGGAACTACTGCCAACAGCTGCTATAAGGAATTCAATTCCTCCGTCTACAACATAACCCTGCAAACGAACATGTCCGTTGCAGTTGCCCGGCCCCTAGGTGTAAATTACACAAGGGGCTCAAGGGTGCCTGTAGATTTCAACGTCACCGACGAATGCCTAAACCCGGTCAATTCCACAACCCCCGTGCTCTATTTCAGGGGTTCAACCGCTTACACCGAAAGCTCGGGCTTTACAATATTTGGAAATGGCACCCACAACTTCTCCTGGGATTCAACAGGAAAGGAATTTGGCTATTACAATTTGACCGCCCAGGTCGACAAGGCCTACTACGCCCAGCAAAATTCAACCAAGGTTAATGCCCTCCAACTCGTAGCCGGCCCAGAACTCCAGCTAGCCTCCTTGGACAAGGCGCTTGGCGGCTGGGGCGAAACCTTCACATGGTCCGTCGATTGCCGGCAAATCGATGGCGGCACATTCAACGTCACGCTTTGGAAGCGCCTAAACTCCACATATGATTGGTCGCCAGTCGAAACCAAGAACTGCACCGGCGTTGATTTCGTGACCAAATCCTACGCCGAAACATTCGTATGCGGCGATATTACCCCTTCCGCAACCAGCCAATGGAAATTCAACGCCACAAACCAATGGGGCTTTGGCACGGAATTATCCTCCAGTGCTTTCACAATTGAAAAGGACGATGCGGATACGGAATCAGATGCGGGTTCTGGAATTAACATACTTAGGGAGGGCGGAACTGTTGGGCTACTACGATTACGGGTCAGGGACAATGACAAGAGCAATGCGTATGTGAGCTCAAATGTCAATACCACTTTTTACATAACAACAAATGGGGTGGTATTTGACGGCGGCACGTTCAATGCTACCGATTCAACGGGCAATACTTCCTACTATTTCAACCCATCATGTTCCTACACAACCGGCACGCAAAAATGGGTGGGAGGGATTGTCAATGACACCTGCTACAAGAACACCGCCCTTACAAACTACACCTTGAATGTCACCGGCCAACTGATGGCAAACCTCCTAAACCCATATTACAACCAGAACTTCAACAAATCCCAGCAAATACTGTTCCGGCTGAACGCAACTTCCGATTGCTCGGCTGAAGGCATGATAATAAACGTAACCCCGGTAGTCACAATCATCTCCCCCAATGCAACCTCCACCTCGTGCGCCCCGGTAGCTTCGGAAGCTGGCGGCAATGCGGGCTTTTACAACTGCACCTGGGATTCCTCAAACAAGGTGCAGGGCAACTATAGCATCCAAATGAACCTTAGCCGCCCCGGCCTATACGCATCAAATAGCACCACCCTTTCCCAATGGTTTTACATCAAGGACGTTTCGCCAATTGCCCAAAACGCATCCGTCAACCCGGCATCCGGCGGCTGGAGCAGGCCCTACAATTACTCCGTCCAGATTACGGATGATGCCTCTGACAATGTCACCTGCACCCTATTCGTCTCAACCGACAACCAGGCCTCTTGGCAAAACAAGGGCAACACAACAGTAACCGGCGCCGGCAACTGCACAATATCCGTCTACAGCCTTGCCTGCGGCGAGATGGGCACGGATAACTGGTTCAAATGGCACATCATAAACGGCGAGCCCGCAAACCAGTTCAACACCTCCCCGGTTTACGGCCCCAACCTGACAACAACCAACGTCACCATTTCCCACATCTTCGGCAACGGCTCCACGGTCAACCGGAGCAATGGAGCTGGCTATTTAGAACTTCGCATTTACGATGCCGAAAACCTTACTTATGTGAATAATTCCAATGTCACGTTCTGGGTGACGACCAATCTATCCGAATACGATTCTGGCAACCAGACCCAATCAAACTCGTCTGGAAGGGCATCCCTTTGGATCAATCCTTCATGCAGCTACACCGTTGGAACGCAATTGTGGAAAGGAGGTACTACGGATGTTTGCTATGCGAATACAAATACCTCCAATTTCAACGTAACAATACTTGGAGAGTTCGGGATCATCCAGCTCTATCCGCTCAATTCGCAAAGGGTTGCAATAGGGACAAACATCACATTAAGCTCGAATATAGCTGACGATTGCTCCGCCCCGCTATTAAACGGCACCATTGCCTTCAATGCCTCCAGGAGTGATGGCACAGCCCTATGCTCACAGACAACTGGAATAGGCGGCGGGATTTACAACTGCACGATCAATACGACCGGCAAGGCATATGGCGCCTACAATGTCACGACAAATGCCACAAAAACCTATTATAACTTCAGGACCAATTCCACTGCAAATAGCTTCATTATTTCAAGCATTCCCCTCCTAACGCAGGTGAATGTAACCCCATTAGTAGGCGGCTGGGGCGAGAATTTCACCTTCTCGGTAAATGCGACCGAGCCAGATGGCGATTCCGTAACAGTAAGGCTATGGGAAAGGAAGGTTGGCGGAACGGAAACAAACCTCTATTCGACTACAGTCAATGGAAGCAACGTGCCAATTACCTTCAATTATTCCCATGGCGTTTCAAGCGCAATGGGAAACCGCTCCTTCAAATGGAATGCAACAAACAATGACGCGCAGGTGGAATCCGCAATTGGCAACTATACCGTTGAGAAGAACGATGTGAGGCTTGACTACATCTTTGGCGCAAATCAATCATTATACCGGCCAGGATCGTTAACAACAGCGTTCACAATTAGGGCTAGGGACATTGATTCCCAGGGTGTTGTTTATTTGGGCGGGGGCTCTCCAGGAAGGATAAATGCCACCCTCAACGGCTCCAGTTACGCTTATTTTGACCTCTTCACAGATCCATCCGGATACCTGAACAAGACCGATTTTGATCCTGATTGCACATATGTTCCAGGGCAGCAGACATGGTTTGGCGCGATTTTTGAAAGCACCTTCTACAAGGCTGCAAATACCTCGTCATTTGATTTCAATGTCACGGCGGACCTAAATGCCTCAATAACGGCGCCATCTGGTCAGAAATATTTCCGCGGCCAAAACATAACCCTTAGGGGCATTGTCCAGGACGAATGCAATAATTACCTCAACTCCTCAACGGTTACTTTCAGCGCCCGGCTAACAAGCGGATCTGGATCCACATATAGCTGCAGTCCAATTAGGGATGAAAACACTGGCTATTACAACTGCACTATCCCTGATGTGGATAGCGCTGGGCTTGCAGTAGGCGCGTACAATGTAACCATGAATTCCTCCAGGAGTTTCCATAATGTTTCCGCAAATACGAATTCCAGCGCTTTCACTTTGACGGCAAGGCCCGCCCTAACCAGCCCTGCTGTTGATGACAATTCTGATGATTGGGGCAACCTCTATACTTTTTCCGTTACGGCAAATGATATTGAGGGGGATGTTGTTACCGTGAATTTCTGGAAAAAAGTCGGGCTTGCCGGATCATACGCCCTTTACAATCAAACAACCAGCACCTACCTGAATCCGACCACGGTGTCATTCAAGCACAGGTTCACCTGCGCCGACATTGGCACGAATTACTTTAAATTCAATGCGACGGATGCAAGCAACAACAATACCAATGAATCGGATGAATCAAGCTTTACCATAGCAAAAGAGCTCGTGCAAACCCAATTTGGGACCGGCACGGGCATAACAATTGACCGCAATGGCAACAGCAACGGCACATTCCGGGTTCGCGTGTTCGACAATCACATGAACACATATGTTGGCATCGGCATTAATGTGACATATTGGATGACAATGGATGGTTCATCCCAGGATTCTGGTACCATAGTCCAAACCGATGCAAATGGCTTCGCATTTGATTTCTTCAACCCCTCTTGCGCATATTCTGCGGGTGCGCAAACCTTCCAGGCAGGGACCCTTGGCAATAGTTGCTACCAGGATGTTAACGATTCAACCCGCTCGTTTTCAATTAGGGGGCAGATGAGGAACAATATAGTTTACCCGCCCTTCCAGGCAAGCATCCCTGTAGGCTCTAATCTAACAATCAGTGCAAATGCCACGGACGAATGCGCCATCCCAAGATCGGATGCAACAGTTGGGATGCAAATCGTTTCGCCCTTTGGAGTTTCCGAAGTGTGCTCCCCAGTAAGCAATGTCAGCGGAAGCATCTTCAATTGCACTTTAAATACATCCAATCACCAGGGCGGCAACTGGAGCATCCACGTCAATTCGACCCTAACAAATTACCTAAGCAACACAACTATTTTCACTAATTGGTCATATTTCAACAACACCGCCCCCGCAATAGGCACTCAAAATGTCACGCCCACACTTGGCGGCTGGAGCGAGGTATTTGGCTTTTCAATCCCCGTTTCGGATCCCCAAAATGACAATGTCACCTGCACGCTATATACATCAGTAAACAGTGGCTCAACCAATGTGAGCCGCGGCAATATGACAATTGCTGGCGGCGTTGGCACTTGCATAATCAATGTCTCGGCATTTAACTGCGGTGATATAAGTGCCACCACCAATTTCTACTTCAATATTTACGATGGCACAAACAGGTTCAACACCTCCGTTGCAACCGGCTACCAAATTGAGGCAAACGACATTTCAGTTTCGCACATATATGGCAATAATACTTCGCTAAATAGGACGGGCCCAACGCTTTGGCCACTTGCCATTCGGGTGTATAATTCTGATAATTCCTCCTATGTGCCAAGCGGAGTCAATGGCACGTATTGGATAACAACCAATGGGGTATCGTATTCTTCAAATAGCACCCAAACAAATGCATCTGGCCACCTTGCCCTCAATTTTGATTCCAATTGCAACTATCTGGTTGGGCGCCAGAATTGGACCGCTGGCATCATCGGTGATGTATGCTATAAATCAACAAACGTAACCGCCCCTGGCAATTTCCTGAATTTGACCTTGTATGGTGAACTGCAAAATTCAATCTCCTCTCCCCAGGGGTCCCAAGTTCTCAAGGGCACCAATGTAACAATCTCATCTGCGGTTGCTGATGATTGCGGCCTTGACATTAGTAGCGCATCAGTAACCCTAAACCCGATCCACAATTCGACCGGAATGCCATATGCATGTTCGCCAGTTTCAAATCCGGTTGGTGGGGCATACCAATGCACCTTCAACACAACCAATCTGCTCTACCAATGGTACAACCTTGCAATGAATTCCTCAAAGAGCTTCTATAACACCAATGATACCTATGTGCTTGCAGATAGCTTATTTATCGAAACAAGGCCTGCGATGACTAACCAAACCGCGCTTAAAACCCTTGCTGGCTGGGGGGAAACATTCCCATTCTCCGTGGTACTTAACGATGATGATGCAGATAGCGTAACCATCAGGCTTTATGCCAAGCGCACAACCGCAGCATCCTGGGGCTCTGCGCGCGATGCCAAAACAGTTTCATCCCCCTCAAACCAAATCGTCAACCTAACGTTCAATTCTGGCAATTTCTCCTGCGCCGATTTGGGCGCTTGGAACTTTAGGTTTGAAGCTATAGATGCGCGAACCTACCAGGAAAATGCAACTGGCAATTTCACGCAGGAAGCGGATGACATTTCCGTTTCGTTGGCATTTGGGGATGGATCAACAGTCCTTCGAAACGGCTCATCCCAAAGATCACTTTCGCTTCTTGCAACCGACTCGGATAAAAACGAATCGATAGGCTCTGGTTGGAATTCAACCATATGGGTCACAACCAATGGTTCAACTTATGACAACGGGTCGTCCATTTCGACAAATTCCAGCAGCTACATAAACCTTAATTTCGATCCCAGCTGCTCCTACTTAACCGGCACCCAAAGGTGGAAGGGGGGGATAATCGACAACACCTGCTACAAGAACTCAAATTCCAGTAATTATTCCGTTGATGTCAATGCGCCCCTCTATCCGTTCATAAATTATCCTAATGGAAACGGTTTCCTTAGGGGTGACAATGTGCCGATCAATGCCACCCTTTAAGATTAATGTTCACTTGTTGCAAGTGCAACAACCACCTTCAAAGTTAGGGCCAATGTAGGCGGCGACAAATCATGCACTGACATACTTTCAGGCGGGGGCACATACAACTGCACCTGGCCATCAAGCTCGCAGCCCATGGGCTATTACAATGCCACAATTGATGTCTCCAAATCCTACTACCTCTCGAATTCCACTGTAAAATCGCAGGCTTTCTTCCTTGGGTCATCGCCAACGCTCTCAAATGATTTTGTAACTCCAACCAGCGATGGATGGGGCGCCCTTTACACATTCCATGTCGACATCACCGACCAGGATCAAAACATCAACACTGTAAGCGTTTGGAAGAGCCTAAATGGGGTGAATTATACCCAAGTTGACATCCGAAATGTCACCACAATCGGGGGCCAGAATACCTCCACCGATTTCCAAACCCACTTTACCTGTGCAGATATTGGGCCCAACTTTTATTACTTCTCAACAACAGACCAATTCGGGTTCACTGCAAATACCTCAAACAAAACATTCATAATGGATGTGGACGATGTCACGGTTTTGATTGATTCCGATAGTAATGCTACAGTTAGGAGGAACAGCTCGAATTCCGCCCTGCTAAAGGTCAGGATTTTCGATACGGATTATGGCATTTATCCCAATTCCACTAATGCGACGATCTTTGTTACTAGGAACAATTCCCTCTATGATGTGAATTACAGCTGCAGTTCAAGCAGCGGCTATTGCCAAACTACGCACGATCCCGCCTGCACCACAAATGCTTCGGTTCAATATTGGTACGCCCGGACAACGGATAGCTGCTACAGAACCGTCAACTCCAGCAATACGACCCTGACCGTTTACGGCCAGCTGCAAACGGCAATCCTTCCCAATTTTGCAAATGCGGTTGCCCAGCGAAATTACAACAGAAGCTTCATTACGCAGGTGATTGATGATTGCTCTGTTTCGATAAACGATGCCAATGTGGATTGGTACAATGAGTCCTTTGCTCTTCTTGCAAGGAACTATTCCGCCAATTGGACCGTTCCCCCGAAATACAAGCTGGGCCTAACCACGATCAATACGAATGCTTCCCGTAACTATTTTGACAATGGGACAAATTCCACCCCTCTATACATTCACGGCTGGAGCAGGCCATTGATTTATTCGCCCTCCAATGGCTCCCAGATCGTTTCGGGAACCATTGTGGATGTAATATGCGGTGTTGCGGACAATGACACCCAAGCCAACATTACAAACTATCCCGTGAGTTTCTTCAAGAATGGCACCCTGCAGCAAAATTCAAATGCCTCATCAAATGGCTCAACCACCTGGCAATGGGCCACCTCATCAGATGGCGCTGGCTCATATGACATCTCCTGCGCAATACTGAATAATTCCTACCTCTACTACAATACTTCCTCGGATTCAGCCAATATCACAATCATTATCAGAAGGCAGCTTGTGATTGATTCGATTTCCCCAGACTACCCCTCCATATACCGGAACAATTCCTTTGCGCCAAACCAAAGCAACATCACAATCCACGTAAAAGATGCAAATATTGGCTCGGCCGCAAGCGCCGCTGTTTGGCTATATAATTCAACTTATTCCCTCCTATCCAATTGCACGACTAATTCACAGGGCTACTGCTCGGTTTACTTCAACCCAAATGAGAATGCAACCCCTAGCACCTACGTTCTCCACATGAACGCAACAAAATCCGGCAATGAGGATTCGGATACCAACTACACCACAATAACTGTTAACGGTATTTTGGTTTCGAATATAACTGCGCCCCTAAACGGCTCATTCTACAGCAAGACCCAATCGGCCGATCTTGCAGCCACTGTTTTGGATGAAAACAGGAATACAATTGCCCTAACTGTTGTTTGGACGAATGAAACGGGCCAAATTTCGACCACAACCTCAAATACCGCGCCGGTTGCCCTCCCCCTGATCACGCAAACAACGGGCTATAGGAATTTCACCGCGGCCTCATCAAAATCCTTCTACGATACTGATATAAAAAGCGCCCTGATCCGCATTTCCGGTTTATCCGATGTATCCGTTGTCTACCCGGCCAATGGCACATCCCTAACCTATCCCCTGAATGTTTCCGTATCCTGCCGTGTATTTGACCACGATAGCAGCGTAGGGGTTGGAAGTTACAACATTACGTTCTCATACAATTATTCCGGAGGGAACCTGACACAAAACTTAACCACAAATTCATCGGGCTACACCAACTTCACCTTTTCCCCAACAGTCAAAGGCCTTGTATCGTTCACATGCGTAATTTATGACGACCAGCCGAAATTCTACAGTGCAAACATCAACTCATCGACGGTATATGTGACCGAACTTGACACTCGCGCCCCCATAATACACAATTCGTCCATCATCCCAAATCAATCCCTTGAAACCAACCTCAATTTTACGCAGATTACCGCAGCGGTTTCAGATGACACTTCAATTAGCAGCGTTTATGCCTCCATCAACTGGCCAAATGGCACAATACAAAACGTTACAATGCCGCAAATTGTAAACGGAACCTACGCCGTAAATTACACACCCACAATCAATGGCACCTATAATGTCACGATTGTTGCAATAGATGCGCCCCCGGAAAACAATGCGAATTATTCCTTTGCGGGCTATTTTGTTTCCCTTGGAAAAACCAATTCCACGGTTTTCCTACTGCCGATATCGGTTATCGCTTCAGGCATAACCCAATCATCTGGCTATACCTTTGCAATTGCGCTAAACCTGACAAACCGCGGGCCCGTTCCCATGTACGGAACCAACCTTACCATATATGATGATTCATCATCCGAGGTTTCCTACAACGATGCATTCGAGGCGTGTGGAACGCTTCAGCCGAATCAAACCTGCGCCTGGGCTGTAACCGTTACCGTGCTTCCTAGGACTGCGCAAAAATTAATTGCCCTGGTTGTGAATGCCAGCTGGAAAAATGCCGATCTTACGATTTCCACAAATCAAAATACCTCGACGATAGTGGTATCCGCAAATCCAATTGTTGACATTCTCAACTCTCCAATGGCATTGGATGTCCAAAGCGGATTTTCCGGAGTCGTTTCAAACATAACATCTGCGGCAACTGGAAATGAGCGCCTGCTCAATGTGCAATTGACCGCTATAGGCGGCGATATAGCGACGCTTTGCCCTTCGTGCATCCTATCCATTTCACCAAGCTTCCAAGGCCTTCTTAATGCGGGTGATAATTTCACATCCAACATAGCTATTTCCATACCTCCAACCCAGCCTCCCGGATCCTTCTGGACATTCATCCAGGCAAATGCGAGCGGACTTTTGGATACGGTACTTGTCAATTTCACGATCCCCTCCAATGGCTCGTGGGTTAGGGTGCCATCCACTTTTGGAAACCTGACCATTGCGCCGAACACTTCTGCAATATTTGGAAATATCTCCGTCACAAACAACGGGAACATTAAATCCACCTTCACCTTTGCAACCTCCGGCATAGCCTCACCCTACCTACTTTTCGATGGCTTTTCGGTTCTTGCAGTTGATATAGATAAGCAAATAACGCGCGTTGTCAATGTGAGCTATTCCGTTCCAGCAAGCACGACCCCTGGCTTTTACCCCGGAACCATAACACTGCTCTCGAGCAATGGGACCCCCTCATCCCAAACCATTAGCATCGGCCTAAACATTACCGATCTCCCCCCAATAATACAAAATGCCACTGGCATTCCGGCGAATTTTGAAATAACTTTCGGCAATTCGACGATTTCCGCAAATGTCACGGACAATTTTGGCGTTTCATCCGTTTGGATAAATGTGACAAGAAACGGTTCGACCGTGCAGCAATTCCTAACAAAGAATAGCACAATATATTCCGGCGTTTACAATTCCACAATTTCCGGAAATCATTCCATTAAGGTTTGCGCAAATGACACAAGCAACCTGGTCGATTGCTCATCCGAATTCAATATTACAGCCTATTCCCAAACCAACCTATCCTTCCAAAGCCCCCAAATAACCATTTCGAATGTGACCTTATCCTCCGATGCCAATACGACAATAAACCTATCAATAAACAATTTAGGCTATGCCCGCGCTCTCAATTCCACTTTCAATATCTCGATGCCGCAAAACTTTTCCGTATCCCCCAATTCAGGCGTTCGGGGTACGATTTATGCTTCATCCAATTCTACCCTTGCAATTACCTTTGTTGCAAATGCAGGAACGCCTGCTGGAGCATACGTTGCAAACCTTACGATTAATTGGACCAACCTGGATGGGACGGCGAGTTCGAACATCACACAGCTGCAAATAATTGTTGGGCAAAATGCGGTATTGAATATAAATGAAACAACAATTTCCCAAATCATCTCGGCTGGCACTTCCGGAACCGTACCATTTACCATAATTTCAGATGGAACAACAAACCTAACCGGCATCACCTATAGCTGCGCAAGCGGAAGTGCCTGCTCTTCGTTCACGGTTTCATTTTTGCCATCCTCGATATCCTTCCTGCCAACTGGTTCTTCGCAGCAGGTTAACGCAACAGTTACCGTAACCTCCGGCTTTGCATCCGGAGTTTACACCGGAACAATTGTTGCAAACGGCTCGAACAACACCGGAGATACCGCCATATTTTCCATTACCGTGCCGTCAAACCTTAGCTGGACGCAATCCCCCTCGTCGATCAATGCGGAAGTCATAACCGGTCAAAGCGGCGAAATAACCGTCGCATCCGTAACAAACATCGGGAACCAGATCCTTTATGTAGCAATTATTGGCCAAGGCAACGTTTCGCCCTACCTTGTGTTCAATGCCTCAAGCCTTCTCATATCCGCACTTGGCTCTAGTGGGTTCCAGATAAACTATTCAGCCCCATCCGTTTCCGTTCTTACCAATTATGTTGGCAATGCCACCACGCAAAATGCAACCGCAACGCCTCCCGAAAAGGCCACGTTCATCAACCTGACGGTGCATCCGTTCTACGGAATTATTTTAAGCCCAACTGAATCGGCGCCGGTGCTTAATGTGAATCCGGGCAATGCGCTTTCTGTTGTCGTGAATGCGACCTATGGTGCTGGCGCCTTATCCGCAAATGTAAGTTTCAATGTGACTCTCCAGGATAGCTCCACCAAGACCCTTGTTTCCTTAACCTCCCAAACATTTTCATCGGGCCTGTGGACCCTTAATTTCACCGCGCCCTCCCTTGCAACCGGCAAAAGTTATGACTTGAATGTGACATTCTTCGACCTGGCAAGGCGCCTTAACCTGACAAAAATCGAGATCCGTGCAATCGGCTACACCGACACGACGCCTCCCCAGGTTTCATACTCCTCCGCAAGTACTGTGATCAAGAGCAGCCAGATAAACATCACAATCAATGCAAACGACACGGGCACGATGTTCCAGAATTCCTCCGCGGTTGTTGCAAACATCACATATCCATCCGGGAGCGTTAGCACAATCGTTTTCAACTTCGCATCAAGGAGCGGCGATTCATACCTTTATTTGAATTCGTTCCAAAACACATCCCAAATCGGCAATTATACCGTCAATGCCAAGGTGTGCGACGCATCAAGCAACTGCAATTACACCTCCGGCTCATTCCTTGTGCGAAGCGCAATAGTTTTTGCCGGAAGGGCGCTTGATTTGGAGCAGATTTCCCAGCCTGCCCTACAGCCCGAATTTAGGCTCTATTCATCAGCAAACCTAAGCTCGCAATTATATGCCTTCCAAGCAAATTCCTCCGGGCACTACAACCAAACGGTTTTCAACGACACCTATTATGTTAACGCGAGCCTCCAAAGTAAATCCCTTCTCCTAACCCAGGTCCCGCTCACAATGGATTATGCAGATCCACTGCGCTTTGGATTAATTCCAACAACCAGGATTGGCGCTGGCGCGCTTGCAGGTGTAATATACTATGTGAACCTGACCTACACTTCATCAAATGTCTCATTCAACTACCTTGGCCTTCCGTATTCCCTCGAAAGCAACTTGGGCATCTATAGCTGTTCCGCCTATTCGCCAATGTCTGGATGCACGCTTAACTGGACGCGCCAAAGCGCCTTTAGGGACCCATCAAAAGGGATCATCACCTATACCTCAACAAATGCGAGCATGGCCTACGCACTTGCGGAATATGTTTGCGGGAATGGAATTTGCGAGGCATCAACTGGTGAGAGCACTGCTGTTTGCTCAACGGATTGCCCCGCTCCGAATGTGACTGTTACCGCAACGCCATCTGCAACCGCAACAATTGGTGGTGGGGGCGCAGGCACTGGCGCTGGTGCAGGAGGCGGCGGTTCGAGTGCAGGTGCCGGAGGAACCGCAACCCCATCAACTGGCGCAGGCGGGGCTGGAGGCGCCGGCGCAGGCAATGGTTCGGGCGGCGCAGGAGGCGATGGCGGCCGGATTGGGCCCCCTGAAGTGCGGTCGAGCTCAATTGACCTAACACTTAAGCCCGGGGATAAGCGCACCCAGGTAATCGATTTGGTGAACAACCTTGATGTTGATCTGCTTGGAAGCTTTATTATCGAAGGCGATGCCGCAGCCTTCCTTAGCATAGAAAAGCCAACAACAACTGTGAAAAGCCGGACGCTTGAATCCATCAAGGTATTAATCAGCGTCCCAGATACCACATTCCCCGGAATTTACACTGCCGACATAATTGTGAAGCTTGGAAATGTCGTGAAGATAACTCCGGTTACCTTGCGCATAGAAAAATCAAAAGACCCGCTCCTTGATGTGAAGGTTTCTGTGCTCTCTAAAGTTGTCCGGCCTGGAGATAATGTCCGCGCTGAAATAACTATCGTAAACCGCGGCGAGGCGGAGGCGGCAACGGATGTTTCGCTTCAATACACCCTAAAGACCCTCTCAGAGGACAAGACAATTTACACCTCCTCTGAAACCGTGCAGATTTCTGATCTTGTCACAAGATCGCAAACCGCAAAGGTTCCGGGTGATGCTGAGCCGGGAATATACATCTTCCAGGTAACTGCAACCTACCTAGAAGGAAGAAAAGTTTCAATTGGGTCCGATTCCGTCGAAGTCACCGGAACTTCCGTAACAGGTTTGGTTGTGCAAACCGTCACTTCAAGCTGGCTTACATACGCCCTGATCCTTGGAATCATCCTCTTTGTCGGGGGAAAGCGCGCATATGCGGTTTACCAGCAGCGCAAGCTCAAAGGCCAGCGCTACATCATCCCGATGGACTATAAGAAGCTCCCGCAGGCAGGTCCGCGTGCAATACCAGTTGGCCGCATTGCCGAAACCGATGTGACGGCGTACTTTGATATGGATAAATTGCAGACACACTCAATTGCGGCGGGAGGCACGGGCTCTGGAAAATCGGTTTCAGCGCAGGTCGTTGTCGAGGAATTGCTCAAGCGCAATGTGCCAGTTGTGGTGTTCGATCCAACCGCGCAGTGGACGGGATACATCCGGCCAAACAAGGATAAGCAAATGCTTGCCCTCTATCCCAAATTTGCAATGAAGCCCGAGGATGCAAGAAGCTACAAGACAAACATCATAAATGTCCTAGATCCCAACCAGCCAATAGAATACAAGAAGTACCTGATCCCCGGCGAAATCACCGTGTTTGTCATGAACAAATTGCAGCCGGCGCAGCTCGACGGCTTTGTCAAGCGCTCCATCCAGGCAGTTTTCGATATGAGGCCCCTTGAATCAAAGGAGCTTAAGCTCCTAATAGTTTACGATGAAGTCCATCGCCTGCTTCCCAAATATGGGGGCAAGGGCGCCTACGCCCAACTTGAAAGGGGCTACCGCGAGTTCCGTAAGTGGGGTCTTGGAATGTTCATGATTTCGCAAGTGCTCCTTGATTTCAAGGGCGCCGTTCGTGCCAACATTGCAAATGAAATCCAGCTCCGCACAAAATACGAAGGGGATATTGGCAGGGTCAAGACAAAGTATGGCGGCGAATATGCCAGCAAGATAACCAAGCTCACCATCGGGACTGGCCTTGTGCAAAACCCCGAGTACAATGAAGGCAAGCCGTGGTTTGTCGCATTTCGGCCCCTTCTCCACTCGACATTTGCCTTGACTGAAGAAGAGCTCCAGCAAATAACCGGGATACAGCAAAAGGTGGAAGCTGCAAGGGTCCAGATTGATGCGCTCAAGGCAAAAGGGGTTGACACCTATGATGTGGAGCTCGAGCTAAAAATCGCAAGCGATAAATTAAAGCAAGGGCTTTTCAGGATGTCCGACACATACCTCGAATCGGTTGCCTCAAGGCTCAAGAGTTTTGGTAGCAAACGTTAATATTTTTCAAAGGCTAAACATTATGGTTAAAGTGCGAAAAATGAAGGATTTGGCTAGAAAACCCGCCACACGCAGGGGCCGTGCAGTTTTACCCATTCCAGAAATCCCAAGGCAGGACATCCCCGGCCTTGAAACCGGCATCCTATCGCTTCTCTCTTTCCTTGGACACTCATTCAAGAAAGGCGCCCTCCCTAATG
>JBBSVW010000034.1:4605-13079 GCA_038046605.1 Microcaldota archaeon | reverse complement strand
TGCTTTCCATCACATAAGCCAGGCCCACACCACGAAGGCAGATATCATTTTGGCGGCCTGTATACGGATGGCTTTAAACATCGCTCATGCAAAGCACGTAAAACTGCCAGCGGTTGAAGGGGAAACAAGGCTATTAGTCAACCCGGAAAGGAAAAACCTGATTACAAGAGCGGGAAAAGCAAACAGGTATTGGCTTTCATTAATTGAGCAGATAGGGCAAATGAAGGATATTTAGAGCGAAAAGTTGGCAAACATCATATCGCATATATCCTCGAAAGCAGGAATCCTACAGTAAGGAGGGCAAGGGAGAGGGCGACAAGGAACGAGACATACTTCAGGTTCTGCCACTGCGCCTGCACGGTTGCCACGGCTATTTTTGAAATGGCGGATCCCAAAAGCCCAAGGAACATTCCATTGACCGCAATCATCTCGGGCAATTTGCCTTCGGAAAACAGGAAGGCAATGCTGGCGATGACAGATGCGGAATTGACCGCGCCGGCAACAAGCAGCGATAGGTAAAACACCGGATCGCTTGTGTTGCTAAAAAGGAGGTTCGTAAAATTAAGCACAATGAACAGCACGAGCGCAAACCTCAAAACGAACATGAGCGAGATTGGGACGTTGTAGATGAATTTGAAATGCGTTAGGTTCACGGCTTTTGAATAATACTGGGTCAATAGCAGGAAGCCAATTATTGGGATTGCAAAAACCAAAATGCTGGAACGGAAAAGGGCCATATTCAGGAAAAGGAGCAGGAGCGCATCCCTAACTATCGAACCCGCCGAGGAGCTGGTAAAACTTAGCTTCAATGCATCAATCGAAACCTTCCTATCCCTGGCAAAAAGCATCACGGTTGCAAGTGAGGAGATAAGTCCTCCGAAAAATGTGGCATAAAGGACTGCATTGTGCCGGATCACCCTGACCAATACGTGCGATACAAAGCTTAGGCCGGAAATGAGTATTATTGTCAGGACGAATTGCTGCAGATGCAATATCTGCCCCCAAATGGCGAATTCTTCGGGCACCTGCGGATAGACAACGAATGCAATCACAAGGAAAATGAGGAAATCCACTATTTCCCTCCTAGAAATGCGCTCGACCAAATGGTGCACCTCGCCTTTTTCTATCAGGACGTAGGCGACAATTACGGTTGCCGCAATCGCTTCTAGAATATAATTGAAACTTATCAGCATGCCTATAATGTAAGTTAGTGGAAGCATCACAATTGTTGTCAGCCCAAGGGAATGCCTAAAATGCGTTGCCTTGAAGAAGTAAAAGGAAATTGAGAGCGCAAAGATCCCAACAAGCCCAATTGAGGAGGCGATGTAAAAATAATCCTTTGAAAGCTCGGTCAGGAGCATCCCTAGAAGGGAAATTAGGGAAAATGTCCGGATTCCAAGAAGATTTTGCTTTTTTGTGTGCTCGCGCTCAAGGCCTACAATTGCGCCAAGGGCTAGGGCAATAAGGAGCTTTTCAAGCATTGGAAGGGCGATGATATCCATGTTGGCAGCCAAAATAACGTTATAAATATGAATGCATTCAGAGTAGTAATTTGAGGCGGTATTTAAGGGTTTTGAGTGGAAGCAATGATGCTGGTAGCGGCGGAAAACAAGCCAGGCAAGCAAACAAGGCCCATGCAAAAATAAGGCAATTATTTCGGGGAACAATATGCTTAAAATCACAAACACATTGAGCGGAAAAAAGGAGCCCTTCGTGCCAATCGATGGAAAAAACGTGAAAATGTATGTTTGCGGCATAACACCATATAGCCCCTCGCATATCGGCCATGCGCGCTGCTACATTGTATGGGATACCCTTCGCAGGTATTTTGGCGAAATTGGCTATTCGGTAAAATACATACAGAATTTCACGGATGTTGATGATAAGATAATCAATAAGGCTATTGAGCTTGGCACCGATCCATTCAAGCTGGCGCAGAAATACATGGATGAATACTTTGTTGAATTTGGAAAATTGAATGTGCAAAAAGCAAACGAATATCCAAAAGTCACAACCCACATGAAGGAGATCATCGCAATCATCCAAAAGCTTATTGGCAATGGCTTTGCCTATGAGAGCGGCGGGGATGTATTTTTTGAGGTTGGGAAATTCAAGGGATATGGCAAACTAAGCGGGCAATCACTTGATGAGCTGATCAAGGGGAAAAGGGTGGAGGTTAACCCGAACAAGAAAAAACCAGCTGACTTTGCCCTTTGGAAGGCTGCTAAAGCTGGCGAACCAACCTGGGATTCGCCCTGGGGAAAGGGAAGGCCCGGTTGGCACATCGAATGCAGCGCAATGAGCGCAAAATATCTGGGGGAACAGTTTGATTTGCATTGCGGGGGCATGGATTTGATATTCCCCCACCATGAAAACGAGATCGCCCAATCGGAGGCGGCAAGCGGAAAGGCGCCGTTTGCAAAATATTGGATGCATAATGGCTTCATCACCGTGAAAAAGGAGAAGATGGCAAAAAGCGTTGGCAACATCCTGAATTTGAAGGATCTGCTGGATAAGTATGATGGTGAAACGATCCGCTTCTTCATGCTCCTAACTCACTATCGGGCGCCACTTGACTATTCTGAAGATGCCCTTAGGCAATCAAAGGAATCACTTGTTTCCTTGAAGAACGCCATTTGGAGGATTGAACAGCAAAAAATAAGGGAAGGCAAGGAAATCACGGATGAAAAACTCATTTCAATCAGAAAATCATTCCTCATTGCAATGGATGATGATTTGAACACTCCCCAGGCAATTTCCCGCCTATTTGAGCTGCGCGATTATTCATTCAAGCTAATCGAGAAGGGGGGGAATGAAAAAATACTGGGGCAAATACTTCTGCTATTCAATCAATTGGGCGGGATTATTGGGATTTTTGAACAGAAGAAAACGGAAGGCGCCGATGGGATGGGTCGCGCTGAAATAGATAGGCTTGTCTTGGAAAGGCAGGAAGCAAAGAAACGCAAGGATTTCAAGAGAGCGGATGAGATAAGGAGCGCCCTTAAGTCAAAAGGCATAATTCTCGAGGATAACAAGGACGGATCGGCCAGCTGGAAAAATGCTTAAGGTAAAAAGGAACGGAACAATAACAGCAAAATAACCGGAGCAAAAAAAAGGTAATTCCATGAAAGATCGCATTAAACGGATTTTTTCACAGTTTGGAAAAGGAGCGCCGGATGCAATCTTCATCAACTACGGTGGCGTCCGGGATTATTCCTTTTTCCATGTGACCGGTTTGGAGGGCGGCTCATTCGAGGGGAGCTCGGCGATTCTAAGCAAGGAGGGGAGTTGCGCAATACTGATCCCCCAATTGGAGGAGAACACAGCAGTTAAGGAAAATAAGCGAAATAAATTGGGATTGGAAATAAACGTTTTCAAGAGCGGGAAGGAACACTTGGAAATGCTCAGGCACGAATTGTTGGGCACAAAAATGCTAGGGATCAATTATTCATCCATGAGTGTTGCCACCAACCTGCGCCTCAAATCAGAAATCAAATGCAAATTCATGGACGCAGGGAATGCTCTAAGGGAAGCTCGCCTAATCAAGGATGAAATTGAAATTGCCAAAATCGAGGAGGCCGTGAAAATCGCGGAAACTGGATTTTCAAAAATGATTTCAGAAGGAACAATCAAATTGGGCATCACGGAGCGGGAAATTGCCGCCGAGCTTTCATACCAGATGCAAAAAATGGGAGGAACGAATTCATTCCCGGCAATAATCGCTTTTGGGAAAAATGCCGCAGAGCCGCATTATGCAACTGGTGGCGCAAAACTCAAACGCAACCAAATAGTTCTGATTGATTGGGGCGCAAAAACAAGGCGCTATTGCAGCGACCTAACTCGGACATTTATTTTTGGGAAAATGAACGGAGAGCAGCAAAAAATGATTGAGACGGTTAAAGGGGCGCAGGAGGCGGGTTTTGATTTGATGAAAGAGGGCTGTGATGCAGCGTCCATCCATTCCGCCGTGAAAAATTACATCGATAAAACGGAATTCAAAGGAAAATTCATCCATTCAACAGGCCACTCCCTGGGTTTGGAGGTACATGACGGAAAGGGCTTGGGAATAGAAAAATTCCCCCTCAAGGAAAACATGGTAATGACAGTTGAGCCTGGTGTTTATGTGAAAGGAGTTGGCGGAGTCCGGATTGAGGATGATATGATTGTGAAAAAAGGAGGCATTGAAATCCTAAGCAAACGCAATAATTTTTTAGAAATTTGAAGGGTGATGGTAAAATGAGGATTGACAGAGGCAAAATTCCTGAATCTTTCCTTGAAGATGTCCAAAAATTGGGTAATACCAATCCAAAAATCATCGTCAAGGGACTCAAAGCGCTGCATGGGAGGCCCCATCCAGAGATTTTGCCATACCTTGCCAGGTTGCTGACACATCCGAATAGGGTCGTAAGATTAAAAACAATGGCAAGGATTAGCGACTACGGGGAGCTTGGCACTATCCATCTGGGCGGTGTAATAAAAAACAGTCCGAATTGGGCGGATAGGCGAAACGCGGTCGTTTTCCTTGGAATGATAAAACACGGTTCAGTTGAAGAGCACCTAAAGGAAGCAATTGCGGACAGGTCGATTGCAGTTGCGCGCAGTGCCATTATAGTCCTGGAAAATTGGGAGAAATCAATGGCAAAAAAACCTCGTTACTTTTGAATCTAGGAAAACCATAAATTTATAATTCCTGGAAACAATTATAAAAGGTATAAAATGAAACACAAGCCGAAACACAAAGCAGATCCATTCCAGGATGAATTCGTACAGATTCAAGAGGAGATGGAGCGGATGGTAAATGACATCCTCACCCTTCACTTCCGAAACGAGCAACTGGCTAGGAGGCACTCACCGTTTGTTTATGGGTTTTCGATGAAAGTATCCCCCCAGGGAAAGCCGGAAATCAAGCAGTTCGGGACGGCAATTCCTCCCCGCAAGGAATGGAAGAACGAAACCGAGATGGAAATCTCAAGGGAACCTTTGATTGACTTGATTGAGGGGAAGGACGAATTGACACTTATTGCCGAGCTTCCAGGCTCAAGGAAGGAGGATATCCATCTCACAAGCACGGAGGATTCGCTTTTCCTTAATGCAAAATACCACGAGAAGAACTACCAGACGCAAATACCGTTCCCCTGCCTCGTAAAACCGGAGAGCGCAAAAGCGACCTATAACAACGGAGTCCTGGAAGTCAAGTACAAGAGGATGGAGCAAAAGAAGGAAGAGGGAAAAGAATTGAAAATCAACTAATCAAGAAAGGGGTAGAGGCGACACGAGTAGGGGAAATCCGTTCCCCTATAGGTGTCGTGAAGTACAAGCGCATGGAACAGAAAAAAGAAGAAGGGAAGGAGGTAAAAATCAATTAATTATTTATCTTATTGAATGAGGTCATTTAGCGCAATTGGCTCAAAACTGCCGTTCTTGCCCTTCATTTTTGCAAGCGACTCCGCAATCCTTAGGGCCGCAAAATAACTGCTAATTACCGGAAGCTTCCTTTGGATGGCAAATTTGCGCAAATCCTCGGTTTTGCGGATCTGCTCGAGATTGTTCCCCTGCGCCCTTATGCCATCGGCAACAAACGAGATTTTGCCTGATTTTATGAGGGAAATTGCCCCATGCACGGATGTTTTTTCTGAATCTATTACCTTAATGCCCGCCTTTGCAAACGCCTCATTAAGAATTTTCTTCCATTTCCCGCAGCTGCCAAGAAAAACGGTGCCTCCAAAAGTATTCCCGGCTGCGATGTGAGCTTTCAGGTACGCTTCCTCGAATGATTTGGCAATGCCCATTACCTCGCCGGTGCTTTTCATCTCGGGGCTAAGCACAGGATCGACATCTGCGAATTTGATGAAGGGAAAAACCGGGACCTTGACGGAAAAATAGCCCTTTTTCGGGAGAAGCTCAAAATCAAAATCATTGAAATAATCCGTGAGCTTTTTCCCAACCTGCAGCGCCGCCGCTATTTTTGCAATTGGGATTCCCATCGATTTGGAAAGGTATGGGACTGTCCTAGAGGCGCGCGGATTCACCTCCAGCACATATACATCCGATCCCTTGATTGCCATCTGGATATTTGCAAGCCCGATAATATGGAGCTCAAGGCAGATGCGTTTTGTGTAATCGCGGATTTTTTGGAGGGCGGCGTTTGGAATGCGGATTGCGGGCACAACACAAGATGAATCACCCGAATGTATCCCGGCCTCCTCGATTTGCTCCATGATTCCGGCGATTTTAACGGTTTTCCCATCGCTTAGGGCGTCCACATCCACCTCAAGGGCGTCCTCCAGGAACCTATCCATGATTATTGCATGGCTTCCGGATACGAATATAGCCTCATCGATTTTCAAAAGGAGATGCGGCTCATCATAGACAATTTCCATGGCCCTTCCGCCCAGGACGTAAGAGGGGCGGATGAGGAGGGGGTAGGAAATATTGCGCGCTATTTCAACTGCTTCCTCCCTTGAGAATGCAACGCCGCTTTCCACAAGGGGGATCTTGAGCCTTTGCATCAGCGATTTGAATTTCTTGCGGTTTTGGGAGGCATCAATGGATGCAACACTTGTGCCAAGGACATTTATGCCGTTTTGCTCAAGCGGCAATGATAGGTTGATTGCGGTTTGGCCCCCGAATTGGACTACAACGCCCTCAATTTCCCCTTCCTTTGCAACTATGCCCGCAACATTCTCGAATGTGAGGGGCTCGAAATAAAGCTTGGAGGACACGTCAAAATCAGTTGAGACTGTTTCTGGGTTGCTGTTTACGATGATTGATTCAAAGCCAAGCTCGCGAAGTGAAATTACCGCATGGACAGTGGCATAATCAAATTCTATCCCCTGCCCGATCCTGATTGGGCCAGAACCCAGAATTATGACCTTCTTCCCCTTCCCTTTGCTTGAAATAAGCTGCGATTCGTCCTCACTCCCGTAGGTTGAATAATAATAGGGAGTGATTGCGGCAAATTCGGAGGCGCAGGTATCCACCATCTTGAAGGTGGGAAAAATTGAATTTTGCTCACGTATAAACTCAATCGAATCGGTGGATATCGATGCAAGATGCGATATTTGGCCATCGGAAAAGCCCATCCCTTTTGCGGTACGGAAAATTGAATGCGTAGAAGGGTCAGATAGGCTCAGGCTAGCAATTTCATTTTCCATTTCCACAATGTTGCTTAATTTTTTGATGAACCACGGATTGACCTTTGAAATTTTGGATATTTCATCAACGTTAAGGATTTTTTGGCGCAATATGTCCTTGATTGCAAAAATGCGAAGTTCATTTGGCTGGAGGCATTTTTCCACCTCGCCATCCTTGCTGAAATCAAACTCCACCTTCTGCTTCATTTCAAGGGAATGAATCGCCTTTTGGAGCGCCTCCTCGAAATTCCGCCCAATTGCCATGACCTCCCCGGTGCTCTTCATCTGCGTTCCAAGAAGGCGGCTTGCGTAGAGCTTGTCAAAAGGCCATTTTGGGATTTTTACGACGCAATAGTCAAGCGCAGGCTCGAAGGCGGCGGATTTTCCGGTGATTTTGTTCTCAATTTCATGCAAGGCGTATCCCAGGGCAATTTTTGTGGCTACGCGGGCAATGGGGTAGCCGGTGGCTTTTGAAGCCAGGGCTGAACTCCTGCTTGTGCGGGGGTTCACCTCGATAATATAGTATTCACCGGTTTTTTGGTTGAGCGCAAATTGGATGTTGCAAGCGCCCCGAACCTCAAGAGCGCGCACGACCTTGATTGCTACTGCCCGGAGCAAATGATACTCCTTGTCAGTTAGGGTTTGCGAAGGCGCAACAACGATGCTCTCGCCCGTGTGGACGCCCATCGAATCAAGGTTTTCCATGTTGCAGATGGTGATGCAATTGTCAAGCCCGTCCCGGATGACCTCGTATTCCATTTCGCACATGCCCTCAACGGATTGCTCGATTAGGCATGAGCCAGATCCGCTAAGGCTTAGGGCGCGCTCGACAAATGGCAGGAATTCTGATTCATTGCGGACAATGCCAGATCCGCTCCCGCCCAGGGCAAAATCGGGCCGAACGATGCAGGGAATCCCTATATTTTTTAGAGCGGATTTTGCCTGCTCCAAATTTGAGGCGCGCTCACTTTTGGGGATTGGCTCATTGATTTTATGCATAAGTCCGGCGAATTTCTCGCGGTCCTCGGCAAGTTCAATGGTATTAAGCGAAGTACCAAGGAGCTCGATCCCGTTTGAGGCAATCACATCCCAAAGCTTCATTGCCAAATTAAGCCCCGTTTGCCCGGCCATTGTAGCAATCATTGCATCCGGCTTTTCCTTTTGGATGATTTTTGCCACGGTTTCAACATTCAGCGGCTCGATGTAAATCCTATCGGCGAATTCAAAATCGGTCTGAATGGTTGCGGGGTTGCTGTTAACCAGTACAACAACCACCCCTTCTTCCTTAAGCGCCTTGCAGCACTGCGTCCCGCTATAATCAAATTCGGCCGCCTGCCCTAT
>JBBSVW010000034.1:0-4595 GCA_038046605.1 Microcaldota archaeon | reverse complement strand
CCGCTGCCGATCACGAGTATCTTCTTGCCTTTCCATTTGGCATGTTTTTGAAGATTCGATGGTGTTGAGCTCATTTTTTTCCACACTAATTATTTATTGCCTAAATTTAGCATCCCTCACAGCGCACATTCCCTCATCCCATCATTTTCACGAACTCATCGAATAGGAAATTGGCATCCTTGGGGCCGCAGGCACCCTCCGGATGGAACTGGGCGGAAATCACAGGCAGGTCCTTATGCCTAAGCCCCTCGTTTGTGCCATCATTGCAATTGATGAACAATGTGTCCGCAATTTTGCTTGGGACTTCCTTTGCAGCAAAGCCATGGTTTTGGGTTGTGATGTACACTTTGCCGGTTTCCGGGTTAAGGACGGCATGGTTGCTCCCTCGATGGCCGAATTTGAGCTTGTAGGTGGTTCCGCCAAGGGCATGCGAAATTATTTGATGGCCAAGGCAGATGCCAAACAAGGGGAGTTTGGGGATGAGTGTTTTTACTGTGGAAATTGTTCCTTTCATGAGGGCAGGGTCCCCAGGCCCATTTGAAACCAGGACGCCGTCAAATTTTTCCTTGAGGAGTGTTTGGGGTGAAACATCAAACGGATATGCTACAACTTCAACATTCCGGCCAACCATCTCACGGATGATGCTCATTTTCACTCCGCAATCGATAAGGGCGATCCGCTTGGAGATTTTTGGGGGGGAGAATGCCTGTATTTTTTTGGTCGAGACCTCCTTGACAAAATTGATTTCGCCATATTTATAGGTTGAGAGCTTTTCCTGCAGCTCCAAAATCAGATCGGCCCTCTCCTTTTCGGATGCGCCTTTGTCAAGGAGTGAAATGGCAGCAGGCATGACGCCGTGCTCGCGCACTTTCCGGACAATTGCCCGCGTATCAACACCGGCAATCCCTGGAACATCGTTTTCCTTGAGATATTGGGAATAGCTCCGATTGGCAGAATAGTGTGAATAACTTTCATCGCCACATATTTCGGATGCGACAACCGCACGCACATGCACTTTTTCAGATTCAAAATCCGTTTTGTTAGTGCCGTAGTTGCCCTGGAGCGGATAGCAGAAGGTAAGAATCTGGCCTGCGTAAGATGGATCCGTCAGCGCCTCTTGATAGCCGCTCATGGAGGTGTTGAAGACAAGTTCGCCAAGGGATTCCTTCTCTGCGCCAAAATGGGAACCCATGTAGGAGGTGCCATCGGCTAGGGCCAGGATGGAATCATACTTGGATGGGGATTTGGGGGATAGCCTCGAAATATCAGGCAATGGATCGTCCCCTCTTTTTCCCAAAGAGCCGCCTAGACTTGATTGTGGCATATAGCATTCGGGAGATACTAAAGAAGAAACCAATTTATAAATGGATTGATGGAATTCGCTTCGAATTTTTTTTTATTACCAAATCATTTATCGCCAAGCAATTTTTTTAACCGATCAATGCTGCCCCCGGATGGCGGTTTTGGTTGTTCCTTGGAATCCTCTTCCAAAGGGGGCTTTTCATCCATAAGCGACTTGATATCTACCTCATCATCAGGCTTTTGGGCCTTGCCGCTTCCAAGTCGCATCGCCTTGGATCCATCCCCACTAACTGAATTATCAATCCCACTTACGCCTTCCGATCGAATGGAACTTTCATATCCCCCTTCAGAAACGGGAATTTCTTCCTCCTTCTTTTTCATATTGTAATAATAGTAACTGCCCCCGCCAACAAGGGCAATTAGGATTATGCCGGCAATCATCCAAATGAAATTCATCCTGGCAGCCTTATTTTTATTATCACGCTCGATTAATCTTTTTTCCGCCTCCTCGGCAAGCTTTAGCGCCTCATCAGCCCTCCCTTGCGCCGCCAATAATTTGGCATTATCCAATAACCGTTGCGTTTCCTCATCGGCTTCCCCGCCATTTTTCAGCTCGACAATCCGCAACTCGGAATCCTCAATTATCCTGTCGAATTTTTCCTTGGGTGTTTCTGAAGGAGATGGGGATGAAAACGGCCTTCTTGTGGGCGTTGGGCTCCCAAATTGGGGATTGCTGGATCTTGGGGGGGGCGTTCCACCAGGAGGATTGGTAGGGGTTGGGGAATTAGGATTTACGCTGGCTGAAGGATTGATGCTTGCGCCTGGGGATGCTCCAGGAGAAGGTGACGCTCTTGGGGAAGGAGTAGGCGTTGGGCTTGGGGAAGGCCTTATGCATACGCCTGTTTCCGTGGGCCAAGGAATGACTTGCTGCGGATTGCATGCTCCGTCCAAGCAACTGTTATAGCAATCCGTAATTATAGCCGATGGTTTATTGCCATTGCATGCGCGACCCACTTTCCATTTGCATGCTACGAGCGAACTGCTCGCGGAACAATAATCGCTATAATTGTAGAATACACCATTGAGGTAGCCCCAGATGTAACCCCTTACAAATGGATTGCTGCCAGTATCAAAACAAGAATCGTGAATCGGGACGGTTATGTTTACGGACAGATCGCGGCCATAGATATCGGCATTTCCGTTCCTGAAATCATTCCATATTACATATTTCCCCTGGATTTTGGGGGTTTTTTGGTGGGTTTCGTTCCATGTCAATTGCTGCTCAATTCCGGAAGTGATGTTGTACATATAGATGTCAAAATTATTCCACCTTCCATCCGCCCATACAACCAAGTCCCCGTAGATCCTCGGGTCCATCTGGTCCTGGGGCTCATCCGTGATAGGGGTCTCCACACCGCTTGCCATATCGAGCATATATATGTCCCAGTTGCCTTTGCGCTTGTCCATCCAGACAACCCTGCTGCCGTAGATATCCGGATCTTGTTGATTGTATGGCTTGGCAACAAGGATTTTGCCGGCAGTCCAGGACGTGGAGAGATTGAAATACATGAGGTCGGTTTGGGTTCCATCCAACTGATGCCAAACAACAATATCCCCGTAAATCCTTGGCCGGTAGGCTTGGGTGTTCTTGTATGTCTGAAGGGTCCGAGTTCGGCCATCGGTAAGATTTGCCATATATATGCCGTTATAGCCGGTAAAGTTTTCCAACTGATAGACGGCCGCGTCCCCATAGATATTCGGAGCATATTCATTTCCGGGATTTGCCGTTATCCTGGTGCGGTTTTTGATGGTCAAATCATATATCCAAATGTCAAAAGTATTGCCGGGATAGACGTTTGCATACGCTATCCAGTTCCCTGCGATGCCATTGACATGCGCATTTTCCCCAGAGATGATCACCTGCTCAAGGCCAGGCAACTGCAAATTTGCGTAATAAAGAGCGCCCTTCCAGGATGAAAAATCGCTCCAAGCTACATCATCCCCGTTGATTGCCGGAAAGAGCTGGTCACCAGGGGATGTGGTTATGATATTGGTATAATCATCTGCAGCTGCAGCAAAATTGGGATAGATCATAAATGCAAAAAAGGCGATCATTAGGAGTTTCAAAGATACCATATCCATTCCAGCCTGCCACTGTTCCAGCTATAATCAGTAATACTAATCCCCGTTTCGTTCATAAACCTTTTTATAGAGCCGTTCCGTAAGGGGCATATGCAATTCTGGGACAGGGTACTTCGGGTGCTCTCAAAGGTATTCCGGGTGGTGAACAGCAGCTATTCGATGATGCTGGTGATACTTTTGGGTTCGCCGATTTCAGTTTATATTTTCAGGGACTATTTGGTCTCGCCCGATGTGAAAAACCAGCTTCTTTTGATAATGGTAGTTGTGCTGCTCCCCTTCCTTCTCTACAAGGCGCTTTTGTACTTCCTGCTCGCCCTGTTTGATTTCATCCTGATTTCCTCAACCGATTATGACAAGGAATTCGATGTGGATATAGAAAAAGTCAGGGCAAGGATCACCAAGGTATTGGTCGAGCGGAAAGTCAAGTACCAATCACTGGATGCAATTGCCCTTGGGCTTGAAAAGGACGTGCTCACCTGGGTCAGGAGGGTTTTGCATTTGAGATTCCCCCTCATATATGTTGCAACGGATAGGCCCTTTGCGGTAATAAGGGTTTTCCGCGCCATCAAATCCCTGAAAGTATTGAATTTAATGAAGCAGGTGGAAAACAAGGAAAGGGTCGGGGTTAGGATATTTACGGAGGAATCAAACGAGGCAAAGGTGCTCGCAAAAATAATAATCAATTCGCTGGAGTTCCTAAACAAGCAGGAGGCTTTGGAGGAATAAATCCAAGATAAAGCGGGAGAAACGCGGGAATAAGCCAAAAAGGGCATATGATCGGCAATATAATTCGTTGGCAAATATGCAGGATTGGACAAACATTCATGAAATGGGGCGCAACTGGATATGATCGGAAAATTCGTCAAGGGATCCACAAGGGCAATTCGGCTGCTTAACCAAAGGCCCTTCACCATTGTGCTTTTCATAGCGGGCATTGTTTCGGCGGCAGTGCTCGTTCCTTCCCTGACTGGCGATGGGGTGACAAAACGCGAGGCATTTGGAACAATCCTCCTGGTATTCCTTCCCTACCTCATCCTTAAGGGGGTCATACTCATCATGCTCCTGATGCTCGACATTTCCATCAACTTTTCCGCAAAAAAAGTTGCGGTTTACCGATTGAATTACGAGAAGGCTAAAGTGCGCATGGCAAA
>JBBSVW010000033.1:0-1926 GCA_038046605.1 Microcaldota archaeon | reverse complement strand
CTACGGATAACTCAATTGGGGGTGCTCTTTTATGGAAATCGGATACACAAAGGATCTTCTTATTTTACCCTTCGATCATCGGGGGACCTTCGGGGACAAGATGTTCAATGCGAAGGGAAGGGCACTTACGCAGGAGGAAATCGCTAAAATTTCAGAATTCAAGATGATCATATATGAGGCGTACAAAAAATCGCTCACAATGGGCGTAAAGAAGGAATGGGCGGGAATCCTGGTTGACGAGCAATATGGGACGGCGGTTATTTTGGATGCAAAGAAAAATGGCGTCCTTTTTGCAACCACAATCGAAAAAAGCGGCCAGGAGGAATTTGATTTTGAGTATGGTTCCGAATTTGGGCAGCACCTGGAAACATTCGATGCACCAATTGGAAAAGCGCTTGTTAGGTACAATGTGGATGGGGATGGGGAAATGAACAAGCGGCAATTGACTAGGCTAAGGCAGCTTGGGGATTACATTCATTCCCATAATAGGAAATACCTCTTTGAGCTGCTTGTGCCGGCAACAAAGGCGCAATTGGAAAAATTCGGAGGGGAGAAAAGCAAATATGATTTGAATTTGAGGCCCAAACTTATGGTTAGGGCAATCCATGAAATCCAGGCTGCCGGAGTTGCGCCAGACATCTGGAAACTGGAGGGGATGGAAGATCCGGAGGATGTCAAAATGGTCGTTTCCGCGTGCCATGCAAATGGCACCAAGGCAGGAGTCATTGTCCTTGGAAGGGGGGAGAATGCGGAAAAAGTTAAGAAGTGGCTGATTGCAGGCGCAAATATCCCCGGAGTAATTGGTTTTGCAATTGGAAGGACCGTCTTTTGGGATTCGCTTGTGAAATATTACAACAAGCAGATAACAAAGGAGCAGGCAATAGCGGAAATTGCGGATGTTTACAAGATGTTTGTTGACCTGTGGTTCAATGCGAGGAAGAAATGATTTTATATCCAAATAATAAAATAGAACACGATATTTAGGAGGGCATCATGGCAAATGAACGCAAGCTTGCAGTATTTGACCTTGATTCTACACTTTTGGAAGGAGAATCAATGGAGGCCCTTGCTAAAGCGCACGGAAATCCTGGGAGGATGAGGGAAATAAACCGCGAGAGCGGGAGGAAGGGTATGACCAGGCGAAATCTTTCCCAACGCGCAGCACTCCTAAAAAAAATGAGCTTGGGGGAGGTAGCTAAAGTTGGGAGGAATTTGTCAGTTAGGAAAGGGGTTGGGGAAATGCTAAAGGAACTGAAATCTAGGGGATATACTTTGGCCCTTGTATCCGGCTCATTTGATGTCCCGTTCAGGCACTTGGCAAGGCAAAATCCCGAATTCGCACTTTTCGACCATGTTTATCTAAACCGGCTCGGGATTAATCGAGGAAAGAATAGGGTTTCCGGAAAAGTATCGGTTAGGGTTAAGAACAATAAAGGCGAAATACTTAGGAAATTGCAAAGGAAGCTGCAGGTAAAATCAGGCAATATCCTTGCAGTCGGGGATGCGCATTCAGATGTGGGCATGTTTTCCCGCGCAGGAATAAGCATTGCAATAGGAAATGCAACTGAATCCGCCATAAAAGCTGCCAATCATCACATAAGTGGAAATGATATGCACGAAATAATAAAAATATTGGATTTGCGCAATGGTACGAAATAAAAAACACACAAATTTATAGGTGAGCAATATGAGAATTGGAGTTCTTACCGGCGGAGGCGATTGCCCGGGGCTTAATGCGGCAATCCGAAGCGTATTCTACCGCGCAAGGGAAAATGGCTGGGAGACCGTTGCGATTTTTCACGGATGGAAGGGATTGCTAAAGGGGGGCAAAAGCAAGGAGCTTTCGGAAGCCGAGGTTGAAAACATCTTCGATGAGGGCGGGACATTCATTGGTTCATCAAGGACAAACCCATACAAATTGGAGGA
>JBBSVW010000032.1:0-23599 GCA_038046605.1 Microcaldota archaeon | reverse complement strand
TATGCGTGGTACAATCAGGGCATTTGGAGGTATTATGAATGTCTTGGGGTCGGATAGGAAATCAGCGGAGGAGGAATCGTATTCATTGGAAAGGAGGCGCGTTGCACGTATCCTGAATTCATCATTCACATCCGGATCGCCAAATTTGAGATCTGTTGCATCGGTGAACCGGAATGATTGGAATATTTCGGAGTACTTTTGGTTGTATGGCTCAAGCCTTGGCGCGAGGAACACATTTTCCGGGATTTCAAAGGCCATTGGGAAATTGAACCTGAATTCAAAGTCCCTGCCTGGAAGCGTCTTATCTGCGCCGCTGAAAATGACACCCGAATATGATTGAAGGGGTGAGAGCGCAACATCATTGGTGTTGTCGCCCTTCTGGAATGCGATGCGGTCAAGTGGGAAATCTATCTCATACCCCTCAAGCTCGTTGCGTATGATGTTTGGGGGCTTTACAATTGCATTTGCAATTGGGAAGTGGAAGGTCACTTGCGTTGGAATGCGCAAAATGAAGCGCTCCTCCCCAAAACTTGATTGCTGCACCTGGATCATCCGGTTTCCAGGATTTGGGTTGTTCCCAGAGAAGGTAATTTCGGTATTGGCGGGGATTTCAATGATCTTTGCCTCGAAGGCGCCCTCCTTGACCCCAATTCCCTCAAGAAGCATTCTGTTGCCATTGTCGAATTCGATTTGGGTTGCGCCGCCCTTTTGCTTGACAGTTGAGGAAGAAGGCAGATTCAGCGTGATTGCAATTGGCAATTTGCGCTTGGGGCCAACAACGCCAAAATCAGTTGGGCGTATTGTGATTGGCGAATTTGCAGCGGCTTCAATTGTCCTTGCGCCATCGGCGAATTCAAGGCCCACACGGGTGGTGCCAGGCGCAAAAACCACCTCGTAAATTTCAGTTGTGATCGCTTTTGCGCCAATTCCTGCCTGATCTAGGGTAAGTGAAACGCCGGTGGTTTTGGGAACCTTGAATTGCACCTTGAAGGGCAATTTTAGCATCAATTCTCCTTGCAATCCCCGGTTCACATAGGGCGGAGGTATCCTAACAATGCTTCCCTGCGGGATTGTAACTTTGCGAAGTTCGGAAAATACCGCTCCGCTGCCTCCGGATGCCGCCGGATCCGATGAGAAGGTCGCATCGGCAGGAAGGGAAATCACCATGTCGTTTGAAAGCTGAAGCGCCTTGCTTCCGGTGAAATCATCCTTCCTAAGGCGCACCCTATCCTGGATCACAAAGGTCGCCTCAACCGGGAAATAGGCCTCCTCGGATTGCTGCGAATTCACAAAGGGCGTTAGCTGGATTGAAATTGGGGAATTTGCCTTAAGGTTTGCGCGCCTCTCCTGCTGGCTTTTTCCCTTGACAAGCGGAGCGCTGATGTCAAAATACATGTCAAAATCCTCAAAGCTTGCTATGCGGTAATTCCCATCCTGCGAGAATTCGGTTTGCGGGTCAAAATCAATGAAGGAAGGGAATGGGAATGAAACCTGCCAGGAGGATGTGGCAAGCGCCCGCTGTGATGCGGGAAGCGTGGAGGCATCGTATCCGGAATAGGCGACCTTTTGGATTGGCGCATTTTGCTTCACGTATGCGGGGGGAACCTCGATGAAAACGCCCGCCGGAATTACAATATAGTTGCCAGATGACTTGCTTGGCGCCGCAAATGCGGGCGAACCAATGCTCGAAACATATTCATTTGGATTGTTTGCTATCTGGGCCCCGGAATCAAAAACGAATTTTTCGCCTGATGGGATCTGGATGAATAGGCTCCCGTCGTTGTTGTATTTGGTTTTTGTATCAACCGGAAGGGAAAGGGTTAAGGATGATGGGAATTGGAGCCTTGCGCCATCCTTAAGGCGGCAGTTTTCAGAGGAGGATACGGACACCTCGCTTGCCAGGCTCCGCCTTGAAATGATGCCATTCGAAGACGCGATGAATTCCAATTTGCCCTTGTCGAGCGATTCTTCAAACCTGCATTCATCTATATTGCTCGCGGATGCCTTGATTGTAAATTCGCCGGTTTCGGATGGCTGTATTACAATGGTTAGCGGCGTAATTGCAATGCCCTTTGTTTTCGATTGGTGATTGATCAAAATAGGGTAAGGCGCATCATTTGTGATGGTGATGACCTGCTCGCCGGATGCGAGTTTGGGCGGCTGGAGGGCGAAATTTGCCGAGTTCTCGGAAATGGTCCAAAGCTTGTTGAAATCAAGCTGCTCAAAGCGCGAATCCACAACAAAGGGAAGGCTTTCCTCCTGAACCGTGCTCCCCAATTTTGCAACAATGCGAACCCTTCCGGTTATTTTTTCGCTTAGCGTTTCTGGCTTGCTTGCAATTTTGAGGAGGGCATCGGAAAGGATTGCTTTTAGATTGTTGGAGCTCAAATCGGCGGATTTCAATTTTGCGCTTGTTGATTCGAGGGATATATCCGTGTACTGCGCCTCCTTCCCAAGGAAGAGAAGGGCATAGCTCAACCGAACCTCATTTGAAAGGAGGTTTTGCACGGAAAAAGGGGCGGACCTTCCTTCCTGCGAATCTAGCGAAAGCGAAAGCGCCTTGGCATCAACGCTCACAAGTGTTGTTGCCAGCACAGGAATGGTGCCCTTCTTTTCCTTGAAGCCTTCCGCAGTAACTTTGTATGCCGCGCTCCCTACGCCAGGTGGGCTGACTCCCTCGAAAACATATGTAAGCGAGCCATCCTTGGCTTCCTGCGGGGAAGCTTCCAAAATAAGGCCCCCAAGGGCGTCCACGCCAGACCCCAATGTCACATATGCATTCTTCAGGGGAATATCCTGCGAATCGGTTACTGTGAATATGAGTTTGTTATCCTTAAGTGCCTTGAGAACCTTGCCGCCGCTTTTATCAGAAACAACGGTATATGTTACCCTAAGGTCGGGTTTTTGGCCAACAATGCGGACGGATAGGGTACGCTCAATTAGATTCTCGCCACTAACCACCTTGAATTGGAAATCGACATTATTTGCAAGCCTTCTTCCCTGGATATCGAATTCGCCTTCAGCATTCTCTTCGGGGGTTGTGATTGATGAAATCTGCGTATCCTCGGTTGTTTTTATGGTCGCCTTGGCTTCCCCGGAGCTTCCCCCAGTTAGGGCAATTGTTTGATCGTTAAGGGGGGCGGAGAATTCCACTGTTGTGCCCTTGGGCGCAACCAGCTTGAACTTTAATTTGAAATTCTCATTTATCTGCGCCTCGAAGTTGTTTTCGGAGCTTCCGGAATTCCCCTCAAAATGGACCTGAGAGCAAATTCCGTTTTCGCACTTGCCCTCATATTCAATTGCAAACACCTTGGAATTCATGTTCGCAAGGAATGCCAGCCTATCCGCAGACTCATCGGCTGGGTCACGGAGCACCTCATTTTGAGTGTAAAAGACCGACCTATACTGCAAATCCACTTTGCCGCTTGCCACGCTTCTTGTCTGGATTTGAACTGAAATTTCCTTGCTCCCTTCGAATGGGGAAAGCTCGAAATTGACATATTTGTAAGCCTCGCCCGCTGGTTCGTTTGCAAAATTGAGCGAGCCCGTAGAAGCAGAGGAGCCATCCGCAAAATTAAGGATGGATGGCGAGGATGGGGCGGCGGATCTGGAGGAAGCAAAGGAAACGATATTCGATTTCCCAGCCAAAGTTAGTGAAGTGCTGGGATTGGGGGAGGGCGAAGGGGATGGCAATGCAGAGGGGGAAGGCGCCTCGCTTGAAAGGATCGGCGATTCGGGCCTCTCCGAAGTTGCGCCCTTGGTGACATAGCCGCCAGCTGCATCATAGCCGGTGATTTGCGCAACCTCGGTATCCAGCGATCCGGGATTTCCGATGCGCACCTGCACTTCCGCTTTTGTGATTTTCACCCGGGGCCTTGTGATTGTGAATTTTGCATTATAAGTTGAGGAGGGCGATAGGGAACTTACGCTCTCGCCCTTGAGGTTGAACATCCCATTGAATATTATTTTGGTCTTGTCCGCTATTTGGGAGGAAATCAGCTCGAAAGAGTTCTTGTTGTCAATATTGGGCTTTATTTCAAATTCGCTTGTCAGAAGGGCATCATAACCACTTGCAGTAATTTGCGCAATGTAGAATCCCTCCTGCAAACTAACGGAGCATTTCCCGGTTTTCGTGGTGCAGCTCCCTACTGGTTTGAAATCCACATCTGATTTGGCGAATTCAACTTTTGCGTTTTCAATGCTCTTGCCGCTGAAATGATCCTTAACGGCAACAAGGCCGCGGCCTTTTGCGGGCTTAAGAATGACTTTTAGCAGATTTATTCCGGGCTCTTCCCCCGTACCTTCACTTGTTAGCTCAATTAGGCCCGATTCGCCATTTCTCCCGCCAAATGCCGCCTTTGCATAAATTTTTATTAAAGGAAGCTCCTCGTAGGATGCAATTCCGTCATTGCCGCTTATCCTATCTACAGTTCCAAGCGGCAGGCCATCCTCGTTGAACAATGCAACGGAGGCCTGGGGGACGGCTTCCTCATTTTGGGTTTCCACCTGGACCTTGAGCTTTGCGGTATTGGCAGTAGTTGCCTCCTCAAGCTTGACTTCATAAGTATTTCCGCGTGTTGCGCTCTTGACAAAGGATGGCACATAACCGGGCTTGAAAATGGTTACATAGTATTCCTCGGCGGAAACGGAATTGAAAAGCCCGATGCCATCAGAAGGGTTGCTCTCCGCAATTTTGGTGTTCTTTGAATTGAACAATTTGATTATGGGGTTTGGCAATTGGCCGCCAGCGGCATCCTTCACAATCACCTTGATGGATTTCAATTCCGCCTCGGGGATTTTAGAAAGCTCGAGTGTGACCTTTGTTTCATCGATGATTGCAATTTCGGTTTCCGCCGGAGTGTAGCCCTTTAGGGATGCAACAACCTTGACCAATTTCCCAATTGTCGCATCGTCGACTTTAGTGTAGCCATTCTCCCCAGTTTTCCATTTGCTGTAGACGGGGGATCCGGTTTCCGATTCGGTAATATCAACATTCGCATCCTTGAGGGGCTTTTGCGTTTCCGCATCCAATACCAAGACCTTTATTGTGCCAATTGTTTCCCTCTCCTTTGATTTGAGGGCAATGGCAATTGGAATATCCCTATCCTCCACCTTTACCTTAGTTTGCCCCGTGATGAACCCTTCCGCGGATGCCTGCACCACATATTCGGAATTTGGCGCAAGCGCGGAAAACCTGGCAGTTAGGCTTCCTGTTTGGGCACTGCCAATTGGAAAGCCATCGGAGCCGGCAATTGCAACGCGAACTGTTGCAGGGTCGGTTGGGCCCGTTACCTCGACAGAAACTGAAACGGTATCGGTTACAGTTGGGGCAGATAGGGCAAGTTCTATTTCCTTTGTGCCCTTTAGCACGCTAAAGGTGGCATCCTCAAGCTGCAACGCATTCCCTTGTGAATCCGAAACGGAAACTTCGAATGTTGAACCGATCTTTAAATCCCTAAAGAGCGCTTCGCCGCCCGAATCCGTTGTTTCCTTGAGATTGGTTTGATCGCCATTTGTTGAGGCAATTGTGATTTGGGCATTTGCAACTGGCTGGCCAATTGCATCCCGAAGTGTGACAAGCACATTTGCCTTGGTTGCCGGAAAGAGGGTAATATCACCCCCTGCCGATTTGAAAACCGTGAAATAGAGTATTCCTCCAACAAGCAAAAGGACAAGCAAGATGAAGAACGGAAGCGCCGGAATCCCCTTTTCCTCCAAGCCATCCGAAATGCCCCGCAATGGAAGGTTATTCTCGTCGGACCATTGCAGGACGGATTCCCACTTCTCCTGGAGGCTTTCTGCTATTCCCATAGTAGATAAACTAGAATCAGCACATATATAAATAATGCCTTATAGAGCTAGATGCGATGGATTGGGATTGGCAATATCAATAAAAAAATTGGTTAAATAAATTTACAAGTATTCACCGGCAAAAATCATCCAACCGCCCTGATTTCAATTATAATTTCACTCCTCCCCCTTGGGAAGGGCACCTTTAGCTCGCGTTCCTCCAGATTGATGCGCTCACCATTCCTCTTTTCGGCATAAACCGCGTATTTGGCATTCACCGGAAGCAGTTTAAAATAGGCAAGGCCGTCTTTTTGCGTGACTGCGCTCCTTTCTATTTTGGAATAATCCGGGGAGGCAAGGATAACCGAAACATCGCGCAATATTTCCCCCTTTTGCGAGTAGATTGCAACATACACATCAATTTCCCTAGGCTCGGTGAAAAATATTGCAGAGGAGATGAGGGGAAGAATTGCCGCAAAAACGATGATTCCAACAAGCGCAATGATCGGAAGCGGAGGGTAGCCGTGACGCTCAATTTTCCTTGAAAGCCTCCCCAGGAAACCGGTTTTCTTGTAGGGATGGAAAACGTTTTTTTCCGGCAATTCCCGGTAGGCGGTTTCGAGGGTCCTGATTTTTTCCGGCGGATGGCTTGGATTTTGGATTGCCGGATGGGATGTTTTGTGCTCCGCTTCGTGATGCAACCCTTCCCTGGCACTATCAACTATACCTCTGCGCAACGCTTCAATCCCTTTCCTTGCCATAAGTAAGGGGATTCATTAGGCAAATATAAGGATTAGGATTTATGGCAGTTTAGGATGAAGCTGTTGAGCTTCCGGTTTTTGGTGCTGTTTTCAGAATCGTAGCACTGATCTTCTTCCCATCCACATCCGATAGGGTAACAAGGCTAATTTTAAGGGAGGCGCTTGTTGGAGCGCTTAGTGAACTCACCTTAACAGTCATCAGTTGGATGCTTCCGGCAGGGATGCTTGATTGCCCACTTGAATCAACCACCCCCAGCTTGTACTCAGTACCTATTGATTTGGTGTAGAGGGTCAAACCCGAATTTGCCCCTGCAATGGTTGCTGACACTATTGTTGTCTTTGAATCCAGTGCAAGTGAATATTGCGCCCCAGCGTATGCAATTGGCGCATTGGCATAAACTGAGTAAGTGTAAGTTCCATCCGCATTCTTTACTGGGGAGGATAGCCACGTTGTTGCAGATGCAGCGGAATTTGGAATTGGAGCGCCTCCGCATGTCGGCTCCGGCGCTCCCCTGAAGGCCGTATTTATCATGAGCACAACATCCAGCACATTGGTGACTGCATCCCCGTTCAAATCCGCTATCCAGGACGGTTCGGGCGCAGGCGCGCCACGGAACGCAACATTAATGATCAGCACCACGTCCAGCACATTGTGGACGCCGTCATTGTTGAGGTCGCCGCACCTGTATAGTTTCAACAAAGGAAGGCGATCACCGCCATTAAGGATTCCTCCTTTTGATGTGTAAGGTAGGAGTGTGTTACCTAAACCATCCCCGTCTGTGTCGCTGCCATTATAGTCTCCCCAGAAATTGCCGCCGAAATATGGGCCGCCGATAATGTTTAAACCTAAAAGCTTGGTTCGGTTCCAGGAGTTAGTTCCGGTGTCGTTTGCATTTATTGTGGAATTGAAATAATTGTTGAAGATGGTGTTGTTGTTCGACAAATTCAGGAAGATTCCCTGAATGCTTTTCCGGATGTAATTATCCCTAATCAGGTTGCTGGAGGAGTTTATCCCCACTATTCCCGCATCATTTGCATCAAACGTATTCCCGACAATTAAGTTCAGGTTGCTTGAATCAAAAACAATCCCGGCTGTACCTGCGCTTGCGTTGTTTCCACTGACGTTATTCGAATTTGATGCGAACATTTCAATGCTTCCAGTGTTTTTGGTGATATTGTTGAAGTTGGATTTGTTTAGAGTGATTACGCCTAAAATGCTTCCATTAACAAGGTTATTTGAAGAACCCCGTAGATCGATTCCATTTAGTATAGGATCATCAACAGCAACCCTGTGGATCCTGTTGTTATTTGAATTGGATATCCTTAAGCCGACATTTATATTTTCAATCTTCCCGCCGATTACTTGGTTGGAACTGCCACCAACGAAGGAGAAGGCTATAGGCAAGTCATGAACGTTGTTGTTGGTGAAGATGTTAGAGCTTGAGCTTATTGCAAATCCATAAAGGAAGCTGTCATGCACCTCGTTTGAAGTAAACATGTTGCCAGAACCACCACTGATATTCACCACATACGCGCCATTCGGGAAGCTTATGTCGTTATTGGAAACATTGCTGCTTGAACTGCTGTAAAGTAGGATGCCACTCGCCATGAGGTTGTTAGATACTGCCGTTGCCGTAGCTGAACTTAAGAACGCACTTACATTCCGGTTATTCAGCATGATATTGCCAGAAATTTCATTGTTTGCAGTGTTGTAAACGAAAATACCATACCTTAGGTTGTCGTTAATTGTATTGTCTAGTATCATGTTGTTTGTGATTACCGAGGATGTTTGCGTTAAGGCAGGTGCCAATGCTTCCAAATATATCCCATCAGTGTTCTCCAATAGCTTGTTGTCGAATGCCTCACATGATGCAGAATATTGGAAGTTTAATCCAATTGTATAGTTTCTGACCTCACAACCCATCACCTTGACGTTTGTTCGGCCAATTACATCAATGCCGGTCGTTGACATGCTCCCAACAAGCACTGTTTCATCGCACTTTACATATACGTTAGATGCTACAACGTTTATTCCATTTGGAAGTTCATACGTTCCCGGGCAAAGGACCGTATTTGTAACTATATTCATGTTATTTGTGGGAACGGTGCATGCGTTGCAAGTAAATCTGCATCCAGTTGTGAGTTGGTCATTCCAGCTTGAAGTTTGATCGCAAGTATTGTAATCCCCGGTATAGCCGCCGGTGCTTGTGATGTCATAATTGCCGCCAGAATTTATGCCATTATCACAAACCTTATTGTCCACTAATCGTCCGCCAGATCCGCTTATTATTTGAATGCCTGTTCCGTTGTTTATCTGTACTTTATTCCTTAGTAATTTGTTATTGGCTCCCTGGGCCTTTATACCTGTGAAATGCTCATCAACAACGCAGTTCTGAATAGTGGTGTTTGTAATTGCCGGGCCAAGAGTGATGCCCGTATCCGTAGTGTCGCCTGTGATTGAATAGCCAAGACAGTCCAAAGTTATGTCTCCCCGCGGCAAAGTTACGTTGCCAACCCTAAACGAGGATAGGCAGATGACATCCCCTGATTTAGCTGTGGCAAGTTCACCCTCCAGGTCCCCACCACCAGACACTATTTTGGTGCAATAGCAAGCATCGCCCTTCCCGTCCTTGTCAAAATCTGCTTGATCGGAATTGGATGTAATTGGGCAATTATCGACCTGATCAGGGATCGTATCGCAATCCATATCTCCCAGGCATATGTACTGCTTGTATTCCTTTACTATTACTTTAGTATAATAGGATTCAGGCCCATTCCCGGCAACATCATTGACTGTCAATTTTACAATATACTTTCCTGGAGCGTAATAGCCCGATGCCAAATAGGGGTACCTTGTCACCAAATCAACATCATTATCTGTTAAGTTGTCTAAATCAGAATCCTTAGCAATGTTTATATCCCACTCATGGCTTGCAATGCCGTAGTTGTCCTGGGAGGACCTGCCATCAAATTGAACGGGTTCCCTAACAGAAACAACCTGGGATAGGCCTGCAAATACAATTGGCGCTTCCGTATCGAATTCTTCAACGACAGTTACATTGAAGTAATCGGTGTTTGAATTGCCCTTTTCATCCCTTACTGTAAGGCTGCCATTGTGAAGTCCCAAGGTATAATAACCACGAGTGGAGTTGTAAACGCCATAAATAATGCCATCAGTTGCATTGTCAATATCAGGATCCCACTCGTAACTGGCTATGCCATTGTCATCAAATGAGGGGCTTCCATCGAAAAATACCGGCTCCCCTACCCTTGCAACTTGATTTGGCCCTGCATCAGCAACTGGAGCATTAAAATCGTCCACAAACAATAGTTTAGATGCAGAGTTATTCAGGTATGACTTTTCCATGAACGAATTGAAGGGTGAAATAATTACAGTGATGTTATGGTTGCCATATGTTGAATTCCATTGGACAGAGGCAAAATCTTCACCATGTGGCGAAACGTTCACTATATCAAAACCAATAGTATCATTTCCCGCCCTGAATTCAATTTCTGTATCGTTAGCCGGTGCGTTGCCTAGATTATGTATGGTGGCATCAATGATAAACACCTTCTCATCGAATGCGCCTTGCGAAAATATTATTTCGGAATCATAAACGGTCAATTCAGGAAGCGCTTCCACAACGAATGTGGTTTGCACAGACCGGTTTACGATTTCGTTCCCAAGGCCAAGCAGGTTAAGATCGACGGATGCGACGACATTGACCTGATAAGTGTCCGGAATTATTGTATTCGGGTATTTATTGGAATATATGCCATCGCCAGCTATATCATCATCATGTGCTAAGAGCCCATCATCAAAAAGTTTTATTGTATCAAACGCAGAAGAGCCATTGACAGAATAGTTTGAGAATTGGGTTATATACGCATTGACGTCGACTCCTGGGCGGGCTGACCCATTATACTGGACAACTGCAATGATTGGAACCTGATCACCAGGTTCAAAGGATTCATTATAGCTCTTTGTCCCTACCCTTAGGTACGTTTTGAAAGTAATGACTGCGGTATAATCAACTAATGAACAATTTGCATATCCATGTGCAAATCCTTTTTCTCCCTTGACAATAAGGGTCCAATTGCCGGTCTGAGTCTGAATTACAGAATTATTTAAGAAATAGGTAATCGTGCCGTTGGTCTCTTGATACCTAATATTAATTCCATCTGCCTGGGAAGAACCGATTATTGTATGGTTTGGCATGGTCAGGTTTAAGCTGACATTATTTGAGCATTCCTGGTAATCATCAATCGTGTAATTCCAGAATGCATCTACAGGGTTATATTCGAGCCTGATTGATGTTTCACGCGAAAGTGGATCCAAATAGAAGGTATGGTTGGTGACATTGCCCGGATTTACCGTACCATCAAATGGCCCAACGATTTGATAGGAGGACCCGTTTAGCATATCATCTAGCTCTGTTTGCACTTGCGCAAACGACTGCATAAACCCATCAAGGCTCTGCCCGGAAAGCGCATTAAATGGAGGACAAGGCAAACCATCAAGGAACCTGTTCACACACTTAACTGTATCATCGTTCTTTGCAAGCCACCAGTGGAGGCTATCTAAACCGGTAACTTTTGCCATCTGTACAATAGGAGGCATAATACTAGGATCAATATCAATATCAGCACTAACAGTATTAGTGAATAGGTCCCCAAACCAGATCAGGGGTACACTAACAAGTTCATTAAGACCTGGAATGATCAAATGGAAAGTTGTTAAGGTCATAGGCAAGGAAAAATCGCCAATTGCTGGCCCAACACCATATATAGAGAGGTATTTTACATTTTTGTTGATGAAATCAAGCTCTCCGGGATAATCATCATACAATGCGTATAGGGGTGAAGGGTTCTTGTCATTCAGGTTGAGGTTTTTTATGAAGCTGGAATGCGGCTCCATCTGAGGCCCTGCTTCTCCTACGATTAAATCAATTAGAATATTTGCTATTGCGCTTATTATTTGTCCGCCCGGTACTGTTGAGCTAAGGGCTTTAATGGCAATCTTTGCAACTTTAGGCCCCCATTTAATGAGATCGCTCCCATGTACGGAAGCTCCAATCAAGACTTCCTTCCTCACATCGAACCTATACCCATAATTCGTGTAGAAATGCGCTGCCAGTGCGCCCATGCCCGATCCAACCAGATCGACCCTTTTAACTCCTGTTTCAGCTTTGATTTTGTCAATTTCCTCTCCCACAATTTTTGCTGATCCCTGAATCGGCGCGTTTGAAAGCCGCAGATTAATGACGGAACTGCTTATGCTCATGTCAACCTTTACAACCGGGAATTTCGTGAATTGGTTTTCCCGCGTATTGCTTTCGAATTCTTCCAATTCCTCTTGTTCATCCGCAATTGGGGATCCGCAGGACTCATCTGAAGTAGCTGAAGACATTTGATTAGTTTTACCTGCTTGTGAGCCAATTACAAGACATTTACATACAGTGCTTAGGTCAGTAGATGGCTCTATCCATGCAGCTTTAATATAATTTAAACCAGCTTCGCCATAATCTCTCTGTACTAGGCTTAGTAATCGACAAAATTCATGTTTAGTTTGAAGTTTTGCCCACGCTCTTGCAGCAAAGTGTTCTGGTCTTTCCGGCGTATCTTTATTAAGTCCTGTTCCATAGCCGTTCTCGTCTATGTCTTGATCAAATGGAGCACCAGAACCGGAATACAAACCCAATCCCGGTTTTAAGGAGTCACCAACATCCCAATGCCCTATTGCTACACTATTTGGACAGAGATCTGACCCATAGGCCGAACCAGAAATTATGCCTTTTTTTACATCACCCGATGGGGTAGTAACGGTAAATGTTTTTCCATGTAATGGATCAGAAATTGAGGATGGATTTAATTTATAATTTTTCGGAACGATGTCACCTTCCTTTAGATCCTCCACTAAAACAGCTCCGTTTACTATCGCATAGTCGGAAAGTGTTCCCGATAAATCCTTCCACTCGCTTAGACGTCTATCAACAAGAGTTAATTTTCCCTGTCCTTGCTCAATCCAATTAGAATGAGCGTAAAAGTCAGCGGCAGGATGGAGGAGTGTTCCAAATTCGATAGCAGCTTTATCCGGATCTGGAATACCAGGTATCTGATTTTGTAGGTCGGGATTTAGATAATCCAGAAGAAGTCCGTAATGTTTGTTAATAGTTTTTACTGATTTACTAAATGAGCAAGCATCAAAATGATATTCCGAATCCCAAAAATGGTCGTCTATATCAACTTCCCACTGTTGGTCTGTGATAGTTTCCATTATATCCGGTTTAAGAAAGGGCTTATCATTGATAGAGAATGCTTCTTGAATGATAGACTCATGGATGCACGATGAACCCGGCGAATCTGGGTCAAAACTAAAGCACACCTTAAAGGCATCAACGACCCCCATATTCAGGAGCATAAGCATGGCTAGCAATAACAGGACTATTTTTGGTCTCAAATCATTTCTTTGCATAAATTGTCTGCCCCTCGATGGTTATTGTCAATCCTTCAGCTGCATTTTCCGAAAGCACAACGCGGAGGTCAATTGTCCCTTGGATGATGCCATTCTTCCCGCCTATTGGGATCTGGTCAAACCTGATCTCATCCGGATAAAGGGTGAACGGCAAATCAGGCGGATCTATGCCTACGGTAATGTCGGCAATGTAAAGGTTCCCGGTTAGTTTCAGGTCTTTGAGATCTTCAAGTTCGGGCTTAATGTCTTTTACTTTCAGCGTAAACCCTAGTGTTGCATTTATTTCCTTATCCCCGCGCTTGATTTTTTTGGTGAAGGAATCCTTGTAAACGATGAGTTCGCCCGGAATCTTGATTACCCCGGTTTTTACAAGGCCAATGATTGGAACTTTTGCCTTTTCGGGCATTGGCAGTTTAATTTTAAGTGGCGAAATCTTGATTTCAGCTGGGATCATCTCATTTATCTTGAATTCGAATTTTTCTAGAAGCCCTTTCCATAAATTATCAAAAAAGTCGGGGTCTTGTATGAAGTTGAATATTTCGTCAAATTTATCCTTAAGCGCAACGACATCGTTTTTAACCGCAATAGCTGCCTCCACTTTCTTGTCAATTATGTCCAGTACCTCATTTAGCTCTCCAATCTTGGCCTTGAGAGGCTGCTGATCTGTCTTGTATTCAAGCAATTCAAGGGCGTCCTTGGCATGATTCATGCTCTCCCTGAATTTCTTGTAGGATTTCATGAAATCCGGATCGTTGCTGCCTACCAATGCCCTCATTTCCTTCAGGTCCAAAAATATCTCCCTGAAGCTGTAGAAAATATTATAGGCAAGGGCCAAATCCTTGAATGTATCGGATTTCAGGGGATAGGAAAATCCAACATCAATCGTGACAGGTTTGGCTAAATCAGCTACGTAAACGCTTCGGCCACTAGCTTCAAGGGATTTCTTTAATTCACTCATCTCCTTTTTGCCCCTTAGATAATCAGGGAGGAGCAAAACGGGAGTCCTAATGACGAGAATTTCCCGTGAAACCTCCTTTGACCAGGTTCCAACGTTGTCCTTTACCTTGAATGTGACCCTTTCGGTTCGCGGAGTGATGCCATTTGAAAAAGTATGGGAGGCAATCCCCTTCTTATATTCAATACCCGCAATAGTCCAGGATTGATTCTCAACATAACCATCAATATCAAACCCATATCCATTGAATTCAACTGGTTCACCCATAATCGCAACCAATTGGCCTGTTTCATCCTTGAACCCGTTAATGTAATTTATAACGGCAACCGGGGGCCTGTTTACAATCAATTGCCTAATTGAGAGCGGGGATTCCGGCGACCATAAGCCGGCATTGCTATAAACACTAAAGTAAATAAGATGGGGATTAGCTGGCGTAAGGAAATTAATGACAAATGAGGGAATCGATCCAAGCCTTCCTTCCTTATGGGATCTCCACCACCAGGTCGTAATATTCAACTCTGGTACCCCATGCCCGGTGAAATTAACATCATCCCCAAAAATGGATAAATTGATCGGGCTCGAGGTAGAATTTGTAATATTGTCAATTATGGCAATTGGAGGAATGGCATCAATTGCCGAAAACATGTAATAGCCAACCGGACCCCCATCAGTTGCGTTGAAGCCATCCATCCAGGCGATGGGCTGGCCAAATTCCACTACTCCATCGCCATTAATATCTCGGTAGACTGCTGGGCCAGGGCAATTATAGCAAATTGAAGAAACAGCAACAGTATACCTTGTGTCATTATTCGGCGCTTTGACGTTGTGGGATGTGACATTTTTTACCTCATCACTTTTGTTGATTGTTGTTGAGCTATTCTTCTTGCTGGTCCAGGGTTCGGTGTAGAAAGTGATTGCGTAGGTTTTGTTATCGGTATAGTTAATTGAAAGTTTTACGGTGGAATTGCTCGCTTTTAGCTTGTATTCCTTGAGGCGGATGGATTCTGGGTAAGTCATTGAAACCAATGGATTATCTGGCGGAAGACCCGAACCAAATCCTTTGGTATAAGTCGCGAAATATTTATTTTCCTCTCCGTTTTGTACCCAAAACTGACCTCCAGTTTGAGTCCTGGACCAATCCCTAGTTATGTTGCCCTCAACTGGGATTTCATAAATGAGATTTACAAATCCTTTTAAGAATGCGCCCCGGTTGCAATGCCTAATATTTAGGGCAAAGGCGCTGCTTGTTAAGGTCTGCGAATTAATGCTCCAGTCACCCCTTGTGTCATCGTAAATCCTTTTTTCTGGGCTAATGAAAACATAGGGGCTCGAAGGTCCTCCTCCGCAAAAGGCTTCTTCTTCGCATTTCCTGAATAGAGTCCCAGGTTTTTCTAGATTGCATTCGACCTTTTGTGTGGTTTGATGATTGTAAATCTCATCCCCAACAGCGGTAATAGTATAATCAAAATATTGTCGTGGACTTAGAGTTCCATCCGCAGAAATATTGTAATCAAATGGGTGGTTCATGCTTTCTGCAACCTTCTTGCTTGCATGCAACTCGAATTCGGGTTCACTAGTAATCCAGGCATATATCTCGGCGGCTTTGTTTGTGAGGAATATGTCGCTTTTTGGGTTCCCAAAGTATGTGATTCCTCCAAATGTTATGGACATGCTTTTGATTCCAGCTATGTCTGCATTACATTTGTTTGTCAGGTTTGCGATGAACCTATCATAATCGGTATCATTGATGCTGCCAGTACCATATTCATCACAGTCCGGGCCTGAGGCATGCCCGCCGGCTGCGGTTGCAGCAACTACATGCCAGGTAAAGTCAAACGGTTGGGTGGCATTACTGATCAATGGCGCAAAATCCCCTCCAATGGAAATCTCTCCGCTCGAGGTGTGGGGCAGGTTCGTATCCCCGATGAAATCACCGTCTGTGTCGATGCCAAAGTAATCGCTCCAGTAATTTCCGGCAATGAAGGAGCCGTTGACGATGTTAATACCGGGCCGTTTGGTTACGTTCCAGAAATTGGATCCGTTTGCGTGGGCATTGAGGGTGTTTGACAGGAAATTATCGTAAATCGTGTTGTTTGCTGCATTCGCATCCAGGAAATAGATGCCAGCATAAATGTTGTCAGAAATGTTGTTCGATTTGATTATGTTTTTAGTTGAGGGCTGGTAGAAAATGATGCCCTCGCCGTTCTGGAGGATGGAATTGTTGGTGGCATTGTTCAAGGTTGAGGATTGCAAAATGAACAGGCCGCTTTGGAAGTTGGAAATAAGTTTGTTGTATTCCACAAGATTCATATGCGAATTGATGAGCAAAAGGGCATCAAGGCCCATTCCGCTTACAGTATTATTTCGGATTATGCTCGCATTTGCCGCTGCCAAGTAAATTCCGTAAGTTCCGCCGCCAACTCCGTTTATGACCGTATTTGATTTTGCGGTAACCGTAGCAGATAACAAAATGTATAGAGCAATGTTTCCGTTATCCCCAAAGAAATTGCCAATCACGGTATCATTCTTGGAGGACGAGACCAAAACGCCACGGAAATCATTTGTTAAATTGTTATTTATCATTGAGCTGGCATTCGTGGAGGTGAAATCGATTCCTGTGTTGAACCTCAATATTTTGCAATTCTTGATTGTGACATTGGTTTTGCTGGAGGAGAGGATTCCGGTGCCGGTATTGGGGGTTGCTGCGGAGATGGTATGGCCATTGCAGTCGATTTGGACATTATTCCCATTGATTACAAGGCCATTGCCCGGGCAGTTGAGCAGGTCGGTTGTCAAGGTGGAACTGGCACTCACCAAGCTTCCACACGTCAAATTCCCGGTTGGGGGTTGGCATAGCGTTGGGTTGACAATGTTTACATTCGTGAACTTTCTTCCATCGTAATCAGCAACCTCGGCGCCTATAATGCTGATATTGCACGGATTCAAATTCGATGTGAGATTCCTGAATAATGCATTTGTAAGGTTAGCTGAACCAAAGTAAAGGTCAATCGGATCGGAAGTATTGGTATCACCATAAACAACCAATCCGGGAGATGAGATGCGGTTTAGGAGTTCGGGGGCAAGCGCAGTCGTATTTAGCGATATTAACTTGGTCGAATTATAGGAAATCCTTACCTGATAAACTTCTGCAGGATTATTGAAAGCGGCACGGATTGGGAAGCTGAAATTCCCGGCAATCAATTGTATCGGATTGTCCAGTATTATTGTTGCTGATGAATTTACTGTTCCTTTAGGTCCGCAGGTTACGCCGCCATAAAAGGCCAGCCTAGTAAGTAATGCAACATCAAAGGCATCGTATACTCCATCTGCATTGATATCGCCTGCAGGGAGGTTTGTTGGAACAGATGAACCATGATAAACGTAGTTCCTAAAACTGGAAACATCAAGGACATCTACAACTCCATTATTGTTAACATCCCCGCACATAAACGGTGCCGGAAGCACTAGGGGCGCATAATCCCCTCCAGCCGTAATTTGAGCGCCAGATGTATATGGGAGGTTGTTGTCGCCAATACCATCACCAGTAGTGTCAGTTCCGTTGTAATTATTCCAGTAATTGCCGGCAAGGAACGGGCCGCCAATAATGTTCGTGCCGGCGGTTTTTGTGATGTTCCAGAAATTAAGCCCAGTTGCTTTTGCATTAACAGTATTGCTGAAAAAATTATTGTAAACCTTATTGCTGATTGGAGCAGAAGTCAGGAAGTCAATCCCATAATTTGTATTATTTGTAATATTATTGGAGCTTATTAAATTGTTTGACGATACTTCGGAAATCATGATCCCCCGGCCGTTTTGCCGAATGGTATTATTAGTGACATTATTGAATGCTGCATCCAATTGGAACGCCAAACCGCTTTGCGAATTGGAAAAAAGGATATTCGAATCGATAACATTTGAATTTGAAACTATGACGACAACTCCATCAAGGGTCATCCCACTAACAGAATTATTTCTAACTATGCTGCCATTTGATGATTGAACATAAATTCCATAGGTTCCAAAACTAGGTGCATTTTTCACAGTATTAGAGGAAATTAAATTGGTTTTTGAATCGACCAAATTGATAGCCATGTTGCCATTATTGGAAAATGAATTGTTGCTTACGGTTATGCTCCTTGAATTGATTGCCCTAACTCCGAAAAAGTTGCCAGTTAAGTTGCTTAAGAGGACATAACTGAAATTCACTGAGCTAAAGTTGACACCGATGTAAAAATTCAATATTTTGCAATTCTTAATTGTAATTTCGGTTTTACCAAAGGCAAGAATTCCGGATTTGGTGTTGCTTGCACCCTGCGGTGTAGCGGATATTGTGTGACCATTGCAATCGATTTGAATGGCGTTTGCATTTACAACCAATCCATTGCCGGTGCATAATAGAAGATCGTTGGTCATCACAAGATTTGTGGTAATTACATCTCCGCAGCTATTTACCTGGGGCGCATCGGGAAAAACTGATGGATCGGGCGTTGGAGAGGAAATATCTTGGGGCAGGATTGAGGGCGAAGGGGAGGGTTCATAGGTCGGGAAAATTATCTCCGTTGGGGAAGGGGTTTGCAAGGGGGATGGCGAGGCGGTCGCATTGACAAGTGGAACAAGGTCGATTGGCGTATCATTTGCAATTGGGGATGGGGATGCAAATTGGAGATCGGCTTGGATGCTAGGGTTGCCGCCCAGGTTGAATCCTGTGCCAACTGATGCCAAATAAGTTATGCCCAAAAGAAGCGGCACTAATACTATCAGAGAATAAAGACGATTAAACCCCACTAAAACCCCAGCTACCTTTGCATTTGTGAATGTTTATTAACCAGTTAGGAAACCCTAAATATTCAAATGGGGGGTTTAAGGGTCGCGCCTAGGGGCAAAATTTACGAGGGAATTATGGAAGAGTATTGCTGTTTTACCCCATCCTCCTTGCAAGCGGATAGATCGAGCCGCACTTCTTGCAGCTCCTTTCCTTTCGCTTCCAGTTGAAGTCGAATTCCGTGCCGCCGCAATCCTGGCAAACCCTAACTTCGCTTTTGTGGAAATCGCGCCAGCCCTCCTTGCCGTCCCTGCCGATATTTGATTGATGCGAGAAAAATACCTTGCCGGCTGTTGGGGATGCGCCCATGGGCTTTGTTGGACCGGATAAAGATGACGGGTTTGAACCTGTGGATGAACCGGTTGGGAATGGCCCAGTTAGCGATGATGCAGAATGGGTTGCCGATCCATGGCTCGAATTTGAGCTTCCATGGGACGAACCAGCGCCAAAACCCCCTTTTTCCCCAAATTTCTTCTTGTCGGCAAATGAGCGCCTGATTTTACGGCTTGAGCATCTAGGGCAGTTCTGGGGGTCTTCCGAATCAAAATTCAATTTGCAATTTTCGCATTCGTATTTCATTGGCATCACTCAAAAATATTTGTCAAAATCCTCACGGCTAATTTCAAGCATTTTTAGGATTTGAACCAAAGTGCCCTTTTTAATTGGTTTATTTGCATGCATCGGAATTACGAGCATCCTTTTTTCCTTCCTTAAAATCAAATGGCTTCCCTTTTGCCTCATAATTGAGAAACCTAGGTTTAAGGCAACGTTCAATATCTCCCTCCCGGATATTACGGGAAGCCTGCCCATTATATCACAGCAGGAATGATTTGAACATTCGAAAGCAGGTGTTTCAATTCCACTTTCGTAATTTCCTCCAAATAAAGCTCCCTGGCTTCCTTAATATTCCTAAGTGCTCCATCCCGGGTATCGCCCTGGGAGATGCAGCCGGGTAATTCGGGAATATAGGCGGTATATCCGCCTTCATCTTGCTTTTCCAAAACTACGTGCAATTTCATAATTACCACAAATTATTTTTAATCACAATGATTTTAACGTTGCGCTTTGCACTGCCAAAACTGCATTCATGCACCCCTAATCCCGGCAATCAATTTCTTGATGCCAGCCTTAAAGCCCACCTTTGGCCTGAAGTGCAGCAGTTTTGTTGCCTTACCAATATTAATTACTTTGTTTTCTGCCACCGTGTGTACGTATTCCCTGAAAATTTTGGGCTTTTTGCCCAGGAGGAGGTAAAGCGAATGGCCAAGCCCGGCGGCAAAATAGGATATGGATTTTGGGAAATGCAGATTAGGGGGGGAAACGCCAAGTTCCTTTGCGATGATGCCATAAGCTTCGAGCTGGGTTATTTTCTCACCGGAAGAAATGATGAAATCCTCATGCTTAAGCTTGCTTTCAAGGGCAAGAATTATCGCATCAACCAAATCACTTAGATAGATATGGGGGATATGATTTTTCCCAAACCCAATAATAGGCATCCTCCCCTTAGCGATCATTTTAATTACGGGGGCAAATCCGGTTTTGAAGCCCTCGCCATAGACGACAGATGGCCGCAGTATTATGTAATTTAAGCCCGAATTTTTCAGCGCATTTTCCGCCTCCAGCTTGCTTTTCCCATAGGCATTGAATGGTTTTGGGGGAGTTGCCTCTGAAATTTCCCCGTCAACCCCCCGGTAAATCGATGTCGATGATATGAATATGAATTTCGGGGATTTTTTTTGTAGTTTTGCTGATTTTATCAGCCGCGCTGTCCCAAAATAATTCTGCTGCATCATCTCCCTTTCCGGGAGGGAATAATCAACACTAGCTGCGCAGTGGATAATGGCATCAACTCCCTTGCATGCCTGCGCAATAGCAATAAAATCGTGCGCGGAAGCCAAATCCCCCTCGAAAATTTCAACGGTAGATCCAAATTGGGTTTTTGCCTTCAAAACATCCCTAACAAGGATGCGGACCTTTCCTTTGTATTTTTTAGAGGAAATCAGCCTTTTTGCAAGCGCGCCGCCTATCCTTCCGGTTGCTCCGGTGATCAATATCATGGAATCCTTAATGCGGCGCTTTTTATTTACCTTCGGATTCACGCAAGTAAATAGGGGGGAGGCGGCGCACTTGAAGGGGTAGGGCAACCCGGTGCGTCAGAACCCCTAGGGTTCTTAGCATGCCCAGAATCATCGGGATTCTGGAGCATAGGGGAAGTCATTCCCCTTGGTGTTGGGGGCTTAGCCCCCATTGGGTGTCAGCTTTTTATTTACCTTCGGGTGGGCGTACGATTGCATGGAACTAAGGCTGCATCCTCAAAACGAACCCACTCCGGGCAGTTCAAGGAAACCTTTTTTAAGTAGGGAATGCAAAAGCAATAGCTCAGATCGTAACATTCGCTCATCAAAACGTAGCGCACGTTTTTCAGAAGGTTCTTTTTTCATCATCGCTATTGCTTCCTCTAAGAAAGGAGGGCGCTAGTGCCTTATAGTCCATTCCAGCTGCGGCTAGGGATTCAATCGGATCCTAATCGCCATATCACAAATAGTGCCGCCAACTTGAGCCACATCTAACCACCTCAAAGCCTCCAGCGACTCGAAAATATGGAATTCGGGGGCTTATAAAGAAAGCTAGGGGTCATTTCGGGTGCATAAGCAGTAAGAATTATTAATTGAAAAATAGGTGCACAGTTTCCCAAAAACATCTTGGATGCAGGATTTATATTTAACCCTTGGCTTGCAAAAAAACGGTTTAATTATGAAGGAGGAGGCATGCTGCGAATGCGCCTTCATTGCAAATTTCCAGTCTTCCGGAGTAGTCGTAATTATAAATGATTTCAGCTTATTCCTTCCGGTCGTGAACGTGGAAACCAGGGAGGAAAGGATACGGGGGGAGGCGCGGAAATTGCTGCTGGGGCTGCTTATAATTATCAGCGCCCTGGCGATTTTTTCATTTATTTTCTTCGAAAAATTCCAGCCTTTTGATGCGCTGTACGAAACCGTCTGCTCCCTTACGCTTGGGAAGTGCACCTTGAGCTATTCCTTTCCCTCGAAGGTCGCATCGCTGTTCCTGGCGCTTTCAAGCTGGCTGGTGTTTGCGGTTTTGGTTGAATTTGTTACGGGCTATGTTGTGAACTTGGAATTGGGTGAGAAAAGGATGAAAAAGCGCATTGATGGGATGAAAAATCACATAATAGTTTGCGGCTTTGGCGATTTGGGCAGGACCGCATGCGAAATTTTCAAGCATTCAGGGGAGGAATACGTCGTGGTGGATTTGGCGGATAAGGCAATTGGAAGCCTAAAGGATGGGAATGCGCCATATGTCCAGGGGGATGCCCTCATGGAGGAAACCCTAAGGAAGGCGGGAATACAAAAGGCTAAACTCCTTGTTGCCGCCCTTAACAATGATTCAAACAATGTTTTCCTCGTGTTGACGGCAAGGGAGGCAAATAAAAGCATCAAGATTGCCAGCCGTGCGTTCTCGGAGCAGTCTGTTGGAAAGCTCCACGGCGCCGGCGCGGATGTGATTGTGATGCCTGAAATCCTTGGCGGAATGGAACTGGCAAAGCAGGCGCTCCACCTGAATGATGGAAGCCTCAAAGCGGCGTTTGGGGAAAAGATAAGAACGGCCGGCAAATGAAAGGATTGATAGCTATTTCCGAAATATTGGGATTGAAGGTTATATTGCAATATTTCCAATCCATCTGGTTTTTCTTTTTTTCCAATGATTATTTTCCTTTGATTTGGCAATTTAAGGTTAATCAAAAATATGGAATTTTCCTTCCTCGTAGGGATCATCGCAACGCTCGTTCTTGGGAGCGTTGCTGCAAAACACAGGCTTCTGTCAGAAGGTGGGATACTTGCCGCCATTCTCGTTGGGCTTACAATATTCACCTTCGGGGGCTGGAACTGGTTTTTCATCCTTGCGGTTTTCTTTGTTTCTGCAAGCGCCTTCACGAAATATAGGGCGAAGGAAAAAACCGAAGTGAATAAGGAATTCGCCAAGGGCGGCGTTAGGGATTTTTGGCAGGTTGCCGCAAATGGCGCGCTTGCGGCACTCATTGCGATTGCTAACCGGTATTATCCACTAAATACCCTCTATTTTGCCTTCCTTGGAGTTGTTGCGACTGTTACCGCAGATACCCTTTCCACGGAAATTGGGGTATTGAGTGATAAAGCTTACCTAATCACCAATTTCAAGAAGGTTGAAAAAGGGGTTTCAGGAGCGGTTTCATGGCTTGGTCTTTCCGCCGCATTCCTGGGCGCCCTTGCTATTGGCGTTTTGGCATATATCCTTGCAGACCTTGGGACAAGTTATTTCAAAACGCCCCCAATTGAGCCAATCTTCCTAATAGCAATCCCGGCTTTTGCCGGAGTTGCCGGCGCGCTTGTTGATTCCCTCCTAGGTGCAACGATCCAGGTGATGTACTGGTGCCCCAAGTGCAAAAAACAAACCGAGCGCGAAATCCACAAGTGCGGAACCAAAACGGTTTACCACAAGGGCTGGCGGCAGATAAACAATGATACGGTGAATTTGCTCTCATCAATTTGCGGGGGGCTCATTGGAGGGGGGCTTTACCAGCTTTTGAAGGGATTCTAAACCAATAATAATTGGTTAGGGGAAAATAATCGTATGAAAATCACACATCAAAAAACAGAAACGATTTACAACAGAATTTACCCTAAGTTGATAGGGCACCGCGTAATGGACCATTTTGAGGAACTGATGATGGATGAATCCCGAAGATCCGCACATGATGAATTGTGGGACAGGTTTGGAAACAATTTCCCAAAAAAAAT
>JBBSVW010000031.1:0-16110 GCA_038046605.1 Microcaldota archaeon | reverse complement strand
CCCCCATTTTCCTATCCTTTTTGCATATTGTGCAATACAACAGCCTATTCATATTTTCCACCCGTATCGACGGATACAATATAGATAATGCCCCTGCGTACCGTAAAAACCAACCTCACTTTCCTCTCCTTCCTGTGGTTCACGATTCCAATTTCACCGTCCTTGCCCGGCCTTTTGATGAGTTTGCCTGATTTCAGCAAAGCCCTTGCGAGAGTACCGTCCGCATCGCCAAGCCTCGCAACCGCATCACGTGAAGCGCTCTTTGTCAGGATTATTTCCGCGTTATGCAAATCAAATTCCATAACTTTTCTGATACTATTTTAGTACTAAAAAGATATTTAAAGGTTCGCAGGCAGAAAGCTACCATGAAGGCAATGGAACTAATCCAAATCACCGAAGGCAAAGCAAAGCTTATGGTCCCAAAGGAATCCTTCAACGATGCCTTCCACCTTCCGGTCTTCTATAATCCGGCAATGAGGTTCAACCGGAGCATCTCATCGCTTGCAATGAGGAGCTGCAGGGACCTATTTGAGGAGGATTTCACCGTCCTTGACGGCCTTAGCTCCCTTGGCTCAAGGGGCATTCGGTATGCAATGGAAAACAAGGTAAAAGCGGTCCATTTCGTTGATGCAAACCCGGATGCCTTGAAGGTATTGAAAAAAAACATCAAACTGAACAAATTGAAAAACGCACATGTTGCGGAAATGGATTTGAACAAATTCCTCCTTACAACGGCAACTTATTTTGATTTCATCGAAATCGACCCTTTCGGCTCTCCGGTATTTTTCCTCCAGAATGCCATCCGCAAACTTAGGAAAAAGGCAATCCTATCAATTACGGCAACCGATCTGGCTAATCTTGCAGGCGCAAACCAACGGCCATGCATCAAGCACTACGATTCCAAACCCTTAAGGTGCGAGTATGCGCATGAGGTTGCACTTAGAATTTTGCTTGGAAGGACAGCCCGTGATTTGATGATGCAGGATTTTGGCTGCCACCCAATGCTTTCATTTTTCAAGGGGCATGCAATCAAGTGCATTGTGCTTGCCGAAAAATCCGCAGCAAAAGCGGATGAAATCATCCCCAATTTGGGCTTCATCATGCACTGCCATAAATGCCTTAACCGGGAAACTGGAAAGCGCACAAAGGAAAAATGCCCAAATTGCGGCGAAAGCTATGATTTTGCAGGGGAATTATGGATTGGCAAAATGCAGGATGGGGAAATGATCGGAAAAATGCAAAAAGAAAACGGAAAATCGGGATTTGAGGGGAAGGGAAACGGAAATGCTGATTTTGGGGAGAAGCAAGAAATTGCCAAAATGCTCGAATTGCTCAATTCCGAAAACGATTTTGGACCCTCGTTCTTTGACATACACACGATTGCAAAAAAACTAACTGTGAGGGCAAAGAAGACAGCGAAAATCATGGCGCTTTTGGAAAAAAAAGGGATGCGCACATCGCCAACGCACTATTCCCCGACAAGCTTCAAGACGGATGCTAAACTAGTAGATGTGCTAAAAGCGGTTAAATAATTTCAGAAAAAGTTGCTCGCAACAAATCCCATCAGGTAATAGACTGCCATCTCGATGTTTGGGAACAGCAGGACGCCGTTGCCCACGGATTTCATATCCTGCAAAAGGCTGCTCCTAGTCGATAATGAGCCAGAATCGGAATCGGTTATTGAAGTCGATGAAAGCGAAGTTGCCTTGAAAACTATCTGCTCATCAATCTGCTCTTTTGCCACAAGCTCATAAGGAATGATTTTTTCGGAATTGTGTGGAATGAAGACCTGCTTTTTGAAGCGCCATTCATTTGGCAGGCCGGAAACAACTTCCAGCTCAAAAGCATCGTTTGCGCTGCCCATGTTTACAAGCTTTATGGTGAATTCGGATGGCTGTTCAACGCCCCCATTGACATTTTTGCTTAGAACCTGCAAATCAAGAACATCCCGCCTTACCAGTATTTTTGCCATGAACCTTACAGGATTTTTCGAGGCATCGCCGTAGTCGCGCTCGGTATGCAGGGAAAACTCATACTCGCCATCGGGCGCATCGGAATCGACAATAACAAACGCCTTGGGGTTTGCCTCATAGCGAAGTGAATATTCGGATCGCCAGAAATCCGGAAGCGTATTGTCGTCGATCTTGAGCCTATCCCAAACCTCCTCCACATTCCGGAAATCGTAAATATTCGAGCTCCTTGAAATTTCAAGCTCGACTTTTTGGCCGGGCCCAACTAGCCCAAGATCAAGCACTTCGCCTTCAAAAATCTGCTTTTGGATGGGCTGTACTACGAGGACATGGCCAACGTTGTCAGCGGCATTGGCAATAGGCATAGCAAGCAAAATTAGCAATCCCAAAAGAAAAAGTCCTCTCATGGAAATATTCCCGCAATTACCACTCAACAGAGATTTTTAAGGGTTTCACCTCTTTGGAAACGCAACTAAAAATCAACAAGCTTCCTTTGCGGCAAGATGCACAAATTGCCAGAAATGGGGTTTGAAGAATTGACCCAACGCTATGCATTAATAGATATCATCATGATGGTCGAAATCTAGCAGCTTTACGATCTGATTTTTTTCGTCAACCTCAAATATCAATACAAATGACCTATCAATGTGAACTCGTCTAGCGCCATGTAGATCGCCGCGAAGGGGCTTGTAATGGATTGGGTTTTGTAGTATTTCGTCTACTTTTCTGTTTACCATCTTGAGTCTTTGGCGGTCCTTCTTCTCCATCTTTTTGAATATGCGATCGGCCTTATCACCGATAACAAGGGAATATTTCATTTATCCAGCCCGTAGCGCGAGGCGAAACTTCTAACTTTAATGAATTTCCCCTTACGTATCTCTTCCAATTTTGCCAAATAATCAACCCTTGCTTCGGGTTCATTCTCAATGAAATTTTCCATGAAAAATTGCACCTGCCTGCTCATGCTTAGGCCCCTTTCTTTGCAGAATGCAGAAAACTGCTCGTAGACATTTTCCGCAATGTTGAATGTTTTAATTGCCACGCATATCACCTTAATTAATATTAATTAACCTTATATAATATAAACCTTCCTCAAAGCTTCAAAAATCAACAAGCTTCCTTTGCGGCAAAATCCTGCTCTTTTGAAAGTACAGTTCCGGCGGATTCCTAAGGCGAGTGCAAAGGAGCGATTTTGCCTCCTCAAGGGATGCGCATTTCACTGGCTCTTTGGCAAGGGCGTGCCTTACATTTTCCCTAATTTCCCAAACCCCAACAGGCACATCGTATTCCTTGTGGATTTCGCGGATCACAACAGCGCGCGCCTGCCTTTTGAGGGATGATGCAAGATATTCCGCAACCGAAAGCCTTCCGGCATAGTAGCCCCCGCCCTCGCTTTTTGCATAATCACTCCGTCCCTCGAATGGCTCATATTCATGTTCCAAAAACCATTCCTTTGTTTTGTTGCAGCTAATGCCCCCCTCCCAATTCTCGAACTGCTCGAATTCCCAGTTGCCGGGAAGCAAAAGGATTTCGAAATGGTTTGCCAGATAGGTGTTTGTGTAGAGCTGGATTTCATTTACGGATTTGAGAGTGCGCACTTGTTCGATGAAAATATCGGCTGCGATTTTATCCGCAGCAGTAATGCTCCATCTTGTCGGCACAAGCTTTTTCTTTTGAGTTTCGCCAAGCAGCCCTGCAGAGAGCAGCTTTTGGAGGTAGTAGACATCGAATTTATGGCGCATCAATTCCTCAAAGCCCTCCCGCGCCTTTAGCCCCTCGGAAATAACGGAATCGACCTTCCTTGGGATTTGGGGATTGCCTACCAGGCGCAAATTCACATATTCGGCAGTTGGGCCCATGGGCTGGAAAGTGGAATGGAAATACACGCCCATGGAAGGGGGCTTTTTGAAATTCACCTCCATGTCCACGGCTTTTTGCGAGAGCACGCTATCCTGCAAATCAAGAAGCTCCCGGCTTTTTTTCACATGCTCGAGTTTTTTTCCGCGCACTAGCGATGATCGGAATTTCACAATTTCTTCAATTGGAAGGCCATACCAGCCCCTTGGATTATCATAAAGCGCCGCATCAATGCCCTCATCCGCGCCAACAAGTGGGCCCACGTAAACTGAAGGGTACCCAACCCTTCCCACAAAAATGTTTGGGGGTGTTGGGCCAAACATCTCCTTTTTCAGGGGCTTTAAATGCGAATTGATCACAAGTTGCGAGAGGAGCTTTTCGCGGGGGCTCTTAAAACGATATAGATCCGTGAGCGGTTGCCCGTAGAAATCGCTTTCCATAATCCTTTTTTGCGCGAATTGCTTTTAATATCAATCCCAAGGTCATTTCGAGTGCCAAAGGAATGTTTAAATTAAGCAAAACTATCTAATGGGATATATGGCTCCAACAATTTCCCAGATTATTGAAAAGGCGCCTATCGCAAAGGAGGAGGCGCCGCAAGTCCCGCAAAAAAACTCCCTTTCCGAAAAAACGCTCAAAGCCATAAAAAGCGTAAAGGAAATGCGCATGCAGGGAAAGGACTACATCATCTGCAAGTATTATCTGCTATCCGAAGGCTTTTCAGACCACGAGGCAAACCAGATATGGCATCTTTCAAAGCAGATGGTAACTACCAGCGAAAAGGCAATGATTGCAGGGATGAAAAGCTTTTACCGCCTGGTGTTCTTCATCGGAGGAATAATGGCGGTTTTCATGTATGTTGGGGCGGTAAAAATATTCAACATCCTGATCGCAACCGTATTTGCGCTCATCTTCCTGCGATATAGCAGATTTGCCCACCTCTTGAAAATCACGGGCATTGCGGAAGAAAGCGTGAAACGCTCAAACCCCTTCCGTGAAAAGGATCCGCTTGAGATGCGCTGGTTTGATTACGGCGTAATCTCCGGTTTCATCGCATTCCTATTGCTCGCATATGCCTACCCATCCACATTTGGGGCGTTCCTGGACGCGCTAATCAATGAATATACAAATTTCGAGGGCTGGATTGAAGGGGGCCAAAAAATCGGCGCAAGCATCTTTTCTTGAATGATTTTAACTTGGGGAATGGAGGATTGGAATTATAATATGGATCAACCCCATGCATTGAAGTGGTCGAAATATGCAAATGAAAAAAATAATTGGAAGGGAGGTGCTTGATTCGAGGGGTTGCCCAACGGTGGAGTGCGAAATCACTCTCGCGGATGGGAGAATGGCAAGCGCAATTGTGCCATCCGGAGCGAGCACGGGATCCCATGAGGCAATCGAATTGCGGGATGGCGAAAAACGCTTTGGGGGAAAGGGGGTTTTGAGGGCGGTAAAAAACATCAATGGGCCAATTGCAAAAAAACTTATCGGAATGGATGCATCAGCCCAAAAGGAAATTGATTCCGCACTTATTGATTTGGACGGCACTAAAAACAAGGGGAGGCTTGGGGCAAATGCCATCCTTGCAGTTTCCCTGGCAGCGGCAAGGGCAAATGCGCTTTTCAGCGGCATGGAACTTTTCAAAAACATCGCAAAAATGTCAGGAAGGGGCAACGGAAAAACTTTCCTCATGCCCGTCCCTTTTTCAAACATCATCAATGGCGGGGTCCATGCAGGGAATGATTTGAAAATCCAGGAGTTCATGGTTGCGCCAGTTGGGGCAAAGGGCTTTTATGAGGGCGCAAGGATGGTAAGTGAAGTATATGGCAAGCTAAAGGCTGACTTGAAGGAAAAATATGGCAAAAGCGCGGTTAATGTGGGGGATGAGGGCGGATTTGCCCCGCCTCTGAAGCGCACGGATGAAGGCCTGGAAATGATACAGAAAGCAATTGACGAAGTGGGCTATCCTAAGGAGGTAAAACTCGCAATTGATGCGGCCGCTTCCGAATTTTTCAAAAATGGGAAATACGAAATCGATGGAAGGAAAATGGCCCCGGAGGAATTATCCGAATATTATTCGCAGCTCATCCGCACATATAAAATCATTTCCCTAGAGGATCCCTTTTCCGAGGATGAATTTGGAAGCTTCGCACGGTTGACAAAGCGGATTGGGGGCAAGGTGCAAATTGTTGCCGATGACCTGACAGTCACGAATATTTCAAGGCTGAAAACCGCCGTGCTTAAAAAAAGCGCAAATTGCCTTCTCCTTAAGGTAAACCAGATTGGAACCCTTACGGAAAGTATTGTTGCGGCAAATTACGCATTCAAGAACGGCTGGGGGGTCATGGTTTCCCACAGGTCGGGGGAAACTGAGGATGCATTCATAGCGGACCTTGCAGTCGGGCTTGGATGCGGCCAAATTAAACTCGGCGCACCGGCAAGGGGGGAGCGCACGGCAAAATACAACCGGCTGCTTAGGATAGAAGGGATGCTGGGAAAGGATGCCGAGTATGGATGAATTAAATGGCTAGGAGGATGAAGGCGCCCTAAGTTACCCACTAAACCTATTTAGGAAGCAAACTATTTAGGAAGTAAAACCCACTATGCGGCAACAAAACGAATGTACACAAAAACGAAACTAATTAAATGGCAGGGAACCGAAAAGTACCATATGAAAGGGATCCGCCTCATTTGCCTTCTAGCCATTTTTGCACTGCTCTTGCCCCTAGCCTTCGCTGCGGATGAGGGGATCAAGCCAAAGAAAACTGGTTACGCTAGGGCAACTGTAAATCTTAGCTGGAACATAGATCTGCAGGGGCAGGAACTTTCGGAGCTCCAGATCAAGACTTTCGAATTTGGGAATTATCCCTCACAGCAAAGGCTCTACGAAACCACTTCTATTCCCGCATACACCGAAACCAATGCATTCAAGAACGGGGTTTTGGTTTTCGACTTGGACCCAAAGAAGGATTTCCAGGGCTTTTCCATGCAAACAGAGCTCAAGGTGCAGTTTGGCTTTGATTTTGCGAAGGCAACCGATGCCTCGAATTACCTCAAGGAAAGCGCCTACATTAAAATAACCCCTGAAATTAAGCAGAAGGCATCGCAGATCGCATCCAACTACAAAACGGATATGGAAAAAGCGGTTGCGATTGCGCAATGGGTGCACAATAATGTAAAGTACGACCGCAATTACATCAATGTCGTCAAGGGTTCGGATGCGGTGATGTCGGAAAGGGCGGGCACATGCGATGAGTTTTCGCACCTGTTCATTGCAATGCTTAGATCGATTGGCATTCCCGCCAAATTTGCGGCATCATACGTTTACAGCGGAACCGATTGGGGCGCCCACGCATTTGTGGAGGCGGCAATTGATGGGGAGTGGATACCCTTCGATCCAACCTTCAATGAAGGGATCATCCTGGATGCGACCCACCTCAAATTCGGCGAAGGGTTTGATCAGGCGGATATCAAGGAGGATATTTCGATCAGGAGCTACAATGCCGATGTTTCGAAGGTGAAGCTGACAAGGGATTTTGATGTCAAATTCAATGAGGTGCGAAATTTCCCGGAGCTCTTCACCCTGCAATTGATTCTTCCGGAAAGCGAGGTGGGGCAGGGCTCAATTGAAGCCATAAAGGCGAGGGTTTCGAACAAGGGCAATCGCCTGGCAGTTCCCCTATCGCTCCTTCTTCCCCCGGAGGTGAAAATTTCCGGGGAAAACTTGGTCAACGAGGACAAGCTTGTTTTGCTAGAACCCTACGAGGAAAAGGAGGTCGAATGGAAGGTCATCATACCCAAGCTCGAATCGGGTTACGAATACAAGTTCCCGGTACTAATTGAGAGCCTTGGGCAGGATGCAACTGGCACGATCCGCGCATCGGATGAGGGAGATGTGCAAAAAAACGAGGAATTGAAAATTACGGGAATTTCGAGTGCTAAAACAGGGAGTGGTATTCAAATCGCTGTGACTGTGAAAAACACGGGCAACATCGAGGCGGCTGGCAGCATTTCAATGGAAAGCCAAAATCACCAAAGCCAATCGCAGCCTGTGGCACTCGGAGCAGGCCTTGAAAGGCAGTTCATTTTTTCACTTGTTCCGCTGGAGGGGGAAGAAACGCTTAGAGGGGAATTTGGCCTTGAAACGACCGGTAAAAAAACCATCCAGCCATTTGAATTTTCACTAATGGCTTCAATTCAGCCCCCCATCTGGGCGCCTTCATCATCAATTAGCGCAACGCAGGGTACGGGGGAGGGAAATCAGTTTGCAAATATACCTGGCGATTACGCCGTGATGCTTGGCGGAATGATCCTGATAATTGCCCTATTCTTCCTTGCGAAGTGGATATTGTAGGCAATCCCATATTGCTGGAATGAATTAAAACGCTGGAGCATCCATTTGGTAAATGCAAAATACGACGATCATACCTTTCGGAGCATATATTAAATTATTTCCTGCATAAGTATGCCTTCATGCGATTGTAGTCCAGTCTGGTAGGACACGAGGTTGCCAATCTCGGGACCCGGGTTCAAATGACACAAAGGGGGACGGATCCCCCTATCGTGTCGCCTTACCCCCTCTTTTTGGGGAGGCGAATATGCGTGTGTCTGAAAATCCCGGCAGTCGCACTCGACACCAAGGGGGAACTAGGTTGCGTCAGAACCACCAAGGTTCTTAGCATGCCTAGAAACTACGGGTTTCTAGTGCATCCCCTACCGCGTTACGTAGACCTGCAAGGTCTACTAACATACGAAGACTTTGTCTTCGGTATGTCGCCCCACCCCCTCTAATTAGTTTTGCGAATCAATAACCGCCTACGCAACAGCATGGCTTTTTTTTAGAGCCTCCCATCACAACCCTAATATACGCCAATAAATTTCTATTTATAGCGGTTAAGTAAAATAATGGAACAATCAAATATGACCGCTATATTAGAATAAGGCAACAAAAAGTTCCAATAATTGCCTTATTCGCTATAGGGGTGTTTTCCAATGGGAGACTTCTTCGAGGATTCGTTTGCGGCGGCCAAATTCGGATTCGAGTGGACAAAGGATTCGGAGAATTGGAAGAGCTACGGGCTCTGCGTCCTTGCATACCTGCTGGTCTTTGGATTGATCATTGCAGCAATTATTGCGCCCCTTCTTGGGATGCTGGCTAGCTTCAAATCCCCTCTCGACCCCAATTTCAGCGTTGGCTATCTGGTATATTTGCTTGCGGCAATGCTCACGATTATTGTCTTATTCTGGATAGTGCAAATGCTGATAATTGGCAGCGTAATTGCAAACGGATTGAACAAGGCGGGTGTTGCCGCAAAATGGCCAAATCTCGAAAAACGCAAGGGCGCAATCCTAGTTGCCATCATTTCGGGCTTTAAGGCATTTTTCATGTGGTATGACAAGAAATGGCTCTTTGTTCTATTGTTAACGATAATCTTGCCCCTAATCAACCCCCTTTTGATGATCATTAGTGTAATGCTATTTTTTGCCTACGGGGGCGCAAGTTTTTTCATGAATATCAGGCTCTCCCAAAGCCTTTTTGCTTATTTCGCCTCCGATACACTCACTCCTTCGCAGGCGGTTGATACCTCGTATGCACTCACAAGGGGATATGCGGTTAGCCTTTTTGCCAGGCTATTTGTCTCTTCCCTAAGCATTGGAATAGTATTTTGGCTATTGACATTTATTCCCTGGGCCATATTTTCAATATTGGACATGATTATCGGCATTGGAATTTTTTCCAACCTCCTAGCTGCGGTTGTAAATCCCCTTCAGGTGTTTGCGGCCCTTTATTCCCAAGCCTACATTTATTCGATCGTCCTGCAATGGAACAAGGAGAGGCTGGCACTGATGGATAAATTCCAGCCCCAAAAAAAGGCGAATGGGTAAAAAAAATATCGGCAACAGATAGTATGGGCATTTTCCAAGGCAGGGCAAGTGCTCCCTATGGCAATTTATCCGGTGAATTAGGTTGCTGCAAATTAACCTCCTCTTTTTCCTTTAGTTCAACACTTATCGCATTTAGCGTTTGCCCTTTGCCGGAATAAATATCAGCTACGTTAAGCGTTTCCTCATCTTTTTTCCTCATCTGGGAGATGCGGTAAAAATCCCTAAGCGCAAAGAGGGCAACAAGTAGGATTATGAACGCCGCAAAATACCAGCTGAAGATTTTCCTGGAAATCCCTAGCTCCGTATAAAGCCGCCTTAATTCCGCATATGAGGCGCTGGCGAGGATTTTTGCCTGATCCATACGCCCTTCCTTTTGGAGCTTTTTTGCCTCATTCAAATCCTCCATAGGCCCTGCGATATCAACCCCGCTGGAATTTAGCTCTTCGATGGTCCTGTTTATTTCCTCCCCTGCCGGAAAGGGAGTTGGCAAAATTGCATCGGGGCTTGTGCCTTCCTCACCCGTATCATTGAATTCAAAAGGTATCCCCGTGGGTTCGGGCATTGGCGTTGGGGAAATTGATGGCCTAGGAAAAAGGAATTTAACATTAATTGGCAAAAGGACAAAATTAAGCCCCGCTTCGGAATCGGCAATTTTTATGGAGCCTGTGATCGTCTCCGGAAAATCAACCCCCTCAATTGGCATTAGGAAAACAGTTATCGGCTTGTTGTTTGAGGCGGCGCCGGTTTCAAGGGAATTCCTCGAAAGGGAAACCTTCAATGCAGGGTAGTCGGAAATTGCCGCCATCAGGACGGTGCAGCTTTGATCAATTGCCGTCCCGAATTCTGATTCAATGTACAAGCTGAAGGTGAAATTCCTGGGGGTTAAATCATTGAAATCCACATCTATGCTGGTGACATTTGGCTGGATGCCAAGGGGATAGCCATTCGATCCTTTTTTGGGGATGCATCCCGCGCTTGCAGGCTGGAAAAGCAAAATCAGGCAGATCATCGCCACTACGATCGCTTTCCCAGCTGGTAGTTCCTTTGCCATATCAATTACCGGTCCGGATTTCATCCATGATAATACCCATCCGATTGGGGTATAAATTTTGGTCAGTTTGTTTTGATTATTTGGGGCCTGCGCTCAGGCATGATATTGACCGATGCGTAATAGTAGGTGCAGGCCATGCTCAAAAGGATCGATTCGAAGATTATGAGGAAAATGAATTCCGAAAGGCCCGGGATGATTATGCCATATGCTGAAAAGATGGTTGCAAAGACGGCTGTTGCAAGCCCCGAAGGGAGCGCGCCGGCAAGAAGGACGAATTCAGCCTTTGTTGGGGATTGCTCCCTTGCGATATATTGCATGCCAGCAAGCCTGCCAAGGGCCATTGCAGCAACAACAAATAGGGAGGTCAGGATTGTTATGATTGTTAGCTGGTCAAATGAAATGATGAAGCCAAGGTAGACGAAAAAGAAGGAGCGGACGGTGAAATTGACTTCCCTATGGAACTCGAATATGCTTTTTTCCAGCTTATCGCGCGTCATCCCCATGGCTATCCCAAAAATCAAAACCGCAATGACCCCATTTGCCGCAAGCGCTTCAACCCCTATATACAGGAGGAATGCAACCCCGAGTGTGAGAAGGTACCGGTGGGAGCGGATATGGTTCGATACCAGCGCATGCACCCACAAATATGATACAACAGCGCCTAAAAGCAGTGCGATTGCGATGTTCCCGACAAACGCCGAGCCTATCTCCTTGAAGGATAGGTTGCCGCCGGTTATGCCAATGACGGCAATAGAAAAAATCCCAATCAGGGTGCTTGTGAATGCGCCCTCAAAAACAAGGAGGTTTTTGACCCAGGGCTTAAGCTTCAGGTTTGATATGAGGGAAAACACCACCTCCTCTGCAGTGTCTGCAACGATTATGGCAACAAGGATCGCATGGAGCCAGTTCCAGCCGGATAGGTAAAGGGCAAGGAAGCATGCGGCTGTTGTTGCGAGGAAATTTATGAGCGTTGCTGTCAATGCAAACGGGGCCGCCTTTATCATTTCGGATATGTCAAGCCCAACGCCCGCATCAAAAAGGATCACGACAAGCGTAAGGACGGCAACAAGGGCGGCAACGGGGGCAAGGTAGGCAGGCGTCAATATTTCAAGCCCAGGGATCTTGCTGGCAAGGCCAATGGGTCCAAGGAGCAGGCCAAACAAGAGCAGGGGGAAAATATCGGGTATTTTCCATTTGGCAAAGAGCCGCTCGGAGAAATAGCCGGCAAATAGGACGAATGCTAGGAGGGCTAATGCTTCGATCATGGTATTGCAACTCAACAGCAGTTTTTATAGATTTAGGAGAAAGAGGCGGAATGGATGGAAATTCAGGAAAATTGGCATATGGGCATAAAACTATGGACCGTATGGAAAAACCAAAAATTGAAAAAAAAGGTGGAAGAGCAAAAAAAGTAAAGAACAATGGAAATAAATTATGGGGCATATTTCCAAAAATGATGCCCGCACAAAGCTACAACTAGCTCTGAAAAAATAAATTCTAGCCGGCATTCCGATGCACAGGCTAGATTCCAAGCCTATTTTGCGAAATCAGACTTTCTTGACTCCCTTCGCGCGTAGTCCCCTGTCGCTTGATTCGACTTCGTACTCAACGGCATCCCCAATTTCAAGGGCAACTCCGCCCTCGATTGCGGTCGTGTGCACGTAAACATCCTTTCCGTCATCTCCAGTTATGAATCCAAAACCGCGGCCGGTGTTGAACATCTTGACTTTTCCTTTCATTTATACCACCAAATTTTCGAGATTATATTTGGGGGCAGAGGCTTATAAGGGGGTCAAGTTGACGGGAAACGGGGCAATTTGGCGGACTTTTGGCGGATTTGGGCATTTTGGGGGTTTTTGGCCAAATCAGGGCCTTCAATGGATCTTGCAGGGCAGCACTTTTTTAAAACGCACAAAACAACATCATTCCATGGATGAAAGGCCCAAACCGACATTTTTCTTCAGCCTCTCCAACCATAATGAGCCGCAGGATTTGGTGCATCTCAAAGCGGATTTCGAAGCCGCCCAAAAGAAGCATGGGAAACTCACCCTTGCAATTGAAACACCCCTATCAATGTACGAACATTACGCAATCAACCGAAGTGATCCGGCAAAACTCCGATGGCTTGCAGGGGAATATGACAAAAACCCCAATGCCGAGAGGTTTTGGGCTCCGTTCTTTAGGTTCCTGGCGAATGCCGCCGAAAATGGCCATAAAATAGTTGCACTGGAGCCGTTAAAGGAATCCCGCCTTGCCCGGATAAAGCAACTGCCTGATGATGATGAACAGGGGAAAGCGGCCCTTATCCTTTTCCTTAGGGGGCATCCCAATGAATCGATAGCATATATGCGAAAGGCAATCACTTCAAAACTTGTCCTTAACCGGATAAGGAATCAAATCCGAACCGAGATATTAAGCGGCCTTGCCCGGAAGGGAGGGAATGTGCTGGTTTGGCAAGGATTCAACCATAGCCTCGAAGCAAGGAAAACTGCCGGAATGCTGGTGCAAAAATTTGGTGCGCAGGCAAGGGTCCGCAACCATGGGGAAGGGATCAACCTTGCCTCATCCCTGATAATCCGGAAAATGGCTAAACCCGGGATCAAAATAAGCAATGACGAAGTGTTGCGGGCAGTTTTCGCAGAATATATTGGCAATAGCCTTACAATTCTTGGCAATGGGGAATTGGGCATTAAGGCCGCCCAAAGGATGGCACGGGTCGCATCTATTGCGCAAATCCGGGAAATTTCAAGAGGGCTTGGAGAACGCAACATGGATGCCCTTTACTCATTGCAAGATAGGCTCCCAAAAAGCCTTCGGCTTATACCAAAAAATTAAGGGCGATTGCCTTTCCTAAATAAAAAGTTGATTTATTTCATTAATAGCTCCAACTCAACCCCGATTTAGGGTTAGCCAAATAATAGTCGATCAGGTCAACTCCACTTAGAACTTCGTGCTGAATTTCGGCAAGTTTCAAATTGGGACTGCCTTCCGCTGCCTTCCGAAATGCGCTAAGATATTTTTCCCTCACGTAAAGATCCTTCCTCCTCTCCACGAGTAATTTTTTGGCCCCTTTAAAGTTTGCAGGTTCCGTATGCGAGATCCCGACTAGGTAATGTTGCGTATGGCCTCCCATTGAATTTTCAGCGACTATACGCATATTGCTTTCGGCATGAATGTTGTGCCCCTTCAACTCCGTTAGCAATTTGGCATATTTCCCCATATATACTAGGCGAAGCTTGTTGTACATCCTTACGAACGTTTGTGGCCTTTTCTCCACGAGGTGCTGGATCATTCTTATGCGGCGCTTGGGAATGGTGAGGATAGGCACGTGCCAAATTGGATCCATCTTATGAAAAGCTATTAGCCGTCTCCTTCTAGCTGGCATTTGGAACACTTCATGAACGGATCAAAAATGGTGACGTTAAGTGTTTTTCCCCAATAGCATATAAAAGTGCGCATTAGGAAAAGATGCCGCTGGGGCGATTACTTAACTACCGGCGAAAACGGGTGATTTTTCTGAAATATAAGAAAAATGGCAGCAGCAAATAAGTTGGAAAGCCAAGAATTGGTGCGTCAGATGAGGCAACAGATTTGATCAGTGTACCAAATTTTCCAACCTCATCACAAGGTCGTTTTTCAACTGGCTCCAATCCTTTGGCCGGCTGCTTGTTGGTATGAAGGGGTTTGCCAAATTCCGGATTTTTCTGCCATCCTGCGCCTTCACCTTGGCGATAGTATCTTTGATGAATACTTCCGCATTTTCTTTGATTCCTTCGGATTCGAGCATTTTCCCTATTGCGCGTTCCAAACTTCCGCACAAAGGCAGGGCGTTATATACATCGTAAATATCCTTTCCTTCCGCACGCGTCCCTAAGGCATGCATCTTTCTTGCCGTCAAATCCTCCAAGGAATATACATAAAACCCGGCAACGGACCTTTGTGTGTAGAGCGACTGCGCGGGCTTGATTATCTGCGGCTTTGCTGAAATTATCCTTTTCATGGCGACATCGACCCTCACATGATCCCTTCCCCCAAGAACGCTTTCAAATTTGCAATAAAATTGGATCGTATCCCCGATTTTCCTGAATTCGTCAATCTCATAGCCATCGATTTTACCGGCTATCTTCTTGCATTTCTCCCTGACCTCCGAAATGCCCGCTGCTTCAAAGTCAAAATCCAGGTCCTCCGAAAACCGTTGCAATTTCCCCAGGTAGACCTTGTTCAAGGCGGTTCCTCCCTTGAAGACAAAGTTTTTCTCCCCAATTGTTGCGGCCGTTACCTGCCCAAGCACATCGAAGACGTAAAACTCCTTGATCACATATTGCAAAGGAAGGCCGTATTGCACCGCAATGGTCCTGCAGACTTCAAGATTCAGTTCCATTCAACCACCCAGAATTTCCCGTTTAACCAGAAGCATTTTTTCCTTCTTTCCTCCAGCGAATTTCTTCACATATCCGTCGAAATCCTTCCATTCGGTTTTCCCAAGCTTTGCTTCCTTGTAAGAGGCAATCAATTTAGTTTGCTCAATGGAATATTTCGGCAAATACAGGCAGTCAAATAACGTCTTTGCGCGGCTAGAGACAACATAATCCCCAAGTTTCTCGAACCCTACCGCCTTCTCATTCAATGCAACCGCCAAAAACGAGAATTCTCCGACCAGTTTACCCTTTGATACATGGTTTGTAACTACGGTAATTGAGAACGGGATTTCCGTTATGAGTTTATGCAAATAAAGCGCGGAGGTGAAGCCCAAATAGCCGTTGAACGTGCTCTGGGCGCACGAGAATGCATCCCTCAAAGGATTAACGGAATATGTGCCCCGCTTTAAGTGAATTAACCTATTGGTCATGCCTAGCCGGCTCAAAGTCGTCTTCAGGGTATCCCGACCACATATCCTAAGGCTTGCCAATACATCCAGACTTGCGATGCCTTTTGGCGAGTGTTCGATTGCCTCCAGAACACGTTCTGTAATCTTCTTTTGAAACATGCAATAATAAACAATTTGTTTATTATAAGCTTTTCGCTTGGCATCCTGCATCCGGCACTCGGAGGGGCAAAATACTTGGGATTGCGCACCAAAGAGGGCATATAATCGAATAGCTGCTGGGGCGATTACGCAAAAACCAAAGGAAAACGGGCGGCAATAACATAATGAAAGACGAGAAAGGATTAGACATCCAATTCGGTAATTACCACGCGCCTCTCTTTTTCCTTGAAAGTGATTTCGTGCTTTTCAAAAAATCCCTCGCGCCCAAGTAAGTTGAAACTCGAGCCCATTTTTGCGAAGCCGACAACACATTCAAATTTATTGCCAAATATTGCCATCCTTACTTTGGACAAATA
>JBBSVW010000030.1:0-2453 GCA_038046605.1 Microcaldota archaeon | reverse complement strand
TGGACAAATAAACATCCACCTTATCTGAAACGGTTGAAATTATCTTTTTATCTCCCCTCATCCACGGAATTCCAACTTTTTCAGCAACCCATGGATGGAAAATGCAGTAGTTGGAGCCGGAGTCTATTATGCCATCCGTCGAGGCTTCATTGCCCATATGAAACAGGGTTATGGGAATCGTCGGGTAGTAGCCTTTGCCGTGAATCCTATAGTTAAAACTCTCAGAAGCCATTGTATCACTTAAAGGAGGCTGTAGGCTTCGTCGGGAAACGGAATTTTCGTAATTAGGGCATCTTTGGCCTCTTTTACCTTATCAAGTTTTAACAATTCCTTTGGGGAGCTGGCAACGGCCAATAATCCGCCTTTGACAACGGCAACCCATTTGCCGGCATATTTATCGAGTTCTTTTCCATGCTGCGCTAACCAGCCATAGGATTCATGAGCCGCGTACATAAGATTCACCCGACAAGTAATTCCTAGTTTATGATTTAGAGAAGTAAAAACTTATTAACCGGAGTGGGTATATAAAGTGCCAATATTTTAGCCTGATTTTACGGAAAAAGAGGAAGTGCCGCTGGGGTGACGTTCAGCCTCTAATATGGCAAAGCCACAAAAGGGTTTTCTTTTGCGGCGCCACCGCTTTTCTTTTCCACCAGGCAGACAAAGTCTGCGGGGCCAAAAAGATTATAACAAATCTTTTCGGAAAGAAAAGCAAGGCGTTTGAACACCCGATCTTCCGGTCTTCAGCCAGACGCTCTCCCAGGCTGAGCTACAGCGGCAAGGGAGATTACTTTTTGGATGATTTGATTAAAAAACAGTTGGGATGGCATTGAAAAATGGCTTAGGTCGGCATCGTATGCATCCGTCAAAAAAAGCAGCCATTTGGCAGGAAATCCTCATTTTGCCTTGATCGCTTTCGATGGGGACTTATTCTTGTTCCATTGCAAAAGTAGCGAAAATATGTAAACTTGGGAATAAGTCCCGGCCATCAATTGCATGGGAGAAACAAGCGCCTGGAAAGCAATTGACAAAAGGCTGTTTCCAACTATCGTATCCAAAAAACCAAGTAAAATCTGCGGCAGGATGAAAATTGCAGTCAGGATTACGGATACAATGATTGTACTGATCAGGAACCTGGCAAATAGTTTCAGGAGGAAGCCCTTGGTCATCTTAAATGATTTTTTGACTGCATCCGATGGGGATAGGGATTGGTCGGCAAGGTAGAAAAAATCCCCAAAGCAGAGGCGAAGCAGCGTATAGGCAACAAGGAAAATATAGGCCAAGAATGCAAGGAACGCGAAAAAGAGAGTGAGTTTCCCAATTAGGAAAAACAATGGTATCGGTAGCAAAATGATAACCCACCATTTTTTGTTGTGCCAAAGGAGGATGCTTTTCAGGAATACAATTATCATCACGACAACGTACCCAACTACGGAATTAGCATTTACCCCCCTTGCCTTGATTTTCAGGCGGTTTAGGGCTTTGATTGCAATCATTACGGAAAGGATCAGGAATGGCACCATGAAAACAAGGCCCAAAGTGAAGGCTCCGGCAAATAGATTGGTTAATTGGCCGCTTTCAACCAAAGCCCTTATGGCTTTTTGGTCATAGCTTGCGCCTACCGGAAGGCCAAGGACATAATTTGCAATGAGGAAAAGCGCCAAATAACAAAGGGCGAACGCAAAGTAAAGCCTGTGGGATTTTGGGTCATCGAACCATTTGAGGCCAAATTTTGCCGCCGCAATCGAATCCTCGAAGAAATCTCCCATATGGATCGCTCAGGATTATTTGCAAGGCCAATATTTATCTACTGGCTAGTTGCAGAAAAATACCGCAGAATTGGATGAAAACCCCATTTTCGGCATTGGACCACTTCCCCATTCCTAGGTTTGCTTGAAAACCTTTATTAAGAGGGCAAACATAAGCAAATCATACACTTGAAATGAGGTCGATCCTAGTATGGCAAGAGGTCAGGCTTTTGAAACCATGATGCTGGTGATTTCAGTAATCGTTGCTTTGGCAATCCTTGGTGTTTTGCTTAACATCCTAGGCTTCATCAACCCAGACCAGCTCGGGGGCGACCCAAGATCCACGATTTCGGATAATATCCGCGATTTGAACGGCAGGGGCTATGGAGTATCCCCCCCAAAGAAGGTAACTTTTGCTTCCGGCAGCAATGTTTATGTGAAGGAAATCGTGAATAATTTGCCGGTTTCAGATAAGGAGGTAAAAATATTCTGCGCAGATGGCCCATCAACCGAGGCGATGTGCGGAACCGGGGGCGATCTTCCGCTTTCAATAAACTCAGCTGGCACTTCCATCACAGTAAACAAGAAAATCGAGGCAACTATTGTAACCTGCGCAAATGAGCAGAAAAAGACGCAGCCAAGGTATTGCATTGTTGTTGCGCACACATCCGAAAAAGGCCTTGCAACGGAAAAATGCGTAAGCTC
>JBBSVW010000029.1:0-15202 GCA_038046605.1 Microcaldota archaeon | reverse complement strand
GGTCGATCTTAGCGCACTCAAGGCAAGGGAGGAGGAGGTCATTTGGGGGGATATCATAGGCAGCTTTGTAACCGAGCTCACATTCATCCTTGGGGCTGCTGCAATCGTCGGGGGGACGCTCGTGTTTTCATTCGAAAAATTCCTTGTCGCCTACGGCTTCATGGTTTTTGCATTCCTCCTTGTGTTCTTCTTCGCATACCGGAAAAAGGAGCTTGCGCGCAGGGAGGGCATCATGCTCGTGCTGCTTTACTTCATATTCCTCTCCGTGCAATTCGACCTTGTGCATACGCTGGGGTAGGGGTTTAGCTGACCCTAACGGTGCATTAAGGAACTGCCCGCATCCCATCCCGCCACTATTGGGCATTAGGGCCTTAAACCCACTCCATTTGGGAGCCGTTTTCACCTAAGCGTTTTTTGATTTCAAATCATTAGTTTTATATACGCGCTTTCCATACAAATTCCGTTGGTGTTAAACGATGGATCAAAAGGCGCAGACTTCAACCGAATACATACTGTTAGTGGCGCTTGGGCTTGTGATTGTGCTCGCGGGAATTTCAATTGCAACACAGATAAAGGAGGTGGCAGATGTCGTTTCTCAGCGCATAGAGGCCGACCGGAATGCGGTAATTGGCATGTTCCTTGAATGATATTTGCATATGTTGATGGGTACTTCCCACGTTTTGATGTTAATTCGCATTTTTTCCATTCATTTCTTTCCTCCCTTTCCATTTCAAAAGAGGTCGCATCCAATTTATGTGGGAAATAGCAATCCTGTTCTTCATTGCGCTTGTGTTCTATTTTGACCTCAAGGCGCGGATGATCCCAGATGCCGTGAATTTCTTCTTCCTATTCATTGGGATTGCACTTGTGATCCTCAAATACGAAGTGGAAATGCCCTTCCTGTTATTTTCGTACGCCCCATTCTTCCTCCTGAATTTTGCCTTCGCATACGGCCTGTACCGGCTTGGGGTTTGGGCGGGAGGGGATGTGAAATTCTTCACGGCGCTAATGGCCTACATGCCGCTGTACGCCGGCTTTAGCTTTTTTTCGGGTTTTGCGGTCTTCCTCATATCCGCCCTCTTCCTGATCCCAATAACGCTCATCTACAATTTCGGTGAAATATTTGTTTTCAGGCGCGATTTCAAGAGGCTTTTTATCGATTCCATCATCAATGCGGGCAAATCAGCTGCCCTATCATTCTGCGCCCTTTTCCTCATTTCCAGATTCAGCCAAATTTACACCTCGCCCCTGTTAATTTTGGCATTTCTTGTGATTTCCTTCATTATCCCAATTCCCCTAAAAATCGCCCTTCCGATCATGTTGATTGGCATTTTCTTCCTCTCGTTGGAGGATTACCTCTCATTATTGCTGCTGCTATTCTTCGTTTCCCTGATTTTGCAATTCCTCCGCGGGAGCTTCAAGGTGATTTCAAAGAAAGTTTTGACAAAAACCGTATTGGTTTCAAACCTGCGTGAGGGGCTAATTCCGGCGGAAACGCTTTATATGAAAGGCGGTAAGATTGCGCACTGGAGTGCCGATGATGCATTCAAGGAAATCAACAAGCTATTATCCATTGGCAGGAGGATTAGACCCTACCGCGTCTTTTCCGACCTTAAGCCAAAAGGCAAGGTGATTATTGATTCCCTCAAGGCAAGGGGCCTTTTGCCCTCTGAAATAAGAGCGTTAAAAAAGCTTGGCGTAAAACAGATCCTTGTGAAGGAAAGCCTGCCCTTTGCGCCGGTGATTGCAGCGGCATTCCTTGTTTACCGTTATGTTGATATATTGAAACTTCTAGGGTTGTGATTTTTTTAGCTATGGGGAAGCCGATGAATTTGGATTGGTTGATAATAAAAGGCATTTGATATGGATATGAAAAAATCAGGCAGGGGCCAGGGAGGAATAGAGTTTTTCCTCATAGCCGGCTTCATATTGCTTGTGACATCGGTGTTATTGACGCAGGCGGATAGGCAAATCCAGGGAACTTCCGCACTGAACAACGTGCTTGTCGCAAGAAGTGCGCTTGATTTGGAGGCAAGCGCCCTCAAGTATGTTTATCTTTCCGGAAATTACACGACGCTCACCCATAGGGTGTTTATTCCAGTAGGGGCGCAGTGCTTTTATTGGGAGATTTCCAATTCGCGCTTCTATTGCATCGTTCCCGGCGCTGCCAAAAAGGTCGTGGGCGATAGGCTTGATTTGCCTATTCCCTCTGTTGCCCCTTCATGCTTCCGTAGCGGATGGGTAACCCTCCAGACAATGAACAATGCAAGCACAATGCAGCTTAGGTGCACGTGATATGCCTATCAAGCTTAGGGCGCAGGCTGCCGCGGAATATGTGATGCTTCTCGCCCTGATATTTGTCCTTATTGCCGCCATGATGCTCGTATCCTTCCGTCAGCAGGAGGTAACGCTTGCAATTGCCGGCGCAAGGCTTGCCTGCATTGAATACACCTCTGCAAATTCGAGCGTTGCCTGCAATGAGGTCCGATATTTTTACATTAGTGCAACAAATGTGACAATAGTTCCAAGCACCGATGCCGCCCTTGCCGATTACCAAAAAGCCGAGCTTACGGGAAAGATTATTGCAAACCTCGTTTCGATTTTCAAGCCGGGCGCAATAGTCATTGGCAAATGCTATTCCGCCCCAAGCTATTCGTATTGCATCGAGTATCCGACGTAGATATTGCTGTGCTGATTGTGATTACGTAAATAAGCTAATTGGGATAAAGTACGAATTTTTAGTTCCTGGCAATTTTTCCACCAGCTTTTTTCTTTGCCCCTGCTGTTTTTTTCACTCCCATCTTGCTTGCAAAATATGCATAGAGGGCAAATGCCGCCAAAAGCCAAAGAAGAGTAGATATGGCACCGTATACGACTATCTTCCCTGCGATTATTGCCGCAATGGCAAGGGCGCCAATGGGGTAGCCAAAACCTCCCATCGATTCAAATGCGCCTAGCCCCCCTTTGAGGATATTTGAAATGACTATTAGGGAGATTGCCGTGATGGTTATGCCATTGAGCGCCGATGAGATAAGTGATGCCTTAAGGGCAAATTTTGCGCTCCTTTTGATGAAATCAAGCGATCCGTACTTAAGCAGGGAGTATGTCATCCCGAAAAAAGAGAGAATTATGAAATAGGCAAGCGCAACTAGGAAGAAAAAGAAAATCCCAATTATCGCATAATCCAAAACCAATCCCATGCTATTCCTTTTCTCGCTGGAATTAATAAATCGCTCTTCCGATACTGTATTCATGGCACTCCTTTTCGCCGACTTGCACCTCCATTCGAAATATTCCCGCGCGGTATCGCAAAGCATGGATCTTGAGCATTTGGACGCCGGCGCAAGGCGCAAGGGCCTTTCCCTTTTGGGCTCCGGCGATTTCTCGCATCCAACGTGGTTCAAGGAGCTTTCCTTGAAATTGGAGGAAACTATTGTTGGATCTGGTTTGTATTATTTGAAAGGATCGCCCTTGCCTGTTACAAATTTCATTTTGCAAAACGAGGTTGCAACCTTTTTTTCAACGCCAAAGGGGGTAAAGAAAGTCCATCACATTCTCCTGGCGCCAAGCCTTGAAGTAGTTTCCCAGCTGAATGATAGGCTCTCAAAAATGGGCTCGCTTTCCGCGGATGGAAGGCCAATGTTTGGGAAAACCTCATCGGCGCACCTGGTTGAAATTTGCAAGGAGGTTAGCAAGGAAATTGAGATAATCCCCGCGCACATCTGGACGCCCTGGTTTGGTGTTTTTGGGAGCAACTCGGGGTTTGATTCAATAAAGGAGGCATACGAGGATCAGGCAAAACATATATTCGCCCTTGAAACCGGCATGAGCTCGAACCCCCAAATGAACTGGAGGCTCTCGCAGCTTGATGATTTTACCCTCATCTCCAATTCGGATGCGCATTCGCCCCATCCCTACCGCATAGGCAGGGAGTGCAATGCATTTGATTTCGGGGAAGGGGAATTCAACTACGGGAATTTAATTACGGCGTTAAAAAACAAGGATTCGCGCAATTTCAAGTATACAATTGAGGTTGATCCGAATTACGGTAAATACCATTTCGATGGCCATCGCAATTGCAAATTCTCGTGCACACCTTTGGAAACAAAAGCGCTTGGAGGCATCTGCCCCAAATGCAAAAGCAAGCTTACTATTGGGGTGCAAAGCCGGATAGAGCAATTGGCGGATAGGGATGATGGCTTTACCCCAAGGCATGCAATCCCATTCAAAACCATCCTTCCACTGCAGGACCTGATCGCCTCCTGCCAGGCGCTTCCAGCAATGAGCAAAAAGGTCTACGAGGAAACGCAGAGGCTGATTGCAAAATTCGGGAGCGAGCTGAACGTGCTGTTGAATGCCACCCCGGAAAAGCTAAGCTGGGAAGTCCATGAGAAAATCGTGAAGGCAATCCTGGCTAACCGCGAGGGCAAACTGAAGGTTAAGGCCGGCTTTGATGGCGAATACGGCGTTTTGCAGCTGCCTGAGGATATGATAATTGGCAATGAAAAGAAATTGGGTGGCGGGAAAAAAGCAAAGCTTTCCCCGAAATTTGCCCTGACCGGACAAAAGGGGCTTTATGAATTTGGCTGAAGATGTCTTGCAAACCCCATCTTTAACGCAACCATTCAATCCATGTACCTATCCCCCCAAAAAGCGAAAATATTATTATGCCCTTCCGCCTTGCCTTAATATGGATTTATTTTCCACCATGCTTCTCTTGCTTGCAGGCTTTGTCATTCTGATCAAGAGTGCCGAATACGCAGTAAAGGCGCTTGTGCATATTGCCGCATTCTTTGGCCTATCGCAATTCACAATAAGCTTTCTAGTTGTGGGGATAGCCAGCGTGCTCCCGGAATTTTCAATTGCGGTAAATTCAGCGCTTTCCGGGAACTCCGCTTTCGGATTGGGCGTGCTCTTTGGCTCCAACGTCGCGGACCTTTCCATCGTAATCGGGCTGGTGGCTATTTACGCGGGGAAGATCAAGGTGCACAGCAAAATAATCACCGGGAATTTCTATTATTACTTGATGCTGATATTGCTGCCGGTATTGCTTCTGCTGGACGGCGGGCTTTCGAGGTTCGACGGGTTGGCGCTCATATTGGCATTCGCGTTTTACATGAAAATCATCATGCAGCAGCGGCGCAGCTTCTCCAAATCCGTCGAGGGCATAAGCAAAAGCAAATGGAAATTCGCGAAGAACCTCGTGATCGGCGCAGCTGCAGTTGGGGTGTTATTCCTTAGTGCGGATATCGTGGCAAACAATTCCATTGCGCTTGCCGCCGCGCTATCGGTGCCGGCGATTTTCGTGGGCATCATCATTGCCTTGGGAACCTGCCTGCCCGAATTAACCTTTTCAATAGAGGCGGTTAGGGAAAAGAAGCAGGAGCTGGGGCTTGGCGATATCCTGGGGAATGTGGCAACGGATGCGACGCTTTCGATCGGGGTTGTCGCGCTGATAATGCCCATCAATCCGCCCCAGATGGCCATCGCGCTTCTCTCTGGGTTCTCGATGATAATTTTTGGCATCCTTACAATCCATTTTCTTAAGACTGAGAGGCATTTGGTGAGGAAGGAGGGCTACCTCTTCGTGCTGCTCTACCTTGTTTTCATGGCTGCCCAGTTTGCGCTTGAAAGCGGCATCATAAATATGCGCTAATCGAACCTATATCTTCCTGGGACGATGTGCCTAAGCCAAGTTCGCTGTGCCCTGAGGAGATTAAGGTTTCTTTTCGTTGTTGGTAGAAGGTGGATATCGCCGTTTTTTCGGACAAGCCCGATATGCGTTGTTCCAAGGAGGGATGCAGGAACTTGTCTGTTGCTGTCGAGAAAGCCAACTTTTTTAGATTTTGCAATTGTTCCAATTGAGTTAGTTGCTATCCGGACTTTCCTGCTCTGCTTTTTATATGCAATAATTCCCGGAATTAAGGGAAGACCCAAAATGATACCCTGTGCCCAATGGGGAAAATCTAACGGGGGCTTTTCCTCCCAAGGAGTGCCTAGGAGGATCGATGCGCCATATGCGACCGCTCCGAATGCTGCAGCTGACATGGTGGATTCTTCAAACCTATTTTGCCTAGCTTCAAGCAAATTCTTTACCGCAAAACGGACATTCTCAGCCTGATTGGCATGCTTGATGATGATGCGTTTTTCCATACGAAATTGATGCTTTGATGGTTTTAAAATTCCACATACTCCTCATCATTGAACTCATAGGCGCTTTTGAGGTATTTGTTCCCGTCATATCCGAATGATTTGAGCACATCATTCAAATCCAAACCGGAATATGATGTCAATAGCGATTCCTTCTGGTTTGTATCCAGCAGGAATTTCTTCCCCTCGAATTCCATCAGTACAACCGGATGGATCAGGTTGTTTTCCAGCTCAAGGACGCGGATTTTTGCCATTCCATCAAAGGCGCGAAGAAGCGAGCAGAGAAGTATTGCCCGGTCAAAGGGGTCGGCTGCCTGCATCTGCGATACCTCCTTCATGTTAAGCCAGAATGAAACGGGCAGGTTAGCATGAATGTGCGAAAGCTGCTGGCAGTATTTGAACACTTTGTCGGCGACAAATAGGAAATCCTCGGAGAAAACATAATCTGCAGATGTGCCCCCGCGCTTCATCTTATCCGCCAATAGTTCGTCCAAAAAGCGCTTCTTCAACTCGAGGATTGCCGGATCGTTCTTGTTTATCAGCGATTTTAGCTCGGGGACCGTCTTTTCCTCGTATTCATCGATCATGGCGGCGTATTTTTCAATAATGCGCCGGTAAAATTCATTCCGAAGGGTCAATTCGGCATTTTCCAAACGCAATCCTTCTAGCCGCTCCTCCTGAACGGGCCTTGTTTTTTCCAATTGTTTTTTCCCAAAAAGCGCTTCGAGAACCATGCTCTTTTCGCCGCCTTTGCTTGTTTTCCCTCTTGGATTAAACTAGGGTTTTTAGGTATATAATGGTAGGTTTTTTGCTAAGTTTTAGCTATATACCTGGCAGGCTACCCAATTTCAAATCGTTCATTGAAAATAAGCTTATTAAAACAGGTTTGCATTCATCTACTGGTTGATGCTATGGCACTCGAAAATAACCTCAAAAAGACGCGGAAAATAATCGATAGGCAGATTTTGTATTTTTTCCCCCCTAAGGCGGACAAAAAAAACCTTCTGCGCATACTTGGAAAGGCGCGCTATTCATACGATGAGAAAAGCGCCGGACTTGCCCTTAACGAGCCCATCTGGGATCTTCTTGGAAGGGGCGGGAAGAGGTGGCGTCCTGCATTGATGCTGCTTTGCGGGGAGGCCTTTGGCGCAAACCCCAAAAAGCTCCTTCCATATTCCATCATTCCAGAAATCATCCATAATGGCACTCTTATGGTCGATGATGTGGAGGACAATTCGGATTTGCGCAGGGGAAAACTAACCATCCACAAGATTTATGGTGGAGATATTGCGATAAACGCCGGAAATGCGATGTATTACCTGCCCCTGAAAATATTGCTTGAAAATCCCTCCAAGTTTTCCCCCAAAATAATAAATTCAGCATATTCCATTTATGTTCAGGAGATGATCAACCTCTCCTACGGGCAGGGCTTTGACATCTTGTGGCATCGGGGAACAAATGCGGATATTTCCGAGGATGGCTATTTGCAGATGTGCGCATTCAAAACCGGCACTTTGGCAAGGATGGCTGCAAAACTTGGTGCTCTCTTTGCAGGCGCTTCCCAAAAGAACATCGAATTAGCCGGCGAATTTGCCGAATCAATCGGAATCGCCTTCCAGATTCAGGACGATATATTGAACCTGACCGCTTCGGAGGGATACGGAAAGGAAATCGGCGGGGATATCTCAGAAGGAAAGAGGACGCTCATAGTACTTAGGGCATTAAAACAGCTTAATCCAAACCAGCGCCAACGCCTCCTCTTCATACTCAATTCCCACACCAAAAACCAGCTTATCATTGGCGAAGCTATTTCATTAATTAGGGGAACTGACGCCCTCGAATATTCCGGAGGAAAAGCAAAAGAGCTGGTATTGAATGCATGGGAAAAATTCTCAAAAGTGCTTCCCAATTCGAAGGCAAAAAAACAGCTCAAGGAGTTCGCGGACTACCTGATTGAGAGGAAAATCTAAATGCCATCAAAAGCGACTGAAAAATTGGTAACTCAATTGGAGCGCATGGATCTTTCGCGATCCCAACTGATCATGCTTTCCAAATCGCATATAGCAAATGAGCATCTCGTGAAAAGGCGCACAAAAAATGATCCAGATGAAATGCTAAGGGGGTCTCACATACTTCATTTTCACTTGCAAGATGTCGGGGGGGTGCCTGAATATGATCGTGCACTTGAAAGTGAACGGCGCAAATTATGGTCGCCTTCAAAATCAGATGCAAGAAGAATAGTTAATTTGGCCACGAGGGTAAGTCATGCGAATAGATTCTTTCGTATTATTTCCAAACCAATGAGCGAAGTAGAAGAAATTATTAAGCTACACCGAAATTTGAAACAGATGGGCTTTCCAAAATATGACACGTCTGATTTGCAAGTTGCGCTTCTTCATATGAGCATTACCCGTGCTGTCGATCAAATGCTCTCTCCCCTTGTTAGAAGAAAATTGCTGATTGCAATTAGGCCTGATTGGCTCAAGCATAAGCTGGGCAATCAGATAGATATTTCGTATCGCATTCCTCCAGAAGCCCGTGACGCCATTAGGATTTTCCTAGATAAACGCAAAGCGCTACTTGAAGGAAAGTGAATTTTACCACAACCCTTAAAAATGCCATTCTTCTAATAATTACCATAAATTCAAAAGGTGGCATAAATGGACATAGTGGTAAATGTGGATGACAGCGGGCGGGTGGTACTCCCAAAAGAAATCCGCAAGCAGGTGCCGGCGAGGAAATTCATAGTTGAGGTTGTAACCGAGCATGAGCGGCAGGAACTGGTTTTCAAGCCCATTTTGAGGGCAAGGGATTTCCTAGGTTCCATGCCCCGGATTGATGTTGCTGGTTTCAAGAAGGAGCATGATGCGGATGATTGAATGAAACTGATGCTCGACACGTTCGCATGGATCTTAATCCTAGAAGAAGGCGCAGCTGGAAGCAAAGTAGTTAAAATGATTGAGCAAAACCAGGGCGAACTCTATACTACGGCAGGCAATTTGTACGAGGTTCATTACAGGGTAGCTGAGAAATATGGCAGGGCGAAATTGCTGGAGTTTGAAACGATGATAAAAACGGAAGCTCAGATAATTCCTATAGATGCCGAACTCGCAACGCTTGCCGCAGAGATGCGTTTGAAGCACGGCCTGAAAGCAATTGATGCATTCACTTATGCCGCTGCGCAACAGTTAGGTGCAAAAGTTGTCACTGGGGATAAGGATTTCGCCAAGTTGAAAGACGTGATGATGCTATGAAAAAAAGACCGAAGGGACGGAGATCGAAAAGTGAAAAAGACCCAATGCAATTAGCGAAAGAAATTTCAAGGGAAGTTGAGGAAAGAATCAAAAAAGGGAAAGTGCCTACAGTAGATGAGATGTGGGGTTCAATGCCCAATATAGATTTCGAAGGATTCAAGCGAAATCATGCCAAGGAACCATAACCTGAAAGCAAAATTTAAGATCAACCCAACCCATTTAAATATTGGCTACGAAGTTATTCCACTTCTTTTCACTCGCAAAATCGGTGTTCCACTTATGGTTGATGAGATAGAGCTTAAAGTCGCGGAAGCGATGCAGATAGACTACGGCAAAAGGATTGTCAGGATTGATTCACAGGCACGAAAACTCCTTGGCCTAACAACCGGCGATATAATACAAATCAAGGGCGGAAAGGGCAAAACCACCGGCGCAATAGTCCTTCCCTCCCACCCTCAGGATGAAGGCTCCAATATAATCCGCATGGATGGCATCTTAAGGCAAAATACCGGCGTAGGCCTTGGGGATCGCGTCAAAATTAGCAAAGCCGATGCTAAAATCGCAAAGAAGCTTGTACTTGCGCCAAATCAGCCATCTAGGTACGCTCCTGGCTTTGCCGATTATGTAAAGAAGAATCTGATGGGCAAACCTCTCACAAAAGGGGATGTGCTTTCCGTCAATGTTTTTGGAACCTCATTCCCTTTTGCGGTTGCGCAAACGCTCCCAACCGGCATTGTGCTTGTCAACGAAACCACCGAAGTCACGCTCAAAGAGGAGCCCATGAAGGAGCTTGGGAAAATTGCCACCATTTCCTATGAGGATATTGGCGGCCTGAAGGATGAAGTGCAGAAGATCAGGGAGATGGTCGAGCTCCCCATGCGCCACCCTGAATTATTCGAACGGCTGGGAATCGAGCCTCCAAAAGGAGTCTTGATTTATGGAACTCCCGGCGGAGGAAAAACCCTCCTTGCAAAGGCTGTGGCAAACGAATCCGAAGCGCACTTCATAACAATCAACGGTCCCGAAATCGTTTCCAAATTCGTAGGGGAAGCTGAGGAAAAACTCCGGAATATATTCCAGGAGGCGGAGGACAACGCGCCATCTATAATTTTCATAGACGAACTCGACGCAATTGCCCCAAAGAGGGAGGAAGTAGTCGGCGAAGTCGAAAAGCGAATTGTATCCCAGCTACTTACCACAATGGACGGCCTCAAGAGCAGGGGACAGGTCGTAGTTATTGGTGCGAGCGTCACAGGAGACACGCCAATTCTGGTCAAAGCGCCTGATGGGACAAAGCTTGTTCGAATTGATGAGTTTGTGGATTCATTTTATGCTGAAGGGGAGGAAGGATTTGAAAAACCCATCAAAGAAATTCAAGCTTTGGGGTTCGATGCCAATAAATCAGAAACAAATTTCGGCAACAGCTCATTCAAGAAGAGCGCTTTCAAGAGCGTTAGGGGGGTTTATCGCCATAAGGTAAATGAGATTTACGAAATAAACTATAGGGGAGGTAAAATTCGGGCTACCGGCAACCACTCAGTATTTGTGCGGGATAGGAAAGGGGTTTACGCAAAACCCGTTGTGGATCTAAAACCGGGCGAATGCCTCGTTGAATTACCGTTCAAGACGCGAACTGAACTAAGGTCGCATTCGTTTGCCCCTTTAGAGGAAATCGAGTTGGAAGTGGCGCCTGCGATGCTTAAGCAGCATTATGAAAATGCGGTAAACCATGAAATTCCAATGGAACAGATTGCGATCGCTGCTGGTGTTAACAGAACAACTGCATTTCGCTGGGCGGCAGGTGCAAGGCCTAGGATGCTGAAAACGGAACTTGCAAATTCAATACCTTCAACAGTTAGCGTAAGGCCCCCCCTTTGCCGCTTGCTTGGCTATTATACTGCGGAAGGCTATGCGCGAAAAGAAGTAGACTTTTGCTTTGGAACGCACGAGAAAGTGCTTATCACTGACACTCTGACTCTTATGAAAAATCTTTTCAATGCCGAAGGAGTTGTAAGGGAAGTAGGCACTCGGACGAATCTGATATTTTATTCGAAAATACTCGCAGACTTCTTCTCGGGGGAATGCGGCAAAGGCGCCCACAACAAGCACATTCCAAGCTGGCTTTTTGAGATGCCAAGGGAATATTTCTTAGAATTTCTCAAAGGCTACATGGCTGGCGACGGCTACGAGCTTAACTATAAGGAAAAAAAAGGCCTCTCATGCACCTCTGTAAGCAAGCAACTAATTATGGAATTGAATTGGCTATGCAGGATGCACTGAATAAAATCATCCTTCTCGAAGAGCGTGGCCAAGGCTGGAAGGACCATAAACGGGGGAAAACCCCTTCCTGAGACTATCGCCTATCGCCTCCTCATCGGCGGAACGAACAATCCATTCAAGGAATTGGAACGGAAAAGCATGCAGCACATCAAGAGGCCGATAATTCACTCGATCGAAAAAATCCCATTCGACGGTTATGTCTACGATCTATGCGGCTGCGAAAATGAGGCATTCTTCGGAGGCGAAAGCCCACTTCTCCTGCATAATACCAATCGTCCCAATGCAATTGATCCCGCTCTTCGAAGGCCAGGCCGCTTTGACCGCGAAATCGAGATCGGCGTTCCGGATAAGAAGGGGAGAAAAGAAATACTGCAAATTCACACAAGGGGAATGCCCCTTGCCGATGATGTGAGCCTGGATGATCTCTCCCAAATAACCCACGGTTTCGTGGGCGCTGACCTTCAGGCGCTTTGCAAGGAAGCGGCCATGAAGGCGCTTAGAAGGATGCTTCCAAAACTTAATTTGGAGGAGGCTGAAATTCCGCCAAAAATCCTAGAAGAATTGAAAGTCACCGGCACGGATTTCCGCGATGCACTTAGGGAGGTTTACCCTTCAGCCCTTCGCGAGGTTTACATTGAAATTCCAAATGTGAAATGGGACCAGATAGGCGGGCTTGCCAATGTTAAGAGCGAACTTAAAGAGGCCGTAGATTTGCCTCTCAAGAAGCCGGAAGTATTTGAACGGTTAGGGATTCGGCCGGTCCGTGGAATTTTGCTATTCGGTCCGCCAGGCACTGGAAAAACACTTCTCGCTAAAGCGGTTGCAACGGAAAGCGAGGCCAATTTCATTTCCGTAAAAGGCCCTGAACTGCTCTCAAAATGGGTGGGAGAATCTGAAAAGGGCATAAGGGAGGTTTTCAGGAAGGCGCGCACTGCCTCCCCCTGCATTATTTTCATCGATGAGATTGATGCCATTGCGCCCGTACGTGGCGATGATGAGGGTTCTAAGGTCACCGCACGGATTGTAAATACCATCCTCTCCGAAATGGACGGCCTATCCAACATGAAGGATGTGGTAGTGATTGCAGCAACCAACCGGATTGAGATGATTGATCCAGCTCTGCTACGCCCCGGCAGATTCGATAAACTGCTAGAAATCCCCGTTCCCGATCCGGAATCAAGGATGGCAATCATGAAGGTGCACACCGCCAAGATGCCTCTTGAAAAGAGCGTTCACTTCAAGGACATTGTTGCCAAAACGGAAGGTTATTCCGGAGCGGATCTTGAGGCGCTTTGCCGTGAAGCCGGAATGGAAGCGCTACGCGAGGATGTGGATGCGAAAACGGTTTCCCAAAAGCACTTTGAAAAGGCGCTTGGGGCGATTAGGCCAACAATTGTCCAGAAACAGAAGAGGGAGGATGCGGGATACAGCTGATTTTTGTTTTTTCGCTACCTTATTATTTAGTGCCTAATTATTTGTAGGTATGGTGGCAAAAGCCCTTTCCAGGAGGATCCTATCATTTATCCGCAATGAAATACGTCGGGTTGGAGAGGCCGCATTTTTTGAGAGAATGGGGCGGATGCCAATTGCAGACCATAGGGCAAAGCTTAGGGACAGCGTCCATCGCGATAAAAATGGGAATACTTGGAAGGCAGTTGACCGGCAAAATATCGCCGATTGGGGGAGGCGGGTTAGGCTATATAGGATCCCAGGAAACCTTAATGGCGGGCTGGTGGTTCTAAAGAAGATTGAGGGCTTTGAGAATTCACGCAATCAAATAGCATTGCTAAGGCGCAGGGTTTCGAGGCATAACAAGGCAAAAGGGCTTGGGTATGACCTTCTCCAACCTCGAGTGTATCCCGTTAGCCCGAATATAGTTGCAATGGCCTACCATCCTCTTCCATCGCTAGAAGAAATTATCGAAGGCACAACTGGCAGAGGGAGGAAATTACTAAGGCACCTGCAAGCCAAAGGATTTGATGTTGGCGATTTTGGCGCCGTATCGCTTTCGCTTAGGGAAAGGGCGGGTTTTCAGCGGAGCAATATTGTTTTTGGTTCAGTCCATAAGGGGCGCATCAGGGTAATTCCATTAATAGATTTTGAATAAGCAGATTTCATGGGACTATTTGAATCCTAAATTAGTTTTTTCAGATTAGCCTCAACTTCCCTAATGTTTTCCTGATAAAGCGAATTGCCATTGGCGTCCATGCTCACAATCAGGGGACCAAATCCTTTTGCATCTAATTTCCAGAAAGCTTCTGGCATCCCCAGATCCTCCCATTCAACATCCGTAACTTTAAGTTGTTGCGCCGAAATTGCGCCGGATCCCCCGACTGCCGAGAGGTAAACGCATTTTCCTTTCATTGCCTCCAAAACCTTCTCATTCATTCCGCCCTTTCCGATGATTGCGCTCACTCCAAAGCGTTCGATGAATTCAACCGCCAAATCATTCATCCGGCTGGAAGTTGTCGGGCCTGCTGAAATCAGTTCCCATTCGGATCCTTTTGATTTGCTTGAGCTACTTTTTTTGCCTCCTTCCTTTGCTTGCGCCTTTTTCCTAACAAGAGGGCCGCAGTTGTAGATGGCGGCATTCTTCAATTCCGGATGCGGGTGCTTTTCCTCCAAAATCCGCCTCATTGCCTGATCCCGGATTGAAAAGAGCTTTCCCGAGAGGTAAATGATATCGTTTAGCCTAAGCTTTATTACCTGCTCGTTTGAAAGTGGCGTTTTTAGCTCGTATTTCATAAAGGATAATTCCTCGCGATTTGATTAATTGGTTTAGCCTTCATTCATTATTCGAAATATTCAATTTTTCCATTCTCGTGGATTCGTGCGCTCATCCTCCGGTCAGCCCAGCACTCTATGACCAACCCAAGGGGGCACATCCCCCTTAGTTTGGTCGGATGCCCAAACCCCCTATTCATAATATTTTACCTCTCCATTCTCATAAATTCTGGCCTTCATCCTCCTATCCGCCCAGCACTCAATGTTGATGGCAAGAGGCAAGCTTGCGGTGTGACATGGTATTTTTGTAATTTTGACAGCTAAGGCAGTGCGGATGCCTCCTAAGCCCATTGTTCCAACTCCCAACTCATTGATTTCATTTAGGAGGCGCAATTCCATTTGTGCCAATTCAGCGTCCTTATTTTTTTCCGTCAAATGCTTGAGATGATTCTCTTTAGCTGCTTTCATCGCCTCTTCCGGCGTCCCTCCCATCCCGATTCCGAGCACAATCGGTGGGCACGCGTTCCTCGCCTTTTCCGCAACGTGCTTCAAAATGGCCTTCCGGACTCCTTCCATTCCATCCGATGGCCGGAGCATGAAAAGCGCTGACATGTTCTCGCAGCCCGCGCCCTTTGGGATTACTGAAATTTCAATGAAATCATCGTTCGAGAATTCCAAATTAATGAATGGGTGATTGCCGATGTTTTTCCTGCTTATGGGATCGACAGAATTGGGGCGCAGGGGGATTGATTTGGTTGCTTTATTGACACCTTCAATTATGCCTTTCTCGATTT
>JBBSVW010000028.1:0-29729 GCA_038046605.1 Microcaldota archaeon | reverse complement strand
ACAACCGATCACCCTCGAATTAATGTAGGGCGGCGGGGTTTTTCAAAGAATAGGAAGGCATTAACTTTCAGCCTCCTGCCCGTTTGGAGCATCTGATGCCAGATAGCTGATGCTCCATTTTGATAGGTTTATAGCGCCCCTTGAATGTTTTGCGACTTTTGAACCGAAAAGACGTAAAAGACGGCAGCGGTCCGGGCACGCTTATCGGGATCCGACAGCGATTTGCCTTTGCCGTGGGAGAAACGGCGATGCTGGGAGGGGAGAGAAAAGAAAAAGTGATCATTTGTAGGAGGGGATGGCTCTGGACTCGAGATTGGGGGGCTGGGGCTTGCCTCCGAGATTGCTCAAGCAGTTCTGTTTCTGGTCCGAATTCGTGATTTTGTTGCAGTATGAGACATCCCGCAGGTTCATGGCCATATTGGAATAACAGCTGTCCCTTTGCCCTGCCGAGGTGATTTTGTCGCAGAGGGCGGAGTCGCCGAGCTGGCTTGCAAGGTTCTGATAGCAGCTGTCCCTTTCGCTGACGCTCTTTATCTTCCCGCAGATGGAGCCGTCCCTCACATCGGTCGCATATGACTGGTAACATCGGTCCGCCTCGAACTCCGCCTTCAAGCAAACATCCGGGTCGTTTTTCACTTCAGCTACCAGTAAGTAGCACTGGAGGCGGTTGTCCCGGCTGACTTCGATGCACAAGGAGGTATCCTTGCGTTTTCCCGCTAGGCCCATTATGCAGTAATCTTCGTAAGAGCCCTTTTGAATCGCGGGCATGCCGGCGCATACTTTCAATTCCATTTCTGGCGTAAGGGAAACGGCTGGAGAGGGCTGAGCCAGTGCGGTCGGGCAAAGCGCTTTTTCGTTGACGACGCTGCCATCAGCGCAGACATATTGGGTTATGGGCGGTGCTTGCTGTGTGCAGCCCGCGAGAAAAATAAACGAAGCCAAAAACAGTACTGAAAATATTGGTTTCATAGTTATAATTAGAATATTAAGGTTATATTTATTACTATCGATTCTGATGGTTTTTGTATTGTCCTGAATTAACTTCCTCTCTGCATTTCCAGGATCATCCATTGCCCCTTTCGAAGATTTAGCTCGCTCATAAAGCCCAGCTTATCCACCGAGAGGGACTTATTACGGGACAACACTAAACCAAACTGAACCCCGCATATATAAAGTAAGAGACGCCAAGAATAATTTCGATCTGAAATGAAGGGTAGCGCAGTGGATTGGCTAAGGCTCGCAAGGATCGAGCATGCGTTCATGGTAGCAATTGCAATAGTTATTTCTGAAGCGCTGACTGCTAAATATATGGGCATATTTTTCTACCCGTTTTCGTTGGCAGCCATATTTCCTGCCTTGGGGCCTTTTTTCATCACCGCCGCTGCATTCATGCTTAACGATTATTTCGGGTATGAAACGGACCTTGCAAACAGGAGGCTGGATAGGCCAATTGTTGCGAAGAAAATAGTGAGGGGCGATGCCCTAAGGGCGTCGGTTTTCCTGTTTGCGCTGGGACTGCTGCTTGCATTGTTTGTCAACATCTACTGCTTCGCAATCGCATTGCTCTTCACTTTCCTTTCCGCAACATATGACAATTACCTCAAGAAAAAGCCGCTTCTTGGGAACGCATACATTGCAGGCAGCATGGCGGTCTCGTTCATTTACGGGAATTTTGCCGTTTCCGGCGAATTGCAGGGGATAATTGCACTCTTCGTTGCAATCTCCTTCCTTGCAGGGATGGGCCGCGAGCTCATCATCACCCTTCGGGACGTCAGGGGGGATAGGAAAATAGGCGCAAGGACGCTTCCGATGATAATTGGGGGCAAAGCCACTTTGATCCTATCATCCGCATTTTTTGGACTCTCAATCCTTTTAAGTTGGCTGCCAATCAACGGGAATTATTTTTCCCCCTATGCGGCATTGATTGCCATGAACAATTTGCTTTTGGCATATTGCATTTACCGGCTGATGGATAGGCCATCTGAAAAAAGTTTCAAGGCGGCAAGGGACCTATCCCTATTAGCCCTCCTGATTGGCCTTTTGGCATTCGCAACTCTGGCAATTTGAGGGGCAGATGCAACAATTGAAGTGGATTTGCATTTTGCCTAAATGATGCTCCGGCTCATTCAAACCAATAATCGAATAATTTTAACCATATTTGTTTTAACAAGAGGGTTACGAAAGCATCAAACCAGCACTTGTTGCTCTTTCATTTTTTTCAAATCCAGCCTTAGCCCCTCCTTTGCGAGAATGGCTTGGACGCCGGATTTCTCCTCCACCAACTTCCTTTGCCCTTCGGCTCCTGCCTGGATGAATTTCATCCCTAAATGGGTCAGGATTATTGCCCGGGGCTTTTTTACCATCTCATTTACGAACTTAACCACCTCCATTGAAGTCATATGGAATTCCAAAAGGTCGGCATTTGGGCGAAGGCAGTTGATTATCAGGAAATCACAGCCTTCGAACTGCGCGGCGATGCCATCGAAATAGCCGGTATCGGAGGTATAGCCAAGGGATACGCCTTCACTTTCGAATACAAATCCGATATCGGTCGGATCCTCATGGAGGGTTTTAACCGCCCTTAATGCTGGGGAATTGCTTGCCTTCCCCCCCTCCAAATTGGAAAAATGGGGTTTTGGCGCGAGGCCGGAATTCAATGCGCCTTTGCCCTTGGCAGCCATGCCTAACAAATTGAATTCATGCACATCCCCCGGATTCATTGCCTTGCATTCGTATAGCATCCCCTTGAAATACTCGTCGATCTGCTTTTCGAATTCCTGGTATCCGGAAACGACGCTTTTGGAGCCAAGCAAAACCCCCTTCCTGCCATTGTAGTTGCCAAAATTCATCGCCTCGATCAGGATGTTTGCGTCATGGCAGTGGTCGATATGCGCATGTGAGCAGAAAATAGCATTCAAATCCCTAGGATCTAGCTTGTGCTCGAAGCTTTTTAGGAACGCACCGGGGCCCGGATCGGTGTGCATCGCAATTCCAGGTGCGCTAACCCTAAAGCCGCCGGTTGGAAGCATTTGCCTATCGAGCACGATGCGCCCGCCGCCATTGCCAAGGAAAAAGAGCTCCATGATGTCCACCCCTAAAATGTGCCAGCGAATAGTTAGGAAGAATCGCTCCCTACGTTTATAAATATTGAGCTAGTAAATTATCCAATTCCTCTATTGTTTACTTGGGTGAATTTCATGGTCGATAGGATATTTGGTTCAATGGGCGATTTGAAGGTAGGCAAGTATGTCATGATCGACGATGTGCCCTGCAGGGTAGTTTCAATTGACAAGAGCAAGCCGGGAAAGCACGGCGCTGCGAAATTGAACGTTGTGGCTATTGGCCTATTCGACTCAACCAAGCGCTCGCTTGCAAGGCCCTCCGATGCGGATGTTGAAATCCCAATAATCGAAAGGAAGCGCGCACAGATAGTTGCGGTAACCGGCAACAGCGCCCAGCTCATGGATTTGACAAGCTATGAAACATTCGAAGTCGAGGTCCCGGAGGATATGCGCCCGGATATGGAAACCGGAAGGGAAATCGAATATATGGAGACGATGGATAGGAAACTGCTGCTTAGGATTAGTGGGGAGAAGTAGGGATTTGATTTGCGGATATTTGCCTTGACTAAAGCCTAAAATAAGGGAATGATATTTTCCTCCAGACTATCCAATTAGCCTGTAGCAATCAGGGCATTAATATATCTAATACACTCAAGTTCCAGAGCCTCCACCACAAGGATTGCAAGTGCCGGTGCAAGTGCCGCAGGTTGGTACTCCACCAGGTAGTGTGCAAGGATTGGCGCAAGTCCAGGTACACCACGTTACTGCGGGACAGAATCCCTTAATTTGATTCGAGGACGTTCCGCAAGATATGCAAACCGGAGTATCTGGTACACAATCGCAATAGGCGTCAAATTTGGATGACGTTGTACAGGTCGAGAACGAGCCGCATGATTGAACAATGCTCCCGCAGCTTTGTCCAAATTGTGGACAGATGCCGGAGAAAACTATCGTGAACGATCCGGGGCTGCTGGTTGCGCAAAGCGATTGTGTATTGCATGAGGTGACCTGGTAGGAATACGTTGTTAGGGGCATATTAGAAATGGTAACCTTGTGAGAGGAAACTTGGGTTGTTGAGCCGGCATAGGAATCAACTGTGCCAGCCGAAGGCTTGTAGGCGACGGAAGAAGAGGTAAGCTGGTCTGTTTGCCATGAAATAATGGCAGTATCGGCCCTAACCGTAACTTGTACATTCGAAATTACCGGCGCCTTTCCTTGGACCGAAGCAAAGGTCTGGTTGATTGTGAGTGTCGTATTGTCAACCCCTCCGCTTGTTGTTCCAAACACATTGCCCCTAGTAATGATTATGACTGCAATCAAGGTGACAAGCACGCCTCCAAGCAAGAAGAGATATTCCAGGGATGTTTGGGCTTTGGAGTTCGGCATACCAATTTGATAATCAAAAGACATATAAAAAACAATCGGTACTAGGAAAATTTCGGAGAGGAACAGGTTAATTGGCGATTGTGAAGAGCCGAAGAATTGGCAAAAACAACAGGCAGCACATTAGCTCAATTTTCAGCAAATACCTTCATCCCCTTCCTTAATTTGCTTGCCCGTTTTTCGGATGGGTTAGAAATGTAGGCGTGCTCCGGGGTTGTAAACAAAGTGCCTTTTTTCCCAACCTTAATGCCAACGAGCTTTCCACCATATGGCCTTCGGTTGATGATTAGGAGCCTTGATTGGGCAATCTTTTTGCCTTTCCTTGCCTTGATTTTCGCCTTCGCCTTTTTGGGAACAATGATTGATTCGTAGCCATCATCCCTCCTTTCAACTGGGAATTTGCCGGAGTATTCCTTCCATGCGTCCTCCATTGATTTTTGGGAACCATTTAGCTCAATTTTTGTCTTCCCATCAAATGACTGAAAAGGATCGTGCTTCACATCCCCAAGAAGTGCGCCTGCCCGGCTTCCAGTAGCATCAACAAAGGGCGCCTTCTTCTTCCCTGAATTATCCACAATCAATTTCATGCTCTCGGCAGTATCAAACATCCTGCCCCTGCCAAGTGTCATCCCAAAAACAAGTGCCGCCCCCATTAGGAACATCCCAATTAGCATTGCGGCAACAATCACATCGGAAAAGTATTTGGGAAGGATATAAAGCCCAATCATCATGGAAAGCATCATGAAGCCAATCATCATGTAATTCGTATTCCCTGCGGTCATGCGTGTTTGCATCCGCTCGCCGGAAATTATCTTCCTGCCCTCACCCGCCTTTAGTATCTTCACTTTTGGCATGTTGTCATCCTCGCGGTTGGCGGTAACTACAATGTCCGAAAGCTCCTCGATTGGCATGAGCTCGGCCATCGCCTGTGCGAGCATGCTTTTGCCGGTTCCGGGCGTTCCCACAAGAAGGACGTTTCGCTTTTGGATGGCCGCCTTCTTGATTACTTCAATTGCCTTGTTTTGCCCTATCACCTGGTCGATCAGTGCATCGGATACGGCAACATCGGCAGTGCTCTTGATTTGCGAAATATCCTTGATTTGGGAAATTGATTTCTGGTTTTTTGGCTGCTTTGCTGCAATAACCGCATTTGGTGAATTGGCTGCGGAAATTGCTGATTTTGGGATTGCTTGGGGGTTCTTTTCCAACTCTACTTTTCCGGGCCTACCAATGGAGCTGGCTGAAATTCCCTTTTTTTGCATTGAAGAGCCCGATTGCAAATAGAGGAAAACTTGCCCCGCCCTGCGTTTTTTCATTTTTGACCGCTTTGCCATAATTAGCTTCCATTCCTATTTCCCGCTTGCCATTAATAAGAATATTGTTTATGTTTGGGGATAAGAATGGCGTTATGTTCGGGGGTTGATTTGGAATTCAACCGATAGGGTCGCATTCAATTTTGTGCAGCTTGAATCGTCATAAACCGTTAGTTGCGCCTTAATCCTGCCGGTCTCGTTTACAATCCTTGTTTCGTCCAGCTCGGATTGGCCGCAGGGGATGCGAACAGTTCTCCACGAATTGCCCATCCACTTGAATTGCATGGACTCCAACTGCCTGCAAACCAGCCGGTCATCAACTGCTGTGCCGGAGAGTTCCATACGGCCATTATTGCAATAAATTTTCGGGAGTGGGCCATTGCCTACATCAAGCTTTTCCCAAGCCTTTGATTTTTCGCCGAATTTGAAGAATTCGAAGGGGAATTGGCCAATGGATACATACTTCCTTCCGCTTCCGGTTGCATTGATAATGATGGCCTGCCCGCTTTTGTATTCGGATTTGTCAGCATGGATGCCGATAGTGCGTTTTTCGAGGAGCCCCCCAACATCAAGAAGCCCAAACTGGGCAATGATCAGAATTGATATTATAGAGAGCAATAGGTATTTCCACATGGATAGGTGAATGCAGGGGCAAATTTATACCTAACCAAAGGCAAAGCATTGAACGCATATGGACCGATATGGAAAACCAGCTAAATTTATTGCCATTTTAAACAAAGCAAAGGCAAAAATACACTTAAAAACACCAATTGGCATAATTTAGCTCTCGGGTGATAAGGTGAATTTCAAGGAATTCAGGAAGGGAATATACGAATCCCCCAAGGAAGGGGACATGCGCGTACCTGTTCGCGCAGTTTCAACCTCGGAGATGCTAGGGTCGATGATGAGCGATAGGACCTTTAGGCAGGCGCAAAATGTGGCGCAGCTTCCAGGAATATTGGAGGCGAGCTACGTCATGCCCGATGGCCATGAAGGGTATGGCTTCCCGATAGGGGGGGTTGCAGCATTTGATCCGGATGATGGGATCGTTTCGCCCGGTGGAGTAGGATACGACATAAATTGTGGCGTCCGGTTGATACGCACAAACCTTAGCGAAAAGGACATCCGTCCAAAGCTCAAACCCCTCATCTCAGCGCTTTACACCAATGTTCCATCTGGCGTTGGCAGCAAGAGCAAGGTTAGGCTTAACCCCCAGCAGCTCGAGGAGGCGGTAACGGAAGGGCTTAGGTGGGCGGTCAATCACGGCTATGGCACCCAAAAGGATTTGGAGCATTGCGAGGAGAATGGCTTTTTTGGCGATAGCGATTATTCATTGGTTTCCGATATGGCAAAAAAGCGCGGCGGCCCGCAGCTGGGGACGCTTGGCGCCGGCAACCATTTCATGGAAATCCAAAAAGTGGAAAAAATCCTCGATCCTGAAATAGGCAAGGCATTTGGAATTACCCACGAAGGGCAGATCACAATCATGGTGCATTCCGGAAGCCGGGGCTATGGGCATCAGATATGCGATGATTTCATTAGAACGATGATGGGGGCAATCCAAAAGAACAATTGGCAATTGCCGGATAGGGAGCTTTCATATGCGCCGCTTCATGCAAAGGAATCGCAGGATTATTTGCAGGCGATGAGGACTGCAATAAATTTTGCATTCAACAACCGCCAGCTGATGACGCATTGGGCAAGGGAGACATTTGCGCAGGTGCTTGGGGGGAGATGGGAGGATTACGATTTATCGCTGGTTTATGATGTTTGCCACAATATTGCTAAATTTGAAGAGCACGAAGTTGCGGGAAAAACCAAGAAGGTTTGCGTCCACCGGAAGGGCGCAACGCGCGCATTCTGGAAGGGAAGGAAGGAAATCCCGCAGGCTTATAGGAATGTGGGCCAGCCGGTGATCATTCCGGGTTCAATGAATACGGCCTCATATTTGCTATGCGGCCAGCCCGGTGCAGCGCTCACGTTCGGGAGTTCCTGCCATGGTGCAGGGCGGGTGATGAGCAGGCACGAGGCAATCCGGAGATTTTCAGGAAGGGATATCGTTAAGCAAATGGAAGCATCGGGGCAGGCAATTGAGGCCGGAAGCTATGAACTGCTCGCGGAAGAGGCCGGCGGAGCCTACAAGAATGTGGATGAGGTCGTTAGGGCGGTCGAGCTTGCAGGAATAAGCAAGATTGTTGCAAAGATGGTTCCGATTGGAGTGATTAAGGGATAAAACCGCCATCCGACCCGGGCAAATACGCAACGATTATTTTTTTCCTCCTAGTTGACCCCTTGCATATTTCAATTTCCATGAATTCGGGCCTGCATTTTTATTCCGTTTTTGCCCTTTTGCCCAAACGGAGATTAGCATTTTCGGGGAGTAGGTATAGGTCGGATGATTAAACGAAGGATCAGGCTTCATGACCTCATCTGCCTCAAAACGGATATCAGCTCGCACCGAATCAAGCGTGGATTTTTTCAATTCCCTAAGGAAAGCATCCCTCCACCTATATGCAACCCGCTCTATGTGAAGTTTCGCAGAAGCATCGACATCTATGGGTTCATACTTTAACTGGAACATCGAATTCGCACCATCAAAATGGACGGAATCAATCCTTTCGGGATGCAGGATGAAATCGAGCCCTTTATTCGCTTTCCCCACACGCACCCTAAAGGCAACGACATATGCAGATTCGGCATGGTGGGGGGGAATTGTTGCTGCGGGTGGAAACGGCATGTTTGAACATCATCCCTTGCTCATCAGGAAGCCCTCCTCGTCCTCTACAAAGATGTGGGCCTTGTCATGGGGGCAGTTGAATGTTGCGTTGCCATCATCAAAAACCAGGGGAACGATGAAGGATTTGTATGTAAAGCATTTGGGGCAGCACGCCTCCTCTTTTACGACCATTGGTATCACCGGAAAAATTGGATCAAATGGATATATTCCTGCCCAGGCATATTAAAAACACTATCCGCAGGTGGGCAGGAAGTTTTGGCAAGCGGTTTTAAAAGATGCGCCCGCAATAATTACTCCTGATGCTTGGGTTGCAATTATTATAGGCAAAGCCTTGGCAAGAAAATTAATGGGAAGGTATGCGGGGCCGATTTTGGCACAATTCATCGTGGGGGGTAAAAATGTCATCCATCAAGGGAAAGGATTTCATATCAACAGTAGGCATGGAACGCAGGCAAATAGAGGAAGTGCTTTCCGCCTCAGAAAAGATGGATTCCGTTTTCCGCAAAAAAGAGCACCTAACTGAGCTTAAGGGCAAGGTCATGGCATCGCTTTTTTATGAGCCCTCAACCAGGACTCAATTCTCCTTCACAACCGCAATGAGGAAACTCGGGGGCGAAATACTGGGCTTTTCCGATCCCAAGACATCCTCACACAGCAAGGGGGAAACGCTCCATGACACCATAAAGGCGATGGAGCCGCAGGTTGATTGCTTTGTAATGCGCCATCCAAATGAGGGATCGGCGGCACTTGCTGCCGCAACGGCGGATGTGCCGGTGATTAATGCTGGCGATGGGAATAATCAGCATCCAACGCAGGCAATGCTTGATTTGTACACGATAAAAAAGGAGAAAAAGAAAATCGATGGGCTGACGGTCTTGATGCTTGGGGATTTGAAGTACGGAAGGACGGTCCATTCGCTTTCATATGCGCTTTCAAAATTCGAGGATGTGAAATTGCAATATTATTCCCCGCAGCAATTGCGCTTCCCTTCATTCATGCTAAATGACCTAAGGGAGCAATCAAAGGTGGAGGAGCTGACATCCCTTGATTTCTCAAAGGCCGATGTGATCTATGCAACCCGAATCCAGAAGGAGAGGATTGAGGATCCGGAGGAATACAAGAAAGCGGCTTATGTGATCGATGCTGAAATGATGAAGAGCGCAAAACCTGATGCGATGCTCATGCACCCGCTCCCAAGGGTAGATGAGATTGCAACGGAGGTCGATTCGGATAAGCGCGCAAAGTATTTTGAGCAGGAGGCAAATGGCATCCCGACGAGGATGGCAATATTATCATTGATTTTGAACGGCTAAGGAACAAATAGGGTAAAATAAAATTGAATGGAAAATACGGAATTGGAATAGAATGGTAAATGCGGGGAATAAATTGTTCAACAACAATATTTGCTATTCAATCAAATAATAAAAAAGGTAATTCATATGCCAAAGCAAACCGAAAAGGACATCCTGAAAGTCAAGAAAATAGAAACCGGCATTGTGATTGATCATGTGCCGCAGGGAAGGGCGGTTAAATTGCTCTCAATCCTTGGGATCGATGAAAGTTTCAAGGCGACGATTTCCGTCCTGATCAACGTTCCATCAGCAACATCCGGCCTCAAGGACATCATCAAGATTGAGGGGAGGGACCTCAAGAAGAAGGAACTTGAGAAAATCGCACTAATAGCGCCTTATGCCACAATCAACGTGATCAAGGATTACGAAGTGATTGAGAAATACAAGGTGAAGCTTCCGGATTCCCTCGAAGGGGTGCTTCCCTGCCCCAACCCCAATTGCATAACAAACAAGGAGGGCCAATCAAAGCTCCACATCAAGGAGCGCAACCCCCTGAAGCTCGTCTGTGACTACTGCGAAAAGGTCTACGGGGAGGCGGATTTCAAATTTTAAGCGGAAAAAAGGTTACAAGCCCAGTCTTGGAATGGGGATAAATAATCAGGTCACCTAATGTTTTCCATGACAAAAAAACGTATCATCTCCTTCGACCTCGACGGAACGCTGGCGGACCTCAACTTCGAGAAGGCCGTATGGCTGACCGAAATCCCGCGGCTGTTTGCAAAGAAGAACAATCTTGATTTTGAGACCGCAAAAAGCGCCGTGTTTGCAGCCTATGCGTACGTGGGGGACAAGGATGCAAGATGGTATGACATCAAGTTCTGGTTTAGGGAACTTGGCCTTGCAGAGGATTACAACACAATTCTGAAGGAAAGCAGCCACCTCATTAACCTTTATCCGGATACCATCCCCGCCCTTAGGAAATTGAGCAAAAGCTACGAGTTGATTGTGATTTCCAATGCCACCCGTGAATTCATCAATTTCAAATTACGAGTGGAAAATCTGGAAAAGTACTTCACTCGCGTCTTCTCCGCCACATCTGATTTTGGATGTATCAAAGGCGAACCTAGGGGCTATTTGGAGGCGTGCAACAGGATGGGAATCCCCCCAACAGAGCTCACCCATATAGGCGATGACTACCAATTCGATTACGTTTCAGCTAGGAAAGTTGGGATCGACGCCTACTTTCTGGAACGCAAGAAAACGGAATTTCCGGTTGAGAAGGGCAGGAAGGTCAGGGATTTGGGGGAGTTTGCGGAAATCATCCTCGCTCATTAGGGCGCCGTTTCCTTTGCCTGCTGATGCTATCCCTGATCTCCAAAGTGCACGTAAGGGGGTAAATCATCCGTTCATGGTCTCTTTTTTCGAGTGGCGAGTGAAAGCTTAGGATATGGCCCAAATTCGTACCATCGGTATGCGAAGTTGCTACATCATCCAGATAGGAGGTGAGGAGCGGAATCAGCGCGGAGTGGCTGAATTCATCGCCTACGGTGGCGTTAATCACAATATGCCTCTGCGGAGCACTGCGCGCAAGCCCGATTTTTAATCCATCAATATCCTTCAAACGCCCCCGAATGCCGCGCCCCACAATTCTCCGTAGTTTCAGGGCCAATTCATGTGGATCGACATCCCGAATTTTGTTAGGCATGGAAATACTGCGCCCGCAAAGAATAATAAAGGTTCAACTAGGGGTTGGAAATAAATGGAATAATTCAATCACTCCTGCCCGAATACCATCTTTCGTATTGCTTGTGATCGCCGACAAAGTGGATTCTCCTTGATTGCGCCAGCTCATCCTCAATATACGCTATGCGATAGCCGCCGGCCTCCTCAACCTTGAATCGGGAGGAATGCAAACCCCGTCCTTGCAATGGTGATTTTATCTGCTCGATTTTTTTCATAATCCGTTGCTGGGCGCTTTTGTCAAAATCCTTGAAGTGCACGTCCCAGCCAAGCTTGAATTCGAGGCGCCATTGCTTCAGTTCCATGCAATCACCGGTATTTGGAAAGCGCCTCCTTTTCGGATAGGTATTTTTCACCTGAAGCTTTCATCCCCTCTTCCTCAAGCTCAAGCTTTCTTGCAACCATTGCCTCCTCAATATCCTTGACGAGATGATATTCCTTATTGAGGGCAAAAATGCCCATCCTGAGCGCATCGGTTTTCGAGCGCGCCAGCCCCAATTCAACCGCTTTTTCCAATATCAATTCCGGCAGCCCTTCAAAGCTTAACGTAGTTCGCATGCTAATCACCATCTGTTTATGCACTAAAATAGCGTCAATTAACTATATAAATATATCTCTTTAAATTTGCACCAATATATGATCGAATGAGGGGGGGATCATATGGGAAAATTAATACTAAAAACTACGACTGGAGCCTATTTACCAGATTGGAAAGGAGAGGACTGGATAAAAAAGAAGCTAGAAGCAATGGATCAAAAAAGCAGATATGCTCGTATTTTTTTCAGAGAAATGGAAGAAACTGAAAAGAAATATAAAGATTATTTTATGAGAGTAAATAAGAAGAATGAAGAAAAAATAACACAACAAAAAGATGACTACACAAGATACTTTTATTTGTCCCATTTCGAGGCTGCGTTATTTCAAATAAATTCAATACTCGATATTTCAGCACACATCTTCGATAAAGTTTTCAATATTAATACGCCTGATAAAAGACGCATAACGTTTGGAGGAGTTAGGAAATATTATAGAGATACAAAAAAACCAATACCGGATTCGGAGGATGGGAAAATTTTTAATAAAATGGAAATTTTGGATGATGAAATTGATAATTATCGCAACTATATAGCACACCATTTCAATTTGCCTGCTTCCCTAGAAGGAGAAGTTGGAGAATCATTAGAGACAAAATGGGATTTCGTAGTGCCAAAGAAAATAACAAGAAAACCAGAAGGAGGGGATTGTGAGGTCTCAAAAGAGAAAGAATTGGCCACAGCGCGGATGGAAAAATGGTTACAACAAATCGAAGAAATCATTAGGGATTTGGAAAAATAAAAAGAAAGAGTAAGGAGGTAAAAACCTCAAATAAACTCAATGTCATCAACGCTCCTTGCGCCGGAATTGGACGCATTAGCCATCTTTGGCACTTGAGACCTGCCCAGCACATAGGGCGATTGGATTCCGGTAAAGATTGCAATTGCCTCGATCTTGCCCTCGAATGCCGGATCAAGCCTCGCGCCCCAGATGACTGTTGCGTTTGGATCAACCCGCTCGGTTAGCGCGGTTCCAACGGAATTGCACTCACCAAGGGTCATATCGGGGCCTCCAGTAATATGCAGGAGCACTCCGGTTGCGCCGGTGAAATCAACATCCAATAAAGCGTGATTTAGGGTGTTTGCAACGACCTCATCCGCCCTTCCAGTTCCCTTTGCTTCCCCAACTGCAATCATGGAAACTCCGCCGTTGCTCATGATAGCGCGTACATCCGCAAAATCAAGGTTGATTAGCGAGGGGGTGGTGATGGTTTCGGTGATTCCGCGCACTGCCCGTGCAATGATTTCATCAGCTACATTGAACGCCTGGTCGATTGGAAGGTTTGGCACGATCTGGACAAGCCGGTTATTGTCGATCACGATGATCGTATCCGCCTGCGATTTTAGCGCCTCGATGCCGTTATCCGCCTTCTCCAGCCTTGCGCGTTCAAGTGCGAACGGATAGGTCACGATGGAAATGACGATTGCACCCTGTTTCTTGGCGAGTTCGGCAATAATCGGGGCAGAACCTGTTCCGGTCCCGCCGCCCATGCCGCAGGTGAGAAATACCAAATCCGCTCCGGAAAGGAGCTTTTCCAGCGCATCACGTGAGACATCGGCGCATTTTGCCCCGACTTCCGGATATCCGCCGGCTCCCAGCCCCCTCGTGATGGAAGCGCCGATGAGAATTTTCTTTACGGACTCGTTGATCATCGTCAAATGCATCCGATCCGTGTTGATTGCGACGAGCTCCGCGCCCTTTATGCCGGAACGCGCCAGCCTGTTGACGGAATTGCAGCCCCCTCCGCCGGTCCCGATGACCATTATGCGGGGGGTTTCGAAAAATTCTTCGCCCTCGAGTTTCTTCGAAGAATGCCTCAATGCATCAGATACTATGCTTTCCATTTTTCACCACCCTGCGCCCCCAAATTTGATTTGGATAAAACGCTTGTATTACGACTAGCATTTACTAAGCGCATAAACACTTTTAAAATCTACTATGGGCTTCATGCATGGAAAAGGGGCGATAAACCATCCCAAGCAATGGCGGAAAATGAGATTAATGCCCTAATCTGGGAGCCCAACTGATCGCTTTAACCTAAAAATGATCCATGCTTCAACCCATTTGACGTCGGTGCGCTAAAAACTTCGCCGCTTAACTCCAAAATAATGTTTATAAGGATGACTTTGGTTAGGGTATATCATGGCGCCTTCTGCTGGGGGAGTGTTTTCCCTATCCGTTTTCATGCTGATGCTCCTATCCCTATTTTCACCGTTCGCATACGCATCCACATATTATTACGATTACTACGATGATGGGGGTGGCAAAGAAGGATCGAATGGGTTCGGAAACATCGCAAACTCCAAAATTATCTCTTTAGCAACCCCCCCATCCCAATTGAATTTTGCCGATGAGGAGGTCAGGGATTTCACTACTTTTGAAGGAACCTGCCAGATGGCGGAGATGGATGCAGCGGAGGTTGCAAGGTACCAAAAGGGCCTATTGACTTTCCAAACCGAGCAGCTCTCCACATTAAGCGATTCTGCCCTTAGGAAAAATGATCCAACAAACCAAACTACCCAAAACATCCAAATCAACATCAATCTCGCCGACCAGCCTGTTTACGGCATAAAGGATATTGCGAACCTTTTGGAATATGATGAAAAGGGGCGCGAAGAGATTGCCAAAGAATTCGGCATAGACAGCGAAACCGGAAAGCTCAACCGTGAGCAGATTAGGGCAATTGCATCGCGGACAACTGGGGGGCAAGATAAGCTTGCTCAAGTGCTTGGGATTTCACAGCAAGGGGAAATTCCAAAGCCTGCCTATGAAGCATACAAAGTGGTGCTTCCAAACGGCAAGAGCGTTGCATTGAAAGACATCATGAAGACCCAACCGCAGGAAAAGGAGAACCAATGCCTAATTGACCGGAGTTTCATCCACGGAAAAGTCACATTCCAGGCGCTCCTCAACAAAGATGTCCTCCTAGGCTTTGACCAGAGCAAGACAACTGTGAAGGCTCCCCAGCACATCACTACCAAGCAAACTACAGCTGCCCTTAACAGTTATGCTGGAAGCATGGTCATCCCAAGGATGTATGAAAAGTATGTCACCACAGTTGGGCAATGGAGCAACTATGAAATGTGGGCTTCGCTTGCAGGGGCAGCGTCAATATTATTCTCAAGGCAGGGAGTGAACGGACTTAAGCTTCAAATGCAAGACGATAAGGAACAGCTCGAACGGTTAAGCAAACTTAACCAAGGAAGGCTAGGCGACAGCCTAAAGGGCGACGAATTGCTAAACGAGGGACTGGAGGCTAACCGCAGGATCGAAGGGAATGAGAAATTAATGAGACAGCTTGATTTTGAAACATCCGTCCAGAAATGGAAGCCGGTAGCCATAATGCTCTATGGAGCTGGATGGATGGGGGCTGCAAGAATCGCCCTATCAGCATCAAATCAAATCCTTTTTTCATCATTGGTTACCAACGATAAAAAGCTGAAGGATAATTACCTTCAGATTTACGTAAATAATAACGATTTCCTGACCGATTTCAGGAGGGCATCAGATTTCTTTGGAACAGGTAAAATCACGGATTGGGCATCAGATTTGATGGAGGCGGGCGCGCCAACAAAGGCATTCGAAACCGGGAAGGTATTTTACATCACAAGAGATTCAACGCCAGAAGAGCAATATTCAGACAGCTACACCAGCTTTGAGCAGAAAGGGACTGGCTGGCAGGTTAAAATGGATTGGAAAGGGCAGGCTGAAAGCTCGTTATTTGAGGATGTAAGGAAGGGCGGGGACTACACCAGCTTCGCGCTTTACAGCAATAACCTTGAACTGGGAACTACAATAAAGAATAACGCGGAGTTTGCAAAATATTACCAGTCCATGGCAGTGCTTGCACCCCTTGTCAATTTCTTGATATACAGGAGAGCCGACATTCAATACCTTTCGGGACCGGTATCGACAATCACAAGGGCGGGTATTTTCGATTTTGTTGTGACAAGGCTCGTGGATCCGGTGAGATTTAGCAAGGACGAGGTATGCGATGAGGAGATTGTCGATAACATGCTGCTAAAATACAGGATTTTCACCGGCGTATCAATCGTCCAGTCTGCATCCAACGTCGTTTGGCCAAATCAGGGGTTCTTGCAGGTCCTGGGCGGGGCATTCAAAGCAAGCTTCCTTAAGGGGCTATCCTCAAAGACCACTGGTTTCTTCTCGAAGGCTCAAACTGAACTATTAACCAAAACATCCGGCGAGATCAACGAATTGAAGCTATTGGCTGGGGAAGAATATGCGGCTAAAGCGAGCAGTATTAAACTGTTAACGCAGGCAGAACAATCTGGATTGAGGCAGGGTAATCCAGCTTACAACAAACTGTATAACGATTTTCTTCACGCATCGGACCAGCACGAGGCATTGGCAAAACAGATTACAACAAAGACCCAGGAATTTCGGAAATTGGATCCCTACAAGACGGAATTGAAATACACGACCATGGAAAAGGCTACTGCAAACCTCTACAAAGCAATTGTCCTCCTCGATCCAGTTCAACTAGGCAAGCAAGTCATTGCAAGCCGCGGTTTTGAATACGTCTCCCTCTGCAAGGACACATCCTACAAGATTTTGGCCTACCAGAAAATCTCAGCCGACAAGGCAAACCAGAACCTGCAAAAAAAATTCGACCAGATAACAAAAATCGATGTGGGCAAGCAGCTCAACTTGTCCGGTTTGCTTGGGGGCATCGGCAGCAAGGTGGAAGAAAAATCACTAACTGAAATGCTTAATTTGAGGGCGATCCAGGACAACCCATACGGGCAGCTAAATCCGGAGGATCTATTTTACATCCACCTCGATGGCGCAACGCAGCAATGGTTTGGGGTGTACGATAAGCTAGCAAAGAATGGCTGCTTCCGCGAATGCCATGATTCCAAGGATGGGTTTGTTTGCGTTGATGATAAGGGAGTCACCTACACGGATAAGAAAACCGGAAAGAGCCTCAAATTGTCATCAAATCCCGACCGCGGATTGCTTTCACTAATGATGCAGGATCTTGCCAGGACGCTTATTCCAAACCGCATAATTTCTGCTGGATTGGATAATGCGTGCTATGAAAGCGAAATATTGCAGGTAACGCCAGGATCGCTGGGAGGAAACCTATTGATTACAAACGATGGCTGCTCAACAATGGATTGCCTAAGGCAGCAGCTTAAAACGCTAAAAATTGATGTGGGCAGCGATTTGAGTGCTTCGGGCTTTGGGAGGGTTGTAGCAGTCTACACAACGGAAGGGAGGATCACTGCCGATGAGGGGAAAATCAGGTACATCCGTAGCACCGGAAGGAATGCAACAGAAATACTTGGAATTGATGTTCCGGAAGCCCTGGGTGGGGAAGAGGCATTTGAAGCAGGTGAGGAAATTCAAGCGCCTTCTATTGAAGCGATGGATGAGCTTGGGGCAGGCGCACAAAATGGAAACCTGATTTCCATTATGGGCAATGGGGATGTGTTAATCAAGGGCCATTTGCGCGAAAAGAAAGGGATTGAGGAGGTACAAGCCGGAACGCTGCTTACAATAATCACCGAGCGCGGAAGGATTGAATTTGATGAAAACGGAAAAAGGCTAGTGGTTGCTCTTTACATTCTTGCCAAAACCAAGGCGGCGGATAACATCAAGGCGATATCCACATCAATTAAGAACACCATCGATGAGAATGGGAAAAGCGTCCCGGGCATTTCAATTGACAATGTGATTCCTAAAGTTGGCGGTGAAAAGGAGGCGCAGGAGATGAAGGAAGCCCTTGATAAGGTGCAAACAGATGCAAATGGAAACCGCGGCGGGTTCACGCTTCTTGAAACGCCGGATAAGAAATATGTGATTTCAACGGATGAGAATGGCAAGCAGGTTCTTTCCGTAATTGACAAAAAGACCGGTGAACAAACGGATTACAATATTACCGGCCCGCTTAGGAGGGAAGGAAACGACATAATTGTCCCAACGGACAGGGGCGATTTCAAGTTCAATTTGGACATGAAAAATGGCCAGCCGGTGCTATCCGCGCAGGGACCGGATGGGCTTTTGGAGCTTGCGGCACTTCTAGCAGCTAAGGGCGCCGGAGGGATGATTGCCTTTGACCCAAGGACGGGACTTTGGTACGCCCTCAACGGGCAGGACATCCCATGGAATGATGAATTTGCAAAGCGCGGTTTGAGTTTATACAACACGCCCGAAGGGACGCGCGGAATCCCTGGCGATAATCTTTACGGCTACCAGACAAGGCAGGGCACCTCTTCAAATTCGACGCCATTTTCCATACCCTCATTTCCAGAGCAGTTCCCGTATGCGCTCATGATGCTGGGGGCAATTGTTGCGGGAGTGATGGCGGTCAGGATAATAAAACTAAAGTGATAAGACAATGCCGCGGATGAACCCGGACGCAGCGGCATATGTGGAAAAAAGCATCCAATACCTGATTAAAATAACACAAATGCAAATCCGGCCATTCCTGGCTAATAATCCCGAATACAGCATTGGCGATGCCGGAATGCACATCCTGCCGGAGGAACACCATAGGATGATCGGCTTTAGCGCGGGCATACAGTTAGTGAAGGCAAACGGGGTAGTTGGCATTATTGCCGTGAATGAATATGGCAAGCCAGTAATTTTGCAAAAAAAAGGATTGTTCCCCCATGCCAAGGAATTGGCACGGCAATTGAAAGTTGCAAATGGATTTATTCTCACCCCAAGTGTAAAAAACCTAAAGGAATTTGTTGCGTCGAGAAGCAACAAAAAGTAGATTTCTAACAAACCGAATATGCCCTATTAATCTCCACCACCCCCCTAATTTGTCCTGAAATGGCACCCAAGGCTCTTTTTCCGCTTTAAGGCGGCGCGTGCAACAAGGAGGGATGTTTGCGCCATGTTCCAATCCTCCAGGGATTTGGAATTTATTGATTTGGAAATGGAGGGCTTTGCCTTGAAATCCATTTTTCCAAGCATATCAATTGCATCTTTTAGCCCTTTTTCATTCCTGACAAGCCCCACCTTTTCCCACATGAGCTTTTTGATTTCTTGCCTTGGGTTTGCCGTATCCTTGCTATCTCCAATTGAAAACACCATTTCCGGCGCTTTTTCCAAAGCGAGTTTTCCGATTTTTCCCTTGGCATCCAAATATGCTTCATGCGCAAACACCATGCCCTCAAGAAGCGAATTGGAGGCGAGCCGGTTTGCGCCGTGCACTCCGGTGCAGGCGACCTCGCCAATCACATAGAGGTTAGGAATGCTCGAATTCCCTTTCAAATCCGTTTTTACGCCGCCGCACATGTAATGCGCAGCTGCAGTGACTGGTATTTTATCATGTGCAAGGTCCAAATCAAATCCCAGGCATTTTGCATATATTGTTGGGAATCTATTTCGCAGGAATTCCTCGCTTTTGTGGGTCATGTCAAGGTAAACGGACCCGTTTTGGCTTTCGATGTAAATCGCGCGGGCTACAACATCGCGCGGCGCAAGCTCGCCTTCCTTTGCGTAGCGCTGCATGAATTGCTCTCCCTTCCAGTTGATGAGCGTGCCTCCCTCCCCCCGGAGCACTTCGCTAATCAGGAATGGGTGATTGGAGGGCACGTCCAGCTTGGTTGGATGGAACTGCACAAATTCCATGTTCTCCATTTTTGCCCCTGCCCGAAATGCGGCGGCAAATCCATCCCCCGCTGCAACATGGGGGTTTGTGGTTTTTTCATAAATTTGGCCAAGGCCTCCGGTTGCAAGAATGGTTAATTTTGCTGAAATAGTTTGGATGAATGAATTCTCACGAAGGAACGAGGCGCCAACGCAGCTACCGGAAGTGCCAATTGCCAAATCAATAAGCATCGAATCCTCCAAAATGCGGATATTCTTGTTTTCCCTTGCAAGCATCACCAATTTGTGCTCGATTGCCCTGCCTGTTGCATCCACATTGAATACGATGCGAGGGACGCTATGGCCAGCTTCCAAGGTGCGCTTGAATCCGCCCTTCTCCTTTTCAAACTTGACGCCCCACTCAGATAGCTCGTTGATCCGGTCATGCGCTTTTTTGACCATAAGCGCAACTGCCTTTTCGTTGCATATTCCTCTCCCTGCTTTTAGCGTATCCTCTATGTGCTTTTTCTCATCTGCCTTACCCACCGGAATTGCAATGCCCCCTTGCGCCTCGGCAGTATTGGAATCAAATGCGGCCTTCTTGGTTGCAACTACCACTTGCCCGATTTTCGAGGCCTTAAGGGCAAGGCTAAGGCCGGCAATTCCGCTGCCAATGACAAGGATGTCGGTTTCCATATCAACCCTTTTTAAATATGCCATTAGAAGTATTAAATTGGTGGTAGAATGGTTAGCTTAGAAAGTCTACGGATACACAATAAAGCAATACCGCTAGATCTCAATGGTTTAAGAATTAGACAATCTGAAGCCAAAATAGAGGAGGCAAGAGCCGCAATTAATAGAGAACTTAGGAAGGCTGAAAATTTAAGGGATGCTGGTGAACACGTAGGTGCAGTCAGGTTGTTGATGGCAGCAGGCGAACAGGATACCGCAGAAAGATATTATAAGGCGTTAAGGGAAGGCAACCATGAATTAGCGCCTTTGGTTCGAGAAGAAATTACAGGGGCAGCAAAAACAATGAGGAGTGATTTTGCCCGGCACGTATTGCTTTCAAGATTTGCAGAAAATATTCCACCCCATATTAGATTAGGCATTCCAATATCCGAGCTTAAGTTAATGACAACAGGAAATGCGTCTATAATAATTAAGAAAATAAAATCGAATAACTCACCATGGAAGAAGGAAAAGAAAGGAAACTAGTTTCCATATAGGAGCATCCTATCCAAGGCGGCTTGCGCTTTTTCCCTCACATCTTCCGGAATTGAAATTTTCTGGTCGGCAGATGGATTCTTCAGTGCCTGCAGCACCTTCCTCAAATCATTCCTCTTCATATGGGGGCAAAGGCCGCAGGAGGGGATGAATTTTTTTGAAGGGAAGGTGACTTTAAGCTTGTCGGAGAGCCCACACTCAGTCACCAACATGAACTCACTCGCATCTGATTCGGCCACATATTTTTGCATATCGCCAGTGCCACCGCTCATGTCCGCCAATTGGACTACTGCTGGCGAGCACTCCGTATGCACCAATATTTTGGCATTCGGGTAGAATTTCTTGTAGGCATCCAGCTTCTTTGGAGAGAACTCCTCGTGGACAACGCAAAGACCATCCCAGGTGATGATCTGCTTCTTGGTTTGCTTGGCAAGGTTTTGCCCCATATATTTATCTGGCAGGAAAATGATCTTCTTTTGCGGGAGCGCCTCGATTATTTTCAGTGCGTTGCTTGAAGTGACAATTACATCCGATTCCGCCTTCACATCGGCGTAAGTGTTGATGTAGGTGACAACGGCAGCATCTGGGTGCTGCTTTTTGAGATCCCCAACATCCTGCGCGGTAATTGATTCCGCAAGGGAGCAGCCAGCATCAGGCGCTGGGAGCAGTACTTCTTTATCCGGAGAGAGCATCTTTGCGGTTTCCGCCATGAAGCGCACGCCGCAGAAAATGATTTTTTTTGCTGGAGTGGATTGCGCCTGCTTTGAAAGCATATACGAATCCCCGACAAAGTCTGCAATTCCAAATAGGATTTCGGGCGATTGATAGTTGTGAGCCAAAATAACGGCATTTTGCAGCTTTTTGAGAGTGTTGATTTCCAAAGTGAGGGGGGCGTATAATCTGCAGGTTTCAATGTTCCAGCCCAAATTGGAAAGTTTGGAATGGAGCCTTTTTGCTTCGAGCTCAAGCTGTGCATCGGTAAATCCGCTATGCCCATTGGCCTTTGGCATTATTGAACCTGCGCCCATTCGAACCCCCTATTTTCCTGTTCTCCGGCTTTAAATCGGTTTGTTTTAATTAAAAGCGGCTCCCGGAGCTGATTTAATAATCATGCTCTGAGGAGTAATTACATGCCAAGGAAAATCCCCCTTCATAGGCTTACGGGGGAAGGAAGGGTAGAAAGGGCAATGAAGGGTTTTGATTCGACGTACGGGCACCTTAAGGCAAACGCCCTTGAATTCATTATCAACCCCAATTCAAAAAGAAAAAAAAGGCTCACCTACTCAGATGTGGCAGGGTTCCTTAATAGGGGGCATGCCAATTCGGCCCATTATGGGCATTACATAGATAATATTCCAGGAATAGCCAAAATTGCAATTCCTGCGGATGAAAGGGTTTCGGACGATCGGCTTGATGATATGCAGAAAAGGGCAAGGGAAATCGATGGAAGGACACTGGTTACCCACAACGATTTCAAATACGGCAAGCCGCTGCCCATATCCGACATTCCCCGATACCTTATGCATCGGCTTATATCCGATGCCTTCTCAAGGACGGCAATAGGAATGCTGCTTACTCATTTCCACCTAGAGGGATTCATCGAGCCCCACTATCCTGTAATCAAGGAGGCCCGGGGTGTAAAAAAAATAAGCGAGGGAGGGGAAGCTGTACCGCCGGCAACGCAAATAAGGGTAAAATATCAAAAAGAGCTTGCAGAGGCAATACGAAGGTTCCGCGAGAAGGGGATGGCCAAAAAAACAAGCTGAAAAACCCGATGCCTAAGCGGAATAGCCTGCCTTTTTATACATCATTTGAGAGCTATTATGGGGGATTGAAGTGGAGTTCTTCATTTTGAATAGGTCAAATTACCACAAGCTCATTTCAGAGGAGGATGAATTCTACTATCCTCTAATTTTCCAAACGCCCCTACTTAATGCAAGGTATGTGGGAAAAACAGCAGGGCTTAAAATCAAGGGGGAGAAAGAGAAATTTTCAGGGTTGCTTCTTGGAGTTCTAAGTGCGCCATTAATCAGCTATTTCCGCAATTATTTCGCCGCAAATCCGCAGAACCTGAATTCTGCATCCCTTGGGCTCCAGGATAGTGAGATGGATTGGCTGGAGGCGCACCTTAAAATCACAAAGCATTTTTCCGGCATCAAGTTCATCTCAAAACCGGCAAAGGATGGGCCGTTTTACATTCTCCTGACCGAAAGGGATGATTTCCTTATTTTCAGCTGCATTTCCGAAACCGAGCTTGAGGATTTGCCGGAAATCAACTACAATAAGATCATCATGAACGAGGCAATCGAGCAGCTCGCGGGATATTTGAAGGCAAGGCTCCCAAAAAAACCCAAAGGCAGGGGAGGAAAAAGCGAAAAACACGGGCCTTCGCTGGAAATAAAATTAAAGCAGCTTCGCATTTCCAAGTTCTTCAGGAGTGCGGAGGAAAAAGTGCTGGAAAAATAGAAGCTATTTTCGCACCAGGTTACCTTTTTTAGGCTTCAATTTGCCTACAAACATGAATCGGTAGGTTTCCACCCTTAATTTTTCTGCCAACGCATCGGTTATCCATTCGGGCTCAAGCCTTGGGATCCCATCACTTCACCGGTTATAGGCAAGGCAATTGGTTTGGAAAGGTACACATTATGGCCGGATTCCTTTAGCTTTTTTGCAATTGATACCAAATCCACACTCACATGGCCTTCCTGTTGGACCCGAGTGCGGTCCGATATGAACGCATGCCTAACTCTCGAAATAAGCGCCTTAACAGCGGCCTCATGCTTTTCAGGCGGCAAATGGCCCAAAACGCCATTCATTATTCCCACATCAAACCTCCCCTTTAGGGGCATATTGAGCACATCGCCAGCAACATAACTAACTTTCCTTTTGGGATGCCTGCGTAATACCATTTCCCTCAATGCCCAAAGGCCTGCGTCTGAAATATCCATCATGGTAGTGCTTTTGAAGGGCAGATCAAGGGCAGTAGGCACAATATGCGGCCCCACTTCCAGGGCGGTCATCCTGCCCGGATCCCGAAGAACTTTTTGTAGGAATTCGGCGGGGATGCCGGTATGGGTGAGTGTACCGAAAGTTTCGCCCGGTTTTAATCCCGCATATAGTTTCCGAGGATCAAGCCATAAATCCGGATGCTCGTTTTTGGATGCCATGGGAATTAGGAATAGGGATAAAAATAAATTAATTTGCTAACGCCCCGTTAGTAATAAAAAGCACGCACGGATTGATACCGACCAATAAACTGAGGATACAGCTTAGAGATGGAACCGACTGCTAACCTGCGACTTGGAAATTTGGGAAAAACGCAGATAAACACCGCTATAATGGCGCCAAAAACGAAACCTGTAGTCTTTTAGCCGGTTCCCACGGATTAAGGCTCAGTCACTCTTGTTACAAAGCGCCTGCTTTTACTTTCGCGTGATAACGCGGAAAACGCGATTTAGACGATAATATCAGTTTTTGCCTCCATGTTCTGATATAGATGTCTCCGGTATGATTTTCCAGAACCGACAATATCCGCGCATTGTTAGCAGGATCCCCAACAATTAACCTTCTTTTCAGCAGTGAAGGCAGCTCACCCGCATGTTTTTCGGCGAGGTCTCTTTTTGCGACATTTGCTGCACCCTGCCCTGCGGCAACAAATGTTCCCCCCGTAGCATAACCAAGCGAGCGATCTCCTACCAATGGAAGGGAACCGGCAAATCCGAGACCGGCAATTTGTATAGCGCGCCCTACTAACTTCAATTTTCGAGCGTTTCGTATTTCCCCAACCTGAGACCTCCATTCTGGAGTAAGTTCCTTCCTTTCCAAAACTACCTTAAAATTCCTTCGCCCCCCCCGCTCAGATTGTTCGAGTTTCATAGAATCAGCCCCGCCTTTTCTTAACTATCTTCACATTCGCCGGCGTCAGCAGGATTTTGTCCTCGTCAATCCTTGCAATGTCGCCGTTGATGGAGTGCACGAACATCTTGAGCTCTCCGACGACCTGCTTGAGCTTCGAGGGGTTGCGCATTATCGGCGAGAAGTTAAGGAGCACATGGTTGCGGTTTGTGAGCTCCTCCTTGACTATCGCAACATCCGAATCGCTTTGGAGGGCAATAGGCTTGACATAGTAATCGGCTGCCTTATGCATCACATCCACATCCTCGGCCTCCGCGGCGGACATGAATTCCTCCACATTAATGTCCCGCGTGAAGCCCAGCGCCTTGCTCAAAGAAGAGAAGATTCCCATAGTTCTCACCTAATCAGTGTAATCGATGTCAGAATTAAACGCAATCGCATTTTTAAGCTTTATTAAAGGGGTTTGAATGGATTGAAGCGGGAGTTTTATATAAAAACAGCCCATTGCCAATCAATTCCCCTATTTTCAGGGGCATTATTTAAGCGTTGATGCCTAACAAAAAAATATGAAATATTCGCAAATAGCAGGCAGGGCGGCCAGGGAAGCTGGAGAGCTGGTTTTGGGATTTCGCGGCAAGGAACTAGGCATCCATTTCAAGGCGGAGCGCGACATTGCAACCATGGCAGATAAGAAAAGCGAGGCGCTGCTCCAAAAAATACTTATTGAGGATAATTTCCCATCCCACGATTTCCTCTCGGAGGAGAGCGATTTTGCTGGCGCCAAATCCGATTATAGGTGGATTGTGGATCCGGTGGATGGGACGGGCAATTTTGCCCATGATAACCCGCTTTTTGGCATTTCCATCGGGCTTATGCATAAGGAAGAGATAATTGCGGGCGCAATTTACCTTCCTACCCTTGACGAACTATACCTATCCGACAAGGGGAAGGGCGCCACCCTCAATGGAAAAAGGATTTCCGTTTCATCCCAAAAGGAATTTTATGATTTGCTCCTATGCGTTGAGATGGCCCCAAAGGAAAACTACATTAGAAAAACGTTGCTTTTGGAAAAGAATCTTGCTTTGAAGCACCGCGTGCGGACCCTTGGCTCGGCTGCCATGGACCTTGCCTTCCTTGCCTGTGGCAGGTTCGATGTGTTTATATCCGCCTATCTTTACATTTGGGATGTTGCCGCTGCCCTCTCCATTATAAGTGAGGCCGGGGGCAAATGCTCCCATCTGAATGGCGCAAAGGTCAACCCCTCCAGCACTAGCTTTGATTTTGCCGCGAGCAATGGCGTTTTGCATCCGCAGCTGATTGAAAAATTGAAATAAGGCGCTTTTTTTCCCAAAAATCCATGCTACCTGGAGAAGGTGCACCCGAAACCACCCCTCGAATCGGATATAAGGCTAAACTAATTTAGAGCTAGCCGTGGGGGCGATAGGATTTTAAACTTCTAAGTATATACTTCAAAGTATATACGGCGAAGTAATGGGTGTTTGCTTTGCTGTATTGGAAAAGCCTCCATGTCGAATCAACAAAACATGCATTGGCGGAACTTGAAGAGCTTAATTGGGATGAGGAGGATCTGGGCCAAATTTTGCATGAGGGGATGGAAAGCAGGCAAAGAAAGGAGGGAGTGCACGAATTTGAGCTAAAAAAGGGAGGCAGGATAAGGAAAATCGTAATTGCGGAATCATTCCAATACTCAACAAAAGAAATGATTTGGGCAGTAATCCACGTAGGCGAATATTCCTTGAGATGATCAAAATGAAAATCGAAGAAGATAAATTGAAATGCGTTTTCTGCAGCGGTTGGGCGGCGCCAGCTAGGTTCCATTATAGGGAATATCTCGTAAGGGGCTGGGTGTGTGAAAAATGCGGGGAAAAAATCATTCATCACGATGATGCCGGCAGGATACTTGCCATAAATAAGCTTGCCCATCAGAAAAAATTGACGGCAAGGATCGCCAAAGTGGGGAATTCGTTCGTCTTTCGGATTCCAAAAGAAGTGATAGTCGCATTGGGGTTGAAGGATAAGGAGGTTTTGAGCATGAGCATTTCCAATCCAAAGCTGATCTCGTTTGCGATTCCCTAGCTTGTGGAGCGCCGGGTCATCCATCTGCCATGTTGCGCATATTTTACTAGAACATCGGATAGATGAACGCCTCGAATGCGGCTGCCAGCACCACAACAATTATTGAAAGCAGGAAAAAGAGCATGCCATCCATTATCACGAAGTTGAAGCGCTTTGTGCCCATCTTTTCCCGGAGGTACGCCTTTGTTACCACGATCCCGGCAATTACCGCAAGGAAATATGCCGATGCTTCAAGGAAAGTGTGGGGGAAGATTTTGAGGAATAAGGAAAGGAAGGCTTGGGTTTTGGCACCGCTAGCAGCAGACGCATCAACTGCAATATATGCAAAAACCGTGCCCCAAACCGAGGCATTCCATCCAAGGAAGAGCATGGCGCCTGCCCCGTATGCGCTGGATAGGATGACTACAACAAGCATCACAACAAGGTTGTTCATAATATAGCCAAAAAAGCAATCCATTTGGGTAACGCAACCGCCCCTGCCAGCGCCGCCGGCGAGGTTGCTTGATGCCGCATCAGGCACGCTTTCCTTCACATAGCCGACATTTTCCTTAAGGCACAAATCCCTGGCCTCCTGATTGTCCAGGGTTATGCAATAGGGGGCAATTTGCGAGCCAAAGAGTTTTTGGACGCGAACCTGCCTCGAATAGAGGTAAAGGGCGGAATATGCGAGCATGATCCCAAAGAAGAGCAGAAGGATTGTCTTGAAAGTTTGCGAATGATCCCTGAAAATCCCGCGGGAAATCCTCTTGGTCCGGTAGGAGCGATCCTCCTCGTAATTTAATAGCTTTGAAACAAATGGCTGCATGATAAGTGAAGCGAACGCAAGCCCCATTAGCCCCACGTTTTCGGGGAACACCAGGTATGCGGTCCCAACCCCAAGCATTGTTGAAACAAAGCCAAGAAGGAGGATCATTAGGGGATTTCGGTTCACGAGCTTTCCGCGAAGGTAATCAATGAATGCCATATTCCAATACCACAATAGGGAATGGAAGAATCCATATTAAATTAATGGTTGGAGGCATTTTTCAAAAAATAAGGGATAAAGATAGGCAGGAATTCTCAGATTTTTAGGCGTAAAAAAATTAAGCATGGGGATTGGGGGGGAATAACCATCAATTACGCAAGCCCATTTTGCAGTTTTGCGCAATTTACCGTGTTCCTCATCAGCATTGCAATTGTCATTGGCCCAACGCCTCCGGGGACCGGAGAAATTTTGGATGCCTTCTTGCTCACGGATTCAAAATCAACGTCCCCCACGAATTTGGGCTTTTGATCGGGATTGGCAAATGCATGCGAGGCGGATTTTTCCTTTGCACCCTTAATTCCCATTTCCACATCCTCCTTCACGGTCTGCCCGCCTAACCTGTTGATGCCAACGTCAATTACAACCGCGCCCGTTTTCACCATATTGGCGCCCACAAGATGCGGCTTTCCCACGGCAACAATAAGAATATCGGCCCCTTTTGTGATTTCCGAAAGGTTCTTGGTTTTCGAATGGCAAATTGTTACGGTAGCATTCCGGTTAAGCAGCATGTTTGCAATTGGCTTTCCAACAAGGAGGCTTCTGCCAACAACAACCGCATGTTTCCCCTCGATTGCAACCTTGTGCTCTTCAAGCATTCTGATGATGCCTTTAGGGGTGCAGGGGGCAAGGGTTTCATCGCCATTCAATAGCTTGCCAATGCTCACCGAATTGAGCCCGTCAACATCCTTTTCGGGCAGGATTGAATCCCTCACGTGGCGCTCGTTTATTTGCTTTGGAAGGGGGAATTGCACCAAAATCGCATGGACGGATTTGTCCTTATTCAATTTTTCAACCAAACTAAGCAGCTCTATTTCGGATGTTTTTTCGGGAAGTGATATTTTCCTTGAGTTGATGCCAAGTTCCCGCGATTTGCGCTCCTTGGAATTAACGTATGCCATCGAGGCGGGATCATTTCCAACAAGCACGACTGTAAGCGAGGGGATTATGCGCTTTTTTGCAAGTGCGGAAATTTCACCCTTTACTTCCGCAAGCACTTTTTCCGCAATGGGTTTTCCCTCCATTATTATTGCCATATTTTAATCCCGCATTAAACAAACAGCCTTTGACCCTAAATTAACAAATTTCCCCCATGCCAAAAAATTCCCCCATGTAAAAATAATTTCCCCCATGATTCATGCCAAATAGCAATGCGCTATTTCCCGCCCTAATACATCCCTTCGAATTGCAAAAGCCTCCGGTCGATTTTTTCTATTCTCTCTAGCGCATCCTCCTCGATTATTAGCGATGCTTCATATGTGAGCTCATTTTTCATATAACGCCGCTTCGCATCGGAAATCATTTTCTGGAGCTCGCCCTTGGCATCAAGCAGTTCCCGCATTTCCCTAAGGGCTTCCTTGCGGGTTTCGGATAAGCCCTTGTTCCCCTTCAAAATCTCAATTTTGTGGGGCCTGCTCCTAAACCCCTTTGGGGATGAGCGGAAAATGAGGATGAATACGATTATGGCAAGGATGGCAATAATGGCATCAAGCATCTGGTTCACGGTAAATAGGTCAGCCATGTTCCCACGGATAACATATCCCCTTTCGAGGTTAAAAACGTTTGTTGGATTGACCGATCTATACTAATTCCTCGAATTAATTCGCAAATCTGATTAGGGGGGTAGAGGCGACATACCGAAGACGATAAGTCTTCGTATGTTAGTAGACCCAAGTGGTCTACGTAACACGAGTAGGGGGCTTAGCCCCCTGGAGGTGTCAGGCGGTTGGTCAGCGACAGCCTTTTATTCCTTCAAACTTACCTCTATACTCAAGTGAGCGTAATGGGAATAGCAGATTCTTTGAAGCAATTCTATGGGGGCATTGAGGAGTCATACTATAA
>JBBSVW010000027.1:0-23715 GCA_038046605.1 Microcaldota archaeon | reverse complement strand
CGACATAATGGAGCCATACCGCGATAGGCCCCTTGAAGGCGTTTTGCAGGTGAATTCGGAGTTCCTGACGGCGGCCCACCCCGATTTCAACCCGGGCCCTCCGGATGAGCGCTCAATTGAGCTTGCCCGTGTCGTGGATCGCGGGATTCGCTCCGCGAACGCCGTGGATACCAAGAAATTATTCATTGCGGAAAAGAAGGCCTACGGCTTGTTCATAGACCTTTACATCATGGACCACTCCGGAAACCTCATAGATACGGCAGGGCTAGCTGCAATGGGCGCCCTTCTTGATTGCAAGGTTCCCAAATATGAAAATGAGGCATTGGTCCGCACGGAATTTGTCGGCAAGCTTGCGCTTGCGCGGTCCGTTAGCATCTGCTCATTTGAAAAGATTTCAGGAAAACTCATCCTTGACGCCAGCGATGAGGAGGAGGTCGCTTCCGATGGGCGGCTTTCGCTTGCAACTTGCGATGGGGATTTCATATGCGCCGCCCAGAAATCGGGCAAAGCCGCATTTAGCAATGAAGAATTTTCGCAGCTAATGGACGCTGCGCTTGAGAAGGGGCGCGAACTTAGGAAGCTTCTTTGAATTTTTTTAATTTTTTTATTTTTGCATGATTAAGGCGGGATTTGAGGCATAGGGGAAGATTATATTCCATAGTTCCAATATCAATCCCCTTGTTTTTCAATCAATTTTATTTATAGGGTGAAGCATTTTATGGGTTCAAGATACGGGGTTAAAATCCGCAAGCGCGAAAACGAGGTCCTTGTGCAGCAGCATAGGCTCTATGATTGCCCGACATGCGGCAAGAAGAATGTGCGGCGCAAGGGCTACGCCCTTTGGAGGTGCAATTCATGCGAATCCGAATTTGCCGGCGGCGCTTATTCCCTTGAAACCTCCATTGGCATTTCCGCCAGGAAGACCTTATCCTCATTGAAAAAGAAGTGATTACATGCCTGAAGAATTCATAATGCTTGCCTGCGGCTTTGATGACCTCAAGCATGCCGAGCAATTGATTGGCCTTGACCTAACAAACCCCAAAATCCTCTCCTTCCTTGATAATTCATTCGAGCTAATACGCAAAAAGGCCTACGATTTTGCCCCAATTGACAAGGCGGGAATTGCCAAGGAGGCGGCATCAGTGGCATCAAAGGTAAATTCCATCCCCTCACTCATTTCAATACTTTCCACATTAAAGCCAGGCGCCCTCGAATCCCAATTGCTCCCCTTCTGCAAGGACGATCGCGACCCCGAAAAGGTAATACAAAAGAAACTCGCGCCCGTTACAGATATTGCCGTTGGCTATTTCATCTCGCAGCTATTTGGCAAGCTTTTCCCAATTAAGTTCAAGGCGCAGGGAAGCCCTAAAAAAAAGGAATTCCGCTTTGCTTCCAATTACAAGGGTTGGGTAATAATCCGCAAGGCAAATTTGGAGGTTGCCGAAAAACGGGAAGTGCTCGCCTGCCTGGTGCATACCCTGGAGAGCTTCGAGCGCAAATTCAGGCAGTTCCATCCAAATCCGGCATTCTTTACAAGGGTCGATTTGCTCCTTGCAAAATACCCCCAAAGGAAATCCTTTGGAAAGATGCTGCTTGCACTCCAGGAAGCCCAATTAGAAGGGCTGCTATCCCAATCCGACCCGTTCCTGAACAAATATGCCCTCTACAAAATCCTTTGCCAGCTTGGCTATTCGCCAATCCTTTCCGGCCAGATGCTTGAAAGGATTTATCCGGAGCTCAAGATCCCAAAGCCCCGTGGAAGGATGAAGAAGGCTTGACATCCAATGGGGGCAAGCCATTGACACCAAGGGGGAAGAATCCCCCTATGCTCCAGAATGATTCTGGGCATGTTAAGAACCTTGGGGTTCTGGCGTACCGTATCGTCCACCCCTCAAGTGCGCCCCCCTTATTTTGCTTGCGAATTAATAATTGCAAAGATGCGCCTTTTTTCAAAAAAACAATTTCAGAGTAACGCTTAAATACCGCTTAATCTTAATCCTTTTCAGGTGATTGCATGGTTAAGGTTCACGTTGTTGGCGTTCCTCTTGATGAGGAGGTAGTATTCATCGTTTCCTTGCTGATTTTCCTTGTGCTTACGGCGCAATATTTCATAAATCAGGATTTTGAGCTCCAATACACCTCCGGAATCGGCGCATTCCTCTCGGCGCTTTCGATATATGTGTTCTATAAGATGCACCTGATTGAAGAACGGCTAGGTCCGGATGTCCGCGTATCCGTTGCAGCCTCTCCGGCAGCAAAGGGAAGGCGCAAGTAAGCCTTTTCCTTTCTTTCTTCTTTCCCTTTTTTTATATTTTTTCTTCGTTTGGCGATAATGCATTCATTCCCCTAATTGTAACCTTGCGCCCTAATGCCAATTTTAGCTATCCGCGCCATTTTATGCATTTTTTAAGCATTCAAAGCGCTTAAAAAATCCCATTCCCCAAATGATAAGGTTTTGGGGGCGTGGGCCAACCTGGTAAGCCCCTTTCTTTTCCCGGAAAAGAAAGGCCCTTGGGTTCAAAGAAAAGGGCTTTTGTCTTGGGAGAACAGAAAGGGGATCCGGCATGCTGACAGCTTTGGGAGCTGTTGATCTGAGTTCAAAGCCTGCCTTAAGCGCCGCTAATGAAGCTATTTAATTCGCAAATCAAATTGTTTCTTTGGCGCGGTGCCATCGCACCTTTCTTTTTGAAAGAAAGGGGCAAGGCGTTCAAATCTCAGCGCCCCCATTTATTCTTATTCCTTTGAGCGTGGAAAAGAGGCGCGATACTGGCCGCGTTCATCCATTCAATCCCTCTCCCCATTTGCCTGTTTTTTGCACCTTTTCGCCACGCTTATTAACCCTTATTTTCAGATAAGTAAAGCTGATCAATATGGACCTGGGAGCCGGCATCCGGAACGCCCTAAACCGCTTCACCGGAGCCGCGTTAGTCGACGAAAAGGCAATCAAGGAGCTTGTCAAGGAGCTGCAGCGCGTGCTTATTTCCAACGATGTCAATGTAAAGCTGGTCTATGATCTTACAAAATCCATCGAGGAAAAGGCGATGCAGGAAAAAAAGGCGCAAAACCTCAATTTGCGCGAGCACATCGTGAAAATAGTATACGATGAGCTCGTCTTGATTCTGGGCGAAAAATACGAGCCCCAAACCAAAAAGCAAAAAATATTGATGCTCGGGCTCTTCGGCAGCGGCAAGTCGACCTCCATTGCCAAACTCGCCAAATTCTACCAAAGCAAGGGCCTTAAGGTTTGCGCAATTGCCGGCGATGTCCACCGGCCAGCAGCTATTGAGCAGCTAGAGCAATTATCCCAATCCGTGCATTGCGGCTTCTACTCCGAAAAAGGCTCAAGTGCGCAAACCATTGCACGCAATTCCCTCAAGCTGGAAACGCAGTATGACGTGCTCATTTTCGATACCGCAGGAAGGAGCGCTTTTGATTCGGAATTGGCGCAAGAACTCAAGGCGATCAATTCCATTTTTGCCCCTGATGAAAAGTACCTAGTGGTTTCCGCAGATTTGGGGCAGGTTGCCGGCAAGCAAGCCTTCCAATTCAATGAGGCTGTTGGAATAACCGGCGTCATCGTCACAAAAATGGACGGCTCGGGAAAAGGGGGTGGCGCGCTTTCAGCAGTCAAGGCAAGCAATTCAAAAGTCGCCTTCATTACGCTTGGCGAAAAGCCGGATGCACTCGAGGTTTTTGATGCAAAGAAATTTGTTGCGCGCCTTGTGGGGTTTGCGGATTTGGATTCGCTTCTCTCAAAGGTCCAAGAAATCTCCGATGAGGAAGCCATGGAAAAAGTGCTAAAGGAAGGAAAGCTCGACTACGAAACGTTCCTTGCGCAGATGCGCTCCATGAAGAAAATGGGGCCCATGAAGCAGATTCTGCAAATGCTTGGCATGTACGATGTGCCTGAAGAAATGCTTGGCCAATCCGAGGCAAATATGAAACGCTACGAGGCGGCAGTGCTTAGCATGACGGTCAAGGAGCGCAAAAACCCCGAGCTAATGAAAAATAGGGCAAGGCAAGAGCGCGTTGCAAAGGGCGCTGGCCTTAAGCACGATAATGTCCGGGAGCTTGTAACAACTTTCGAGCGCGTTTCAAAGATGATGAAGGGAATGAAGGGAAACCGGGGGTTAATGAAGCGGTTTGGGAACATGCTGCCTCCGGGGATGAAAATTTAATTGGGTAATTATAAATGGCCATATTTCCCGAAAAATCCGGAAGGGCTGGGTGCCTGAATGGATGCAACACGTGAGGCAGGTAATTGCTATGAATGAAGAAGGGGAAAAAATTGCCGCCAGAAGAGAACTTCGCGAATTGATGGGCAACGCAATGGGAGCCTACCAAGAGGCTGCAGATGAGGCAGGCGGCCGAAGATCTGGTTCTAAAACAGGCGTATATTCATCAATGTTTTTTGGAACCCTCCCTTCCGCAACAGAAATTCTAAACAAGGGAAAAACCCACGAAAAATATCCCGAACAACAGGGCAATGTTGCGGCTTATGCATCAATCCGCGATCATATCCGTGGAAAACTCATGCCTCCATCGGCGACTCCAGAAGAAATCGATATACTTAAGCGGATTGTGACGGGAAACCACATGTTCCACGATTCCATCGTTGAAGGGAGTGGCCACGTGAAACAGTTGGGGAAATATAAGGTCAAATTTCATGCTTCAAGAGTACTGCCGGAAATGACAAAGGCTAAGGTAGACCGGATAAGGCTTCTTGGGCATTTGAAAACTCTGGAGGAGAGCTTGAATGAGATTTGGCGGAAAAGCCGGATAGTTGATATTGAGCAATATGATCATTTTGTCCGAAGGCCAGTTGAATACTATAGGGAACTTGTAAGAAGGGCAATAAACGATTTGAGCTCTAAATAACTTCGATGATTAGGCGAATAATATGTCAAAATCCGGCCTGAATGAAATTCTGATGGGTGATTAAAATGACCGTATTCGGAAAAAGATGGGATGCGACAATCGAGGCAATGAAGCGCAAAGCGGGGCACCCATCCATAATAGGAAAAATCCTCGAAGCGCATGGCCGGGATGTTTTCACCTCGCATCGCGCTTTTCATCTTGAATTGCCCTTGGAACGTGCGGCCCTAAAGCACATTGCCCACTATTCCCCCGATGCACTTCTCAAGCTTTCAAACGTACTGAAATTTTTTGCCAAGGGGGGTTCTCCAAACGAATACAAGGGCCCCGACAAAAGCCAGATCGGGATCGAATCGCGCATTTCGCCATTAAGTTGGTACCATGAATGGCATCCAAGAGTTTTACTTTCCGGAGGAGCTATTCAAGTGCCGGTAAGGATGATGTGGGGAGAAGGCAGGACGTCGATTTTTGTGGGCCAATCCGAAACGAAAATCGGTTTTGCAATACATGAGGACGGCACGGTGGATATTTTTTCAGAGCCCGGGTTAAAAGGCCAACTAGGAAAGGAAATTGCCGTTGCAAAAAAATTATTCAAGCCACTGGGCTTAAAATGGGAAGAGCACAAGCAAAATTTTGAGCCGATGTGATTATGCCCCAACCAGCCAAATCCCTGCTCCCAAAAGAACCAGAATCTCAATTAGCCCATCGCGTTTTATTGTTGTGAACGCAAAGAGGTATGCTACGACTATTCCCATCAAAATTGCAACTGCTTCCATATCCTTATCCCCTTGAAATTTCCGCATCCCCAATTATTTCGTTATATTGATATGGTATTTTGAGTATTTATACTTTTCTTTCCAACAGGCCCCGTTTTACACACGCTTTTATTCTTTGAGAGGGTAAAATCTGCCCTGAGCTGATTTTATGCCCTTTGATTTTGTTGCAAACGAAAAGAAATGGCAAGCAGAATGGGAAAATGCCAAAATTTTCGAGGCAAACCCGGATCCCAAGCGCAAAAAGTTCCTCATTACTTTCCCCTACCCTTATTTGAACGGCGCCATGCATGTCGGGCACAGTTATTCTTTTTTCCGAACTGATGTTTACGCCCGGTTCAAGCGCATGCAGGGCTATAATACGCTCTTCCCACAGGGCTTCCATGCAACCGGAGAACCCATCATGGGAACAGTTGAACGATTGCGCAAAGGCGATTTGGCGCAGGTGGAAAATTTCAAGAAGGCCGGTGCCACTAATTCCGAAATCGAGGGATTCAAAAAAGGCCCCGAGCACGTTGCCAAATTCTGGATGCAAAAATGGATTTCCGATCTCAAATCCGCCGGCGCATCAATTGACTGGCGAAGGAAATTCATCACAACCGATCTCACCCCCCAATATTCGCGCTTCATCGAATGGCAGTACAATACATTAAGGAAGAAGGGCTATGTTGTGCAAGGCACGCATCCGGTGATCTGGTGCCCGCATGACAAATCCCCAACGGGCGACCACGATAGGTACACCGGCGAGGGCGAATCCCCAATCGAATACACCATAATCAAATTCGAGGCGGAAATTAACGGCGAAAAAATAATTCTCCCCTGCGCAACTTTGCGCCCCGAAACAACTTACGGCGCAACCAACATTTGGCTTAACCCGGATGAAAAATATGTGAAAGTGAAAGTGGATGGGCAAATGTGGGTTGTTTCAGAGTATGCGGCCCTAAAGCTCTCAGACCAGCAGCACATTCTGGAGGGCGCCATTCCCATCGGCCCAAGATCCCTCATAGGAAAAAAATGCAAAATTTCCCTCCTGAATTCGCCAATCCCCATACTCCCCGCATCCTTTGTATCCCCAAACACCGGAACCGGGGTTGTAATGGGCGTTCCTGCCCATGCGCCATACGATTACATTGCCCTTGAAGATTTGAAAAAGAAAAATGAAGGAGAATTGGCATCGCTTGGGATATCCAAAAGCCTCCTTGCGTCTATAACCCCCATTTCACTGATTTCAATTGAGGGCCATGGCAATTACCCGGCTATCGAGGAGTGCAAAAAATTAGGGATTACTTCCCAAAAAGACGCCGTAAAATTAGTAGAGGCAACCTCGCAAATCTACAAGCTTGAATTCCACAAGGGAATCTTGAAGGGGATGTTTGGCGAGTTTGCCGGCAAATCCATTTCAGAATCCAAGGATCCTATAATTGCCAAATTCAAATCACTCAAAATCGCCTCCTCCATGTGGGAATCCACCGGGGATGTGGTCTGCCGTTGCATGGCCAAATGCCATGTGAAGATTCTTGAAAACCAGTGGTTCTTGAAATTTTCAGACCCTAAATGGAAAGAAGCCGTCAAATCCCATCTCAAAACCATGCCGATTTTCCCAAATGATGCGCGGCTCCAGATGGAAAACACAATTGATTGGCTCCAAAACAAGGCATGCGCAAGGAAAGGCGGGCTTGGCACAAGGCTTCCGTGGGATAAGGAATGGAAAGTGGAAACGCTTTCGGATAGCACCATTTACATGGCCTACTACACAATTGCAAGGGCAATCAATGAGTGGGGAATACTGGCAGAAAAGCTAACGGATGAAGTTTTCGATTATATTTTCCTGGGAATTGGCGATTTGGATGGGATATCAAAACGCTCCGGTTTGCCCGCATCCATTATTTCCGAAATGAAAGCCGAATTTGCCTATTTCTACCCCGTTGATTTGCGCAATTCCGGAAAGGACCTGTTGCAAAACCATCTCCTCTTCCTCCTCTTCCACCACGTTGCCATTTTTGGCCCCCAACTTTCACCAAGGGCCATTTCCGTCAATGGCTATGTCACAGTCGAAGGGGAAAAGATGAGCAAGAGCAAGGGGAATTTCCTGCCCATTTTCAAGATGCTCACAGAATACGGCGCCGATCTTGTGCGCATAAACATAACCGCCGCCGGCGAAGGACTCGATGATGCCAACTGGCGCGAAGAGGGCATCAAAACCTACAACCGCAGCCTTGAATTCATTTTAGGCCAGGTGGAAAAAATAAAAAACATGGAAGGATTGGGGGGAAAAAAGCCCAATGCCCATTTGGACTCCATTTCGAATGGCAATCCCCTGCCAACAAATCAACCCGCATTTGGAAGGGAGGAAAAACTTCTCCAAAGCCGCATCGAATCAAGCCTCCTATCTGCCAGCGCCGCAATGGAAAAAATGGAATTCCGCACGGCAATCCAGGCAATTGTTTTCAAGGGAGTGGAGGCACTTAGGCAATATGCCAATTCAAAGGGCGAAGATGCGGATGTTTTGCTAGTAAGGGGCTGCCTTGAAAGAATCATCCCGATGCTTTGCCCCTTCACGCCGCATTTTTCAGAAGAGGCCTGGAAAATCATGGGGAAAACGGGTTATTGTTCAGATGCAGCCTATCCCATACCCGATCCCTCGAAAATCAACGCCTCTTTGGAAGAGGGGGAAAAATACCTTGAGAATGTGGCATCCGATGTAGCGCGCATCATCCAGATTACAAGTTCCTCCCCCAAGCTTATCCGCCTCTATGCCTGCGAAGGCTGGAAAACCGGTCTTTTCAAGCTCGCCTTGAATAAAGCGCAGGCCGATGGAAAATTCGATGTGCCCTCCCTAATCAAGCTTGCAATGGCCGATGGAAAATTCAAGCCCCATGCAAAACTCGTGCCCCAGTTCCTTCTTCAAATCAGCAAATCAGTAAATTATTACAAAACAGTTGCAATCCCGGAATTTGACGAGTTTTCCCTGCTCTCCCAAAGCCTTCCACTATTTGAAAATCGATTTGGATGCAAAGTTGAGGCGTACTTAGCCGGAAACCTTCCAATTGATGCCGATCCGCAAGGAAAAGCGCAGCGTTCCCTTCCCCTAAAGCCCGCCATCTTCCTATCCCCCTAATCGCAAACTATTGGCGGAAAATAGTGGGGGTTCAAAATGGCATGCTGGATCTGACTGGCTTTTGTATGTTCAGCCATGCGCTTCATTTTCTGATTGCCCGTATTTTTTCCCTCCAAACTGGTAGTAAATTACGGGCTGATTTAGGGCGGTATTTCTTGCATACCTTACTCTTTTATACCCCAAATAACAATAGTAAACAGTGCAAAAATGGATTCAATCCGCTTTGCATTATTATTCCGATGGTTAAACGCAGCTGGATTTTAACTTTTTTTCCAAATTCAAGCTCAAATTAAGCTGTTTTTTCCAATTGGACGGGAATTTAACATGAATACGGTAGATAAATAATGCGAGTTGCAATGCTGGGTTGGGAATTCCCCCCCTTTGTTAGCGGAGGCCTTGGCGTCCATTGCTTTGAACTTACAAAAGCGCTTGCCAACCTTGGGGTCAAAATCGATTTCTATATGCCTAGTTCCGGCACAACAATTATTTCCCCCCATCCAAATGTCCGCATCATCCCGGTTGATTATTCCGCATTTGTTGGTGAAATCGATTTAACGGACGCCGAGTTTGGCCCCTATTTCAAGTTCCTTAAAATGGGCGGCGGGAAGAATAAGGTTGGTGATGCGAAAAATGGCGATCCCTCAATTACCGACGACCCAAAAACCGATGAAAGCTATGGCCTAAATTTCTTCGAAGCCGTTGGAAGGTACAATTTCCTTGTCGCAAAGCTCGTTGCCCAAAAGAACCGCAGGGAAAAATACGGCCTCGTTCATTTTCATGACTGGATAACCGCAAAGGCGGGCCTTGATGCCGCAAAACGGATAGGCAGGCCCGCAATTGGCACAATGCATAGCACCGAATACGACAGAACCGCCAACATTTCGCCATTTGAGTGGATATTAGCTATTGAGCGCAATGCAATGGCGCAATCCAGCCATGTGATCACTGTCAGCAACATGACCAAAAACCAGCTCGTTTCAAGATTTGGCGCAAAACCCGAAAAAATCACAGTAATTTACAACGGGATCGACCTATCCAAATACAAATCGCAGGTGAAAAAGGAGCAATTTGGGATTACCGGAAAAGTCGTCCTTTTCCACGGTCGCCTCTCCATCCAAAAAGGGCCCGATTTTTTCCTCAAGGCCGCAAAAAAGGTGCTCGAATTGGATCCGGATGTGCGCTTCATAATTTCCGGGAAGGGCGATATGCTTCCCCAGCTTGTGAATGAGGCAATTTCCATGGGCATCATTGATAATGTGATGTTCACGGGCTATGCCGAGGAATCCAAGCTGCCCTACCTTTATGCGATTGCGGATGCGTATGTGCTCCCATCCATTTCCGAGCCCTTTGGCCTAACCGTCCTTGAGGCAATGGCAAATGGCGTCCCTGCAATTGTAAGCAAAAGCTGCGGGGTATCCGAAATCATAAACCATTGCCTGCGCGTTGATTTTTGGGACGTGGATGAGATGGCAAACAAGATGCTTGCAGTGCTAAGGTACGCCGAGCTTCGGGAAATGCTCTCTTCTGGCGCAAGGGAGGAGGCCGGGCATTTCAACTGGCAAAAATGCGCGGCAGAAACAAAATTGGTTTATGAAAAAATCATGAATGAAAGGACGGGCTGAACCCGTTAAAAAATTATTGGCGTGTCAAATATATGGAACAAAAAATAAAGCGCAATTTGGAAAAACCAAAAATCCCACATCCATCCTTTGGCGAATCCGAATTTGAGGGGGTTGTAAGGCAATCCCGGCTTAGGCAATTCCTATCCCCCACAAGGCAAAAACGCATTTACCTATTGCTCCTAACCCTATTCCTTGGAATATCATTCGCATTCCTATCCGTTAGCCCACAGCTAAAGCCCGACACCTTATTTTGGGTATTTTATTGGGCATTGATAATCCTAAGCTTCCCCTCGTTCCTGCTATGGCAAAGCTACGGGCTTACCCCCCTTTTGCAATCCGGCATCCCCTTCGCAATCTTTTCGATTTTGATGCAATTCATCTGGCTCTACATTGTCGCGTGCTCGCTTACACTTGCAATTAATTGGAAAAAGGTCGAAAAATAACCATGCCATCAATTTGCCTGTACTTCCATGTCCACCAGCCCATCCGGTTTGGCAAGTTCTCCCTATTCCATGAGGGTGGAAAGCCGCTTTTGGAGCACTACTTCAACGCCCCGATGAACGAGCACTATTTCAACAAGGCAAAAACGAAATGCTATGAGCCAACAAACAAGCTTCTCCTTCGCCTAATCGAGGAAAACTACGGTGCATTCAAGGTAAATTACAGCATAACCGGGACCTTCATTGAGCAGGCGAAAAAAACCGCCCCCGGAAGGGACGTATTGGATTCCTTCCGCCAACTTGCCTCAACTGGAAATGTGGAATTCCTGGATGAAACCTATTACCATTCGCTTGCAAGCCTATTTTCCGATCCGGAGGAATTCGAGGAGCAGGTGAAGATGCATAGCGCCCTTTTGCGTGATGAATTCCATCAAACTCCCAAGGTTTTTCGGAATACCGAGGTGATTTATTCCAATAGGATCGCCAAAATTGTCGAGGGCATGGGTTACTCGGGAATGCTTACGGAAGGCATCGAATGGGTGCTTGGCTGGAGGTCGCCAAATTATGTTTACAAGAACCAGGGCGGCAACCTGGGCGTTCTTTTGCGCAATTACAAATTAAGCGACGATATTGGCTATCGCTTTTCCGCCAAGTGGTGGAGTGAATGGCCCCTGACGGCGGACAAATACGCTTCCTGGCTCTCAAAAGCGCAGGGCGATACGATCAACCTCTTCATGGACTATGAGACATTTGGCGAGCACCACTGGCACGATACCGGAATCCTCTCGTTCCTTCGCCACTTGCCATCTGAAGTCTTGAAATACCAAAACCTCTCATTCAAAACCTGCTCGCAAACCCTATCCGCGTTTGATAAGGTTGGTGAAATCGATGTCCCAAGCAACCTCTCATGGGCGGATTTGGAGCGCGACGTTTCCGCCTGGCTTGGCAACAAGATTCAATGGGCGTGTTTCAACCAGCTCGAATCCCTTGGGGAAAAAGTTCGCCTAGCCAACAATCCCGAATTGCTCCATACCTACCGCCTCCTCCAGACCTCGGATCATCTCTACTACCTTTGCACAAAAAGCTGGCAGGATGGGGATGTGCATAAGCACTTTTCCCCCTACAAGGAAAACACGCCTTATGACAATTTCATAAATTACATGAACATCTTACAGCACTTCAAGCGCCAGGTTGGCTACGAACTTACGCGGCAGGAAAACGAGCGGGCAAACATTTTTGGCAAGAAAAGGATGGCCGAAATCAAATCCGCATTCGAGGAAAAAGAATTCAGGGCGGAAGATGAAAATCCCACTCGCCCATTCAACGGTGAAAATAGTGGAATTATTGGGGGCGAAGTGCCTATCCCTTCCAACGCCGCTGCAAATATTATTCAATAATTAGGAAATGAAAAACAGTAGGTTGATGCGACATGAAAAAAGTGCTCTTCCTTGTAACCGAGCTGCATAGGCCAGTTGGCGGCCTTCACCGCTACTCCATTGAGCTTTTCTCCGCCTGGAAAAATGCCCTTGAAGGGAAAACTGCGCCCTTCGAGCCCATGCCAATTTCGATTAGGGACCCATCCGTTCCGCTCTCCGACCTAAGATTTTCCTCCGAGTATTCCGATTTCATGGAAAAGCACCCCAAAACCCTTGTTTACGAGGGGATGCGCGGAGGGATCAAGTGCCTCTTCCTCGAAAGCTCCCTAACCGATGAGGAAAAGAACCGCTTCCATGGCGAACTGTGGGTAAAATACCGCATCAAATCCGACAAGGCGGCCTTTTGGGAATATTACCGCATGCTAAATGCCTACTGGAAGGCCGTGCCCGAATTTGCGGATTTCCTAATAAAGCAAAAGAAGGAGGATATAGCCCTTATTGATGCGCAGGATTGGCTCGCATTCCCGGCGGGCTTCCTTACGAGGGAAAAAATCAAGCGGCCGCTCAATTGCAGGTTCCATTCGGGGGAATTTGGGAGGAGCCTTGGCCATCCGGATTTCGATGCCCCCCCCGTCCTGATAGAAACCGCGGCTTTGCAGGAGGCGGATTATCTCCAGGGGGTTTCAGTCCACGAGGCAAAATTCGAGCTTTACAACCTGCTCCCCGCAAAGCAGCGGCTTCGAAGCGCCCTTTCGCCCTTTAGGACAAGGAAATGGCTCGACTACCAGCTCTGGAAAGAGGAGCGATTTGAGGATATGCTCCTCTTCGAGGCAGGATCCGATCTTGAGGTTGTTACAGATGCGGCAGCCGGCCTGACAAATGGAATAATCCTTGACAGCTGGCGCTCTGTTACAAAGGAAAACATCGATGCGGGAAGGAAAGTGCTCCAAAAAGCGCTTCCGGGAAAGGACAAGTACGTGCTCTTCATAGGCAGGGCGGAATACCGCAAGGGCATTGACGCCCTGATATCGGCATTTGCGCTTCTTAAATCCGCAACGAAAATAAATGCGGGCCTTGTGATTTCCTCAAACCTATCCAATGATGAGTATGCAAATTATTTTGGGATGATCACAAAGCTCCAACTGGAGCGCGATGCCATAATTTACAATGGCTGGCTTGGCGAGGATCTTAAGAAGGGGATGTTTTGCGCATCAGATGTGATTGCCCTCCCCTCCCTCTACGAGCCATTTGGCCTTGTCACCCTGGAGGTTTTTGCCGCGGATTTGGCAAGCGAACTAAACGGCCTTTCCGGTCCCGTTGCAATTGTTGGCGATACCGGCGGCATGGCGGAGGTTGTGAAAAATGGCGCTTCCGGCTTCAAGGTCCCCATGGAGGAGGATAGGTTTGACATGAACCCGGGCTACCTTGCGCGCATCATTGCCATTTGCCTAAAGGACGATCGCCTAAGGAGAAAAATCTCGAAGGGCGCATCGCAGCGGGTTTCGCAGCGCTACTTCGATTGGAATTTCATAGTGCAAAAAGTATTTGAAATCTACGGCCATGCGCAGGCAAATTATGAGCGGTTTGAAATGGGGTGATAAGGGATAATTAGCAGTAAAAAAATTAATCTGAAAAAAAATTGCAGGTGATGCAAGATGGTGGGTGTTGAGGAGTATTTTGGCGCAAAATCGGGCATAGTGTGGAGCTGCCTGAATGAATTTGGGCCCCTGACAATTGCGCAGCTAAAGCGCAAAACCAAGCTTACGGATTCGGAGGTTTATGCGGGGCTTGGCTGGCTTGGCAGGGAGGGCAAACTGGACATCGTTGGCGAGGTTCCGCTGCTATACAAATACAAGCTTAGGCAATAGAAAAAAAGGAAACAATTGCGTTCCGGGTAAATGGGTTGCAAATGTGGATTCTTAAGCCGAATCGGAAGCAGCGCCATCTTTACCCATTCGTGCAGCATTAAGTTGAATTATTTTATATGAACCCAAAAAACCTCTTCATTGACTTGGATCCAAAGGAAAATCCGGATTTCGGATTTGCAAGGAGCGTGCGCTCCATCCTCCGCAATTCGCATTCCGAATTTTCCCAAAGCGCAGCGTCAGTGGCCCTTGGTGAATACACCATCCCAAACCGCGACTATCCCTACGAGGGCTTTTGCGCAATACTTGGAAAAGAAAACTGGAAATTGCTTGATGGCGTTGCATTCCGCATAAAAAATGGGGGCGTAACATTGCTCGCCATCCCAAAAAATGTGCGCATCTTCCCATGGAAGGCGCTTTACACTTACTCCCTAACCGGCGGATTTAAAGAAGAGCTATCCGGCGCCCTCCTCGAGGTGGAGTATTACCTCTACCGTTCTTCGAAATTGCCAATGCTTGAAATCACATACTCGGTTTCCGGCATTCATGGCAAGGGCCTATCCATTGACCTCCTTGCCCTATTCGATATCCGCCATATGTACGCCCCTTCCGATCCATCCGGCTACAAAATTTCGGAAATCCACCAAGGGCTTGCGGTTGAGCGGAAGGGCAAAGGCATGGTTTTGCACAGTAAAAATTTCACTTCTTTTTCCCAGGCGCCCAATCACCAGCACTGGTTCTACAAATTAGGCTCCGGAAGCCGCCATATCGCGCAAGGGCAATTGAAATTCCAAGGCGAGGAACGAACGCTGTTCATTCCGGGGACAATTTCACTTTTGATGCCAAAAGGCTGCGCGGCAATTTCATTCTATCCCTCCAGCAATAAAAAAAATTCCCCGTCCAAGGAGCTTAAGGCGCACGACGAAAAAAAAATCATTGCCAAGGTGTCTCGCCTGGAAAAAACATTCCTCCGCCCTCTTAGGAAAAAAAGCGCCCTTTCCCAAAGCGCGCATCGCGACATACTGGGCCGCCTTTATGGCCTTCTTGAGGCATTCGAATTCGCAAATGGAGATGTGGTTGCTCCCGATGCCGGTGCATTCTGGTTTAGGAACATATGGTTCCGGGACGCCCTGCTTGGGATTTATGAGAATTTCGATATCTTCCACAAAATGAAAAGGCTGCAGGTTAGGAATTTCCTGCTGGCAGCCATATCCATGCAAAGGGAGGGCATTATCCCAAACAAGCTCGCGGAAAAAGGCGGCGAAAATACGGACTATTCCTCCGCCGATGCTACCCTGCTTTGCCTTCTTTGCGGGGTATCGTACCTGCGGCATTCCGATGACAAGGTATTCTCGAGGAAATTTCGGGAATTTGCCCGTTCCTTTTTGCAATCCCTCTCGAAAGGGAGTTTGCGCCTTGAAAACTACCTTCTTGCCTGCCCTGCAAATTATTCGTGGATCGATTCGAGAAAGCACGCTGAGCATTTCGGGAGGGGCATTTTGCTTCCCTGCAGGCTGCCTGAACGCTGGATTGAAAAACATTTGCGCGAATCCCAAAATTTTGAGGAATTCAAGGGTTGGGCGCTTGGACCCAACTATTACCTAGTTGAAATCAATGCCCTCTGGATCCGGTTCCTTAGGGATTTCAATTCGCTTTACCCTTCGCAGGAATTTTCCGCGATGGAGGCCGCTGCGTCGCTTAATTTCAAGTCGTTTTTCTTTTCGGATAAGGCCTGCGACATGGTTGATTTGAGCTTTGAAAAAAGCGATCTCCAATGCAGCGCCTCAATTTACTCCGCGGCGCTTGTGCCCGAGCTTTTTTCAGATGGGGAAATTTCCAAGTTGATTTCCAAATTCGAAACATCCCTGGTGTACCGGAAACGATTGCTCTTTGGCATTCTTGTCCGCAACTCAAAAAACCGCATTTTCCTTGGGGATGAGCAGTACCATGAGGCGGTGATTTGGCCAAGGGAAAGCCCCGCCCTATTTAGGCTCCTAACCCGGATTAAGGATTCTAGGGCGCCAGAAATCCTTGAAAGCAACCTCAAGCATCAAATGGAGGAGGGGGCGATGTTTTATTCCCATGAGCTTTTTGCCCTGCCGGAAGGCGAAAATTATGCCCCCAATGCCGATCTGCTTTCTCCCGTGCCTGTTAGGAACCCTGCGCAGTTCTGGAGCCAGTGGGTTTGGCCGTATTTGGAATTCTACGATGAGAAATGAAGGGTAGGCCGGCATTTGCGAATATATTTAATTAGTTATACTCCGCCAAATTTTTTTATTTAGAAAAATTCCTTCAGCTTGAGTTCCGTCGTCCTTATGTTTTTCATCGTCGCCCAGCCGTGCCGGATGTATTTTTGCAAATTCCCATCCTTGTAATGCTTTTTCAGGAATTCGACCGTTTTTTCATCGCTAGGATAGCCGGTGCCAAAATCCTCCCCTACTTCCGCGGCAATATCTGCCACCCTTCTTTCGCGCATGCTCTTTGCCAGTATGGACGCCGCGCCCACGCACAAATACTTGAAATCCGCCTTGTTCTCGCTCACAATATTGGTTTTTTCAAGCGGCGTTCCCCTTAAGTATTTTCGGATTCTCACCTCGAATTTCTTTGGTATCGGATCGGGCGAATCCACGAAGATCTTTGAGATCACTTCTCCTGCCTGCCCCCCAAAGCCGCCTGCGCCCTTGGCAAGCCTAATCGACAATGTCAAAACAGCAGCTGCAATCTTTTCCGCCTCCATCTCGTTAAGGCTCACATTCCTTTTCATGTAATGGGTTATCTCTTCCGCAGGCACCTCGCAAATTTCGTGGGGGTGATGCGCCAATATTTTTGCAATCCGCTCCCTTTCCTTCCCAGAGAGCAGTTTGGAGTCCTTCACCCCCTCCTTTTTCAGCTCCGGCTCCTTTTCCCCTTCGATTGCATACGCGCAAATAATCAAAGGCCCAATCACCGGCCCCCTGCCTGCCTCGTCTACGCCGATTACGAACATATGGTTTACCTTCAATAAGTTATCCGAATAATCATGATGGCGGGTTTTATCAATTGCATATTCCAAAATCCAAGCCTAAATCTGCAAATGCGCCTAATCCTATTTGCGCACCATGAGAAATTGCCTAGCTATTTTCATCGCCGTTTTGTTTTTTAATGCTTCTTGCCATACTCTTGTGGAATTGTTCGAAGGGCTTTATGGGGTCATAGTATAACCTGGTAGAACAATAGGCTCCAGATTCTTAATTTCGGGTATTTTGAGTCCCTAAACGGGGACGATGATGGCAATGTTGGAGCTCGGATATAATGACGAGCAAGAAATGACTTTTCTTTGGTGAAGCTTTCTTCCCAAGAAAGGTTCGAAGATACCTGTGGATCGGGGTTCGAAGCCTTGCTTTTCTTTTCCGAAAAGAGCTTATATGGCTCTTTGCGGCCTCGCAGACTTTGTCTGCTAGGTCAAAAAAGAAAAGCGGTGGCGCCGCAAAAGAAAAAGGTTTTGATTCGCGAACTAATTGTTTCTTTGGCGCGGAGCCATCGCACCTTTCTTTTTGAAAGAAAGGGGCAAGGCAGAAAATCCCCGTGACCCCATTTTATTTTTGGCTGCTAGCTGCAAGCTTCCCTTTAAGGGCTATTGCCATCTCCTCAGCCAGCTCGAAGTTGTGATGGGATACCTGCTCGATGTTCAGTGAGATTGGAACGCCAATATTTTTGGCTTTCACATGGCTTAGGATATCGGAAAAGATCTCCCCCGCCACTTTGATTGATTCTTCGCCCATTCTTGCGCTTCCCACGAGCCTTTTTTCCACCGCCAGTGGCACATCAACATCCAGCCATTCGAGGAATTCCACATCATCGATATCGCTTGCGGGCGCAAAACTTAGGAAAAATGGCGAGGGACCCATGCCTTGCCGTTTGCATTCCTTATCGTAATTCTCAAGCAACGATACAACAGGAGAAGGATCGAGGATGATTTGCGTAGTGAAAAAGTTGCATCCGGATTTTGTCTTGGAAACAAGCCGTTCCACTTCCCCCTCCCTTTGGGGAATGGAAATGTTGCCAATGTGCGCATGTGGGATTTTTGATGCAATCGAATTCGCCTCGATAACCGTGGGGCCCGGATACTTGCGGCCACTTACGCTCCCACCCACAAACACGAAATCCCAAATCCCATAATGCCTTGTGGTTTCGTCAAGCCATGCCTCGAATTTTTCCCTGCTCCCGAGGAAAACGACCACTTTGTTTACGATGATGCGCTTTTTGGACATTTCAAAAAGCCGCCTGCCAAACTCGCGCGTGCTCGCATTTTTATAAAGCGGGATCCCCCCGCGGTTCTCTTCAAGAATTTCCGGAATATTGATGAAATCTATGCAGCCAATCCGTGCCACGGTAGAAGAGATCCTCTCTAGCGCCCTATCCACAACTTCCTGGGTTGCGCGCTTGCCCGGCGGCGTAACTTCAAGCATTACCTGCCCTCCCCTCATTTTTTAATCACCAACCTCCTTCCTTGCCATTTCCGATCCCAAAACCATGTTCCGGAGCTTTTCGTATGCCACAACCCATCGCCTTGTCCTAAGGCCGCAGTCCGGATTTACCTGCACGCGCGTCGGGTCGCCAACCAATTTTGCGGCATAAAGCAATCGGTCGCATATCACTTGCGGGGTTTCAATCAGGTCTGAATGAATATCAATAACCCCAACGCCGATATCGACATCCATCGAGTATTCCCCGAATAATTCCAAGATTTTGAAGGTTTCGGGGCTCACCTGATCCGGCTTGAAATTGGTGGGCGAGGCATGGTTTGTAAATTCCACCAGGTAGCTATTTGCCTTGCAATCCGCAAGCGCCGGGAAGAGGGACGAATAATTGCTATAGCATAAATGCACCGCTTTTTCCACACCAGAGGGTATCCCCTCAAAGCTAGCATTGATTGATTGCGTGAACACTTCGCTTTCTGCTTCCTTGGTTGCCGCTGCCGGCTCATCAATCTGGATTACCTTTGCCCCGGCGCTAGATAGCCTTTTCACAATTGGATTAAGCACATCATTGGCAAATGCCATAATCGCATCCCGCCTTCCATCCTTTAGCGCCTGGGATGGGCCTGCGCCCCTTAGTTCGCTTGCCTTCCTATAATGCTCGATATACGACCAATCCGCCATCGTGTATGGGCCGGTGAGGCAGGGCTTTACTATTTTTTTGGTATGCTTAGAAACGAAATTGTATTCCGACTCGAAGAATGCGATTCCATCTTCTTTTACCATAACCTTCCCGTTCACAATCCCCTTCCTGAAATAATTCGCATCAAACGAATTAAGGACTCCTGCCGTTTCTATCCCCGACGTATTCTTCGCAAGGAAATCGTACATTTCAGTTCGTGGCTGCTCGCCGTTGAAAACCCTGTCGAGCCCAGCCGATTCAAGCATGCGTATTACGTAAATGGATGCGATTTCGATTATCCGCTCCTTATCCTCCGCGCCCCTTTCAATTGCCCTTTTTTGCAAGAGGCCGGTTTTGTTGCCGTTTGCAAGTTCGTAGGCCTCATCAACGCCAAGCCTTTTTCCCCAATCCATTGCCTGCGCAATCCATTCCGGATTGGGCTGTGCATCAAGTTTTTGCCTCCAAATGGGCCGCTGGATGCTTCCAATTTCCTGCGTTATGAATGCTTTTTCCCTCATTTTATTTTTTCACCGTACTGTGAAAGCGCCCTTATTTTTTCAATCGCGATGCCAAAAGGCACATCAAAGAGCCGGTCATTTGGCCCGATGTAATATCCGCCGGAGAATTTTGCGTTTGCAATGAACCTCGCCGCCTCCTTTTCAATGTGGGCGCCCGATTCAATCCCCGCCCTTGCGCCATCAACAAGCCCGATCAGCACATCCTTCGATGTGGATATCTTGCCAAAATCCGAATGTATCCCGTCGATTCCGACAAAATCAAGCGGGGTTCCCTCGACCAAAGGAAGCGCCTTTGCGCCGTCCGCCAATGGAAAGTGCGATCCTATTTTCATCCCCTTCCCGCAAACCCCGGGGTAGAGTTTTTCATACCCTTCGATTTTGGTAAAAGCCCCAGTTGACATCCCGTATCCCACGCTTGGCTCCAGGAACAGGATGCACTTATAGCCCTTATCCATAACAGCGGGCATATTTGCGGCAACAACCTCCATGTATGCGTCCATTAGCGAATGCCTATCCCCATAGTGCTTGTTTTCAACCAGGCTCCCAAACGAATGCGGCCCCAATAGGAACGCAACGCCGTTTTTCACATCCGGCAGTGCATTTGCGAGTTCCCTCCCATTGGTTTGGAGTTTTTCAATTATTGTTGGCTTCCTGTAAAAGGAATTGGTCCTAAACCATCTTGTGACGGGGCCAATTGCATCCTCCCCGGCGCTTTGCCTTCTCTCAAAGCCCCCAAGTCCTTTTGCAAGGGGCCTAAGAAGGTCAAGCCAATCCGCCTGGCCCCCGCTTATGAATGCGAAGTTTTCCTGGGCGGAAATAAGTTCAGACCTATCCCTGGCAATTCCCCCCTCGAAGTTTTCCATCATCCCAATCCCGTCGCGAAACGCCCGGTGCAAGGCGGCCGTTTTGTCGGACCTTGAAATAGGGCCCGCAAGCATCGCGCCAAGGTATTTTGGGGATTTGTTTTTTTCCATTCAGCTAACTCCCTTTTTTGGATTGCATAGGGGGGGATCGGGGCTTTTTTACATCTATTGGTAAAATTATTTTTTTAAGAAGGGCCAAATACCGGATCATATTTCATTACGGGGATGTTTTTTACGGGCCAAGCTCTTCAATAATGTCCCCAAATGCCGGCCTTGTTATGCTTATCCCAATGATCACGCCAACAATTGTGGACAGTGCAAAGCCCCTAACCTCCACGATGCCGGTTAGGAAAAGCGGAAGCATTGCCGCAAGGATCGCCCCTGCGACCGCAAATATGATGTAGAATGCCTTTTTGATGCGCTCCTTGACATTCCTTGCGCTTTCCTCCGTTTGGGCCTTTCCGCGCTTGAGGATTTCGTCCGTGATTATGATTTGGTCGTTGACGCCAGTTCCGATCAGTGCGATAAGCGCGGCAACTGCTGCAAGATCAAGCGTCCCAAATACGCCGATGATTGTTGTTGTCAGGAAAATTTCAATCGTGCTTATTATGATGATCGGGATGACAAGCGAAGCCCGGCGGTACTTGATGAAAATAATCATGCTGACGGCAAGGATGGCAAGAGCCATTCCCGCGTAGCTATAGGTTAGGAACTTTTCACCCAGCTGGGGGGCAACAACATAGGCCGATCCAATTACCGTGCTGACGGGAAGTTTTCCTCCCGAGATGACGCTTTTTAGCTCCTTTAGCTCTGAAAATGCATTCCTGCGCTGTTCATCGGGATTAGCCCCGCTTGACGAACCCGTTATTGAATAGGATTGGGAAGCAACGCCAGTAGCCAGCCCTTCCGAAAGCGTGGGCGCGGAAAGAAGGCCAATTGCGCGCCATTTTGAAACCGTCGTAACGCCAAGCTGCGATGAATATGTAACGGGAAGCATATCCGCATCGGGCCTTATGGAAATTACCTTTTTGCCTTCAGGATCCTTCGTAAAGCCCTCCCCAACCAATAGCGCCATCAATCCATCATCCTTCGAGGTATTTTCCGAAATCACAACCCGTGCCTTTCCAGAAAGCTTGCCCAAATCATCCTTCAGGTTATCCGCATAAATCAGCTCGATATTCGAATTTTCCTTGCGCAGCGATTCTTGCATGGCCTTTTCAAAGCTGCCAAAATCCCCGAATTGGTTGAAGAGCGATTTATCCAAAATGATTGCGGCATTTTCCGGCCTATCGAGCATCATGTAAACCGGGAAATTCGCCTTTCCAAGCGCAACTTTTGCAAAGGCCTCCCCGCCCTCCCTTGTGACGGCAAAGTCAAGCTCCCAGCGGTAGCCGCCTTCGGATGAATACACCCGCTCCCCATTTGCGCCCCCGATTGCATTTTGCAGGACGTATTTTCCCTCAAGTGCGGGCCTGCCATCAATCAGGGCCTCAAACCTTCCCTGCTCCCGCAGGATCTTTTGGATTGATGCTATTGCGCTTTCATCCGCTTTTGGTATTTCAACAATTATTTCCTTTTCACCAAGCGGGCGCACAATTGACTGCGAAAGGCCGTAGCTGTTGATGCGCTGCTTTAGCGTATCTGCCGTGAGGCTCATCACCTCCGCAGGGATTCGCCCCTCCGAAATAAGCGTGATTGGTATTCGAACCCCGCCCTCGAATTCGATGCCGTAATTAATCCCGCGGAATGCAATAAGCAAAAGCGCCAGTGCTACTGCTGCCAAAAGCAGCTGCACGCGCCGTTTTTTGAAAATTGAAATGATGTTGCCCATAGATTTTGATCAACGAGTTTTGCGGATTTCCGCATACCATAAAACAAGAACCGCATTTCCAAGCCAAGTTGCAATGAAATCAACAAGCCCCCCGATTAGGGCAACTGTCCCTATCTGATAATATGTTTCAATGCGAAGGAACATTGCAACAATCAATAGGACTGAAAATGCCGCAATTGCGCAGCTATTCATTAGGAACGCGGTTTGCATTGCATCGTATACCCTATCTTTTGCCTCCCCCTCTGTTCGCTTAAGCGCCCTAATCGTAAGGAGCATATCCGTATCAATGGAAAAGCCAATTAGCATAAGAAGCGCGGCAACTGTTGCCAGGCTAAGAGGAATTCCAAGCGCGCCCATGACCCCTGCCGTAATTATCAGGTCGGCAAATGCGCCAAAAAGGACGGCAATGGAAGCCACCGCCCCCCTGAAAATCAAGACGACAAAAAGGCCCGCAGCAATTAGGGAAACCAGCAGGATTTCGGTTGTCTTTGAAAGGAAGAACCTAGAAAGGCTCGCGCCAACTTCCTTTGAGCTGTAGGTTTTAACCGCAATCACCCCCCGTATCGCCCCTAGTATGTCCTCGCGCGCCTTTCCGCTTGCAGCCTGATATTCCCCTTCCGCAACCAAAACCACTTGGGAATAATCAATAATTGTTTTATCCGATTTCAATTGCGCAAGAAGTGAATTGCCCTGCGCTACGAAATCTGTCTTTAGTGATTCCACCTTTTGCCGTTGGATATCCACCTTTGATTTATCTACCTCGTTTGCCTCGAGGTTTTGAAGAACCAGCATTTCATTTGTAAGCGCCGATTCGGATGCCCTAAGGGAGGCTAGTAGCCCCTCGGCCTTATCCAGGACATCACTTGCGCCTACCTCAATTTCAAAGCCCCTTCCCGATGGGTTTTCGAATTGCCTAACCGAGGTATCCGGCGCAATTTTCGAAAGCGCAGATTCCAATTCCAATTTCCTTGCCGCCATATTTTCCGCCGGCTCTTCGGTTAGGACGGTAATCAGTGAGCCGCCCTTAAGATCTACGCCCCTAGGAATGCTTGGGATGAAAAATAGCGAAATAAGCATCAAGGCAAGTGGCACTAGGATCATCTTCTTGTAGTGCCTGCTCTCGTAAGGGTTTGGGAATTTCATTCAAATCGGAGTAGCTTTTAGGGCGTAATATCCTTATTAAAGGCGATATTTGGGGCATTAAGCGGTTTTGATGTGCCCAATGCCAAAACCCTAAATTTCGCATATTTAATCCCATATTCGAAAAATTGCCAATCCCCCCAGCCCCCCAGCCC
>JBBSVW010000026.1:0-23270 GCA_038046605.1 Microcaldota archaeon | reverse complement strand
AAACCATACAATCAGGTTCCTGCGGAGCTTTGTTACTGATGATGTGAACGATTTACGGGCGGCTATGTTCACGCCATTCTTCCCAATGCCCATTAAGGACGCCTTCACACTATCGGCCTCTAAAGAACTAACGATCCAGGAAATTTACTTAAAGTGCCCGGCTTTCAGAAAAATGAAAGAGTCAGTCAAGACGATCGAGGATATTGACAAAATATTTGAAATGATCATCTATCCCGTTTCAGTTACTTATGGAAAAGACTACCTTCTTGCAGCCATTTCAGTGCAGAAGACATTTAGGGAAGCCGTGAGAGCCATTGACAAGATGAATATGGAAAACCTCACGACTTACTTGAATTCATCAGATCTTATTGTAGATATGGGCGGACCAAGGAAGAAAGTCACTGTATCCACAGTCCATAAGGCCAAAGGGCTGGAATTCGATGCGGTAATTTACCTTCCATCCAAGCCTAGGGGGAGGACAGACTTCCAGGATTACGTTGTTGAAGCTATTCTGAACACAAAGGGCATCGATGCAAGAGAAGAACTCGAGGAGGAAACTCTCAGAATCAACTTTGTGGCAATGACGCGAGCCAAGAACAAGCTTGTAATCCTTACTGATAAACCAGAGGTCTACCTTAACTCGATGATAGAAGAAAAAGCAATTGAAGTGCAGGGAATTGAGCGTGCAGATTATTCAGAGAGGGCAAAGAAAGCATATGGGCTTTTCCTGGCAGGAGAAACGGAAGGGGCACAGGAATTACTCGCAGATAGGAAAGAATGGCTCCTTGACTTTGTCAAGAATCATTTTGAAAGGCTGGACCATTTGTCCTTTTCTGGGCTGAGAACTGACCCTTACGAATACTTCAAGGATAGGATCCTTGGCATTACTGATTTCTCACCAGCGCTTGGCGTAGGTTCAAGAGTACACAAAATAGCTGAGCAGATCTTAAAGGGCGAGCCGCACCAGGTTGATGCGGACGTAAAAGCCTTCGAACAGAATATCGAAAGCATGGTTAAGGAAATTAAGGAAGACTATCCCGAGGTTGTTGGTGCTGAGATTGACATAGATATGCCCCTTAGCAAATTGATGAAAACTGATCTTGAGGTGAAGTTCAAAGGCAAGATAGATGCGGTTTTCAGAAAGGGCGGCGAATACTTGCTTGTGGACTGGAAGACGGATAAAAATACCGATCGGGCTTCGGAGCACAGGAGGCAACTTGAAATCTATAAACGGGCTTATTCAATCATGGCTAGAATTGCACCTGAAAAAATAAAGGTTGCTGTGGGATTCGTTGGATTAAGAGGGAGGATCAATCTTGGAAGGGTTGATTCCGATCTGGACGATGCCCAACCTAAAGGAAAGGTATTTGAGACCTTTGAGAACCATGCAAACATTGTTCTTGGTTGGAAAAAAGAGCCTGAGCTTCTGCTTAAACAGCTGGTTGAAACGGTAAATGATGAGGTACTGTGGCGGAGCATCGTGGAGCAGTATCAAAAAGAAAAATAGGCCTATTCAAGGTAAAAATAAGATTGATGGAAGAAAAATAAAAAGATGTGAGATAAATGAGCATAGCTGACGATGCGTATTTGGTGGTAGATACTGAAACAACTGGGGTAAACTCGCAAGTTGATCGAGTTGTAGAAATTGGTGTAGTATTGCTTAGGGATGGGAAAATAGAAGACACCTGGGAATCAATCATTAACCCCGGTATACCTATTCCGCCAGAAGCTTCTGCCATACACCACTTGACTGATGAGGACGTATCCAAAAGCCCCAGCATCGAATCAATTACCGAACACTTACAAAGCTTAGTGGGTAATGTAACGGCGATCGCAGCACACAATGCCGAATTTGACCGCTCATTTTTACCTATGATTGCCAAACAACCGTGGATATGCACTTATAGGCTCTCTAGACATCTTTGGCCGAATGCACCGGCATATGGAAACCAAGTTTTACGATACTGGTTAAAACTTAAGGTTGATGTAGCTGGTAAAAATATGCATAGAGCACTTCCTGACGCTTTAGTTACTGCTAAAGTTCTTGGCGCAGGAATCGAATTATATTTAAAAAATGGCGAAAAAGACAGTTTAAAGGCTATGATAGATTATATCGATTCACCGATTATAATTCAAAAAATGCCTTTCGGAAAACACCGCGGAAAACTACTTTCTGAAATTCCTGAAGATTATTTTCGCTGGGCATTAGGAAATATTCTTGACATGGATCTAGATTTGAAATGGTCAATAGAAAACGTTTTGGCAAAAAGAAAATAGATTGCGAGGTTATAACCAATTCGAATCCTAAATTTTTTTAACTTGGGGAATCGATTCAGTTAGAGTTTTGACGGTTGATGGAGGCATTTTTTCACCTCTGAAAGATATCGGATTTGCCAATGGAAAGGGAATGAATTGGAGCTTTAAATGGGTTTTTAGAAAAATGTGTTTTATTTTTTCGAACGGTTTGAGTTTAAAGTTATAATATCGTTTAATATGCAAAAACCCCCAAAAAAATAATTCAGCAAGTCTTTTTTTACCTACCTATTGAACTATTTTATTTTCGTTTGATAATTTATTTGCATGCCCTTGCAATAATAATCTCCATAAATCCATATAAAAAACACTTGTTCAATTATGCGAATTCTTGGATTATCGGACAGGAATCATTTGCAGATTGCAATATTATATCGGAAAATTTAATTGATTTTTCATTAGTAAAATATTTTGATAATACTCTAATTAAATCTTCCTTTGATAAATTTGCATAATCGTAGATTTTTTTTATTCCCAATTCAGCTCTCATTTCCGTTTCATTTTCTAAAATTTTAGCCCTATCTTTTCGTTCAATTGAATCAATAAAGAAATCAAGAGAAGCCAAGGAAATTAGATCATTAAATTTTTTAACATTAATTTCTATTTTTTCTGAATTTAAAAATTTGGATAAATGAGGTAAAAATCTCGTATCGAATGATGAAAAATTAAGATACCCCATGCTTAAATTTGATGGAAATATTTTTCCGAGGAAATATACCAAGTTTCCTCTTGTTTTATCATTTTCTGTATATTTTTCGTATAATGATGGGTTTGTTTTAATGTTTGAATCTAATTCAGTCCAATGATTAACTGCCTCTTTTTTTATGTACGCTTCTAGCATTCCAATATTTTGCAAATCGGTAGGCAATGCTCTTGAATTAATTATGTGAAAAAAATATGATCCAGAAAATGCTCCTACTGGTACAAATCCCAATTTTTCCAATATTCGAGCGGCCAATTTTCTATTTTCGGGTAAATATTTTACATATTTATTATCAAATGCTCTGTTAAAATGGTAAAAAATAAAATACGCTTCTTGGCTTAATGCTGCTATCATGTCATCTTCATTAATCACTCCTTTTTTCATCAACTTCATTATTACTTTTTCTCGTTTTTTACTTTCGATTTCATTGATTGTAATTTGAGAATGAATTTCGTCCATTTTTTTATTTGAAAGTTTTGAAAGAGCTTCTTCAATATCGTCTTTTTTTTGATCTCTATATTCCTTCATCATTGTTAAAATCAAAACACAAACGCTTATGATTGCAATAAGGTAAGGGTTTGGATAAAAAGCGGTTAAAATTATGATTATGGCTGCTGTTAAGAATGTTAAAACAATTAATGAATAATCATAAGGGAGTTTTTCTTTTATAACGTTCAATATTTTCATCGAACTCTCGCCTAATAGCTATTTGCCTTTTATTCACTGGAATGAGGAATTGTTAATTGATAATTTTTATTTTTTGCGTGTCCTTTGCTACATCGGTCTTTGATAGATCTGACATTATCTGTTTTGCTACCGCTTCCGCAAGCTTTACTGGCACAGCATTCCCTATCATCTTGTAGCCATCGGCAATGTTGTTGTAGTAGAAAATGAAATCATCTGGGAAAGTTTGAATCCTGGCACATTCACGAACTGACATTCTGCGGTATTTAGGGTTGTCGCCATCAAAAACCCATTTGTCTTCCTCAACCTTCCTCATCTTTGAGGAGCTTGGATGAAGTGGTGCATGCCTGCCTCCAGCTTGGATGGTAAATGACTGTTCCCCCCATTCCCTGCGCCTATTTCGGGACAAGTACATTGTTGAGAAACCTCCATTCATGTATTCCTGGTTAGCAATTCCTAATTCGCCATTTGTTTTGTTTTTTTCCTTGGCTGGTTTAGCATCTGGCAAATCCCCTATCGCTTCTTTAAGGGTAATCCATTTGCTATTGGGTTCGGGGAATGCAAAGGTTTTTCCCAATTTCTTATGATATCCGACAACAACAACTCTCTTTCTTTCTTGTGGCACACCATAATTCCGTGCATCAAGGATGGCATAATTGACATTATAGCCAAGGCTGCTGAATTTTTCCAATATTTTCGTGAATTCGCCAATATGCGTTGTTGAAACGATGCCGGGCACATTTTCCGCAACAAAGAACAAGGGTTGCTTATCTTTTAGGATGCGGATATATTCGTAAAATAATTGCCCCCGCTGATCTTCAATGCCCCTCATGGCACCTGCAAGGCTCCAGCTTTGGCAGGGAGGGCCACCAATTATGCCTTCAGCATCAGGTATCTCGTCAGATTTCACATTGACAATGGATCTAAGGTCCAATTCGACGCTATGGTTCTTTTCAAAGGTATCCTTCATCACAGGGTCATAATCATTAGCATAAGCTATTTCGAACCCTGCATGTTCGAAACCCAGGTCTAAGCCGCCGCAGCCAGTAAACAAAGATATTACTTTCATTGTATGCGCCTTTTTCATCCCCCACACTCGACCTCATACTTATTTTGAGGGTTTATCCTATTTAAGTACATTGCGGGAGGTCATTTCTGGTGGTATTTGATCCCCCCCACAAATCGCGATTTCAAGCAATACGAATAAAAACCGCGGGAGAATATACCCTGTTGAGGCTTATGCCAACCGCATCTGATGATAACGGAAGAACATTGGAATACATCATCTGCAAGGAAATACTGGCGCACTTTGAAAAATGCGATTTGACTGAACGGGCAAAAAAGGACAATGCAGTTGACGAGAAGTATTACTCTAGATTAAGTGATAAAATAAGGGAAAATTTTTCAAAGTGTGCGGAGATAACTGTCCGTTGGTTGGAGAAAAAAATTGGCAGCCGAAAAATCAAGGTAATTCTTGATAGGCTGCCAGATAGCAGTGGTGTGACTGGGGACCCTACCGATATACGTTTAGCTTTTAGCAATGGCCGCTCAATCAATCTTTCCATAAAAAATAACTATCCCGCGCTAAAGCACCCGAGGCTGACGAGGCTGCCTGAGCAATGTGGTGTAAATGACTCCCGCGTATTGGCTAAATATGATTTGCAATATGAAGGGATTTGGTCCAAGTTTTACCTTGAAGCAAAAAAATCATTCCCAGCAGCAAAGACTTTCGAGGAGATAAAAAACAAAGATATGGAGTTTATAAATAAGAAATTGTATTTCCCCCTGACCAAATTGGTTATGGATTTTTTGAATTTGAACAAAAGCAGCGCGCCTACCTTTTTCCATTTTTTAACTGGCACTATCCCGTTTTACATGGTCAAGAATTCTGCCCATAAAGTCGAGATCATTGATTTTACAAATATCCCCATGCCAGATCATATGGAAATAACAAGAGCAAGCAATAGCACAATATTGATTAATTTCGATAATGGGCTGACCCTAAGCCTTAGGCTGCATACGGCATCAAAGGGGCTATTTGAACAAAGCGTGAAAATGGATACTACGATCCCAAAAATTGACAAGCTCATCGAATCGGTATTCGAGAAGTGAATGGGGGATGGATCCTGTAAAAAAGAAAATACGTTCAAAAATAATGTCCGCGATAAAGTCAAAGCATACCCTACCCGAAAAACTGTTTCGAGCAATCTTGAGGAAATCAGGGGTCAAATATCGCCTTCATTACGGCAAGGAAAAAATCGACATTGCCATTCCATCCAAAAAAACAGCAATATTCATTGATGGATGCTTTTGGCATAACTGTCCTAAGCACGGTCATATCCCAAAAAGCAACCGCAAATATTGGGTCCCAAAATTGAAAAGGAATGTTGAACGGGATAAAGAAAAGACAATGCGGCTAAAGAAAGTTGGCTGGAGGGTAATCCGCATATGGGAACATCAAATAGATACGTTTATTAAAAAGAAAATTATATGGTAGATTTCATGGAAGACCAAGTTGAGGATGAGGAATCTTCTGTTGAAGTTGGAGATAACTTCGAGATAGAAATTAAAAGTCTATTTGAAAGAGCTGGCTTTTCTGAAGTTAAAACAAAGGAAACAATACATATTTCATCGGAAGAAATTGAAATAGATTGCATAGCCAAATTTGGAAAAAACTTGTTTATTATTGAATGCAAATCTGGTAAAAGTCGGGGGAAATTAAAGAAATTGCAGGTTAGTGAAATACGTGAATGGCGGGATAAAGTAAATACGATAATTACTCATTTTTCTAATAAAAAAGACAAAGATTTTGAGAAAATAATTCCCATATTGGCAATAAAACGAATGGGGCTTACGCCTCAAGGGGAAACAATTTTACAAAATGGTCCCGATAAAATCTTTTTGATCGATGAGCAGTTTTTAGATTATTATAACGATTTATCTGATAAGATTAAGGAAAATGCGGTTTATAGCATACTTAACGAAATTTCAAAATATTCCAATATACCCTTTATTAGTGAACCTTTTCAAATCCCTGCGATCAAAACGAAACTTGGTGGGCGTTTTGCCTTTATTTTCTATGCAAATCCATTGGACCTTATAAAAATATCATATGTTGCAAGAAGAGGGCGGGGAGACGAGGAATTTTATCAGAGGACTCTCGAAAAAAATAAACTCAAGCGAATAGAGAAATATGTTGATACCGGAGGTTATTTTCCATCAAATATTATTTTATCCTTACGGGGTCCCATCAACGATTCTTATTATTATAAAATATATAAAAAAACACCAGATTGGGAATTTGTTTTTTTGAATATTACCGGGCAAAATTGTTGGGTTATTGATGGTCAACACAGGTTATTTGGTGCAGTACGGGCAAAACAATCTGATTTAGTCCCTTGTATAGCATTAACTCTTCTTAAACCAAATGAGGAGAGGAGTTTATTTCTCGATATTAATAAGGAGCAAAAACCTGTTTCATCTGATTTAATCTGGGACTTGGAAGGTGAGGCTGATCCGTATTGCGAAACTGAAGAAGGGTTAATTTCAAATATTGTAAAAATGATAGATTCCCCCCCTGCAAATTTTGCAGATTTAAAAAACAATCCATTTGAAAACATGATTTACATTCCAAAAAAAGGGCAAAAAACAGAATCGTCAATTTCCATTAGTGCATTTTGTTCGGGTATAAAAAACTCGAGAATAACCCGAGATTTGCTTCCAAATTTAAGGGGGATCAATAACCCCCTTTATGACGAGAATAAAATGACGCAACGAAATAGGACTGCAAATACTATTAGCAGATATTTCAAATCTATCTATGAAAAAATAACTAAAGAAAACGCGCGAAATTATGTTTTTGGTAATGCAGGTGTGCCCGTATTACTCTATTTGTTTGAACCCATTTTGTCTCATATTGAGCGAATACCGTCAAGAGAGGCATTATCGAAATATGTGGAAGTAATTGGCGAATATTTCATGGAATTGGATGAAACCGCAATAAGGGAAATCAAATTAAGTACTACCAATGAGGGAGCAAGGAAGGATCTAGCAAAAAAAATTGGTGTCGAAATCAAACGGAAGGTTGGTGTTAGTTTCTGGGAGAGCATGGAGGAAGAAGAAATATTCGATAAAATTCAAAATCTTGAAAGAAATATAAGTATAATGATAAGAAATACTTTACAAATAATTGATTCAAAATGGGAAAAAAGCAGAATCCCCGGCGACATTCAAGGTTATATAAATGAAAAAAAGAAAAAGGAAAATGGGCAATTTGAAGATTTTATCGACCTAGGGCAGGAAATAAATATTATTTCCCAAAAAAATAATTGGACGGATTGTTTTGAAAATATTTTTGTTAAACCTAATGGATTTGCAAACTTAGGCGAATTACAACAAGCCTTAAGTAAAATATCGTTTATTCGTGGTCCCTATGGGCACGGATCGAGCGGTCGAATTATTAACCAATCAAAGGAAGACGTTAGCATTTGCGAAAATTACATAAAAAAAATAAATAAAATAATTGTGCCGCTGATTGATAAAACCGAAATGCGCATGGAAGACTCCATTTAGGAAAAGGGATCTAACCCTAAATAATTGCCCTTGCGGGTAAAACAAATAATTTGCTTGTTGCTATTCCAATTCACACGGATCGGGCAGAGGATTTCAAGGAACTGCATAAGAATGTGAGGATTCCTAAGGAAGGGAAGACGATTGAGTTTTGAACCGACTAGCGGTTAGTGTTATTAAAAAAGAAAAAGCGCCTTGGCCGGGATTTCCGTATGAACGCCATTTTCCCTTCAATCAAGAGGGGGTAAGGCGACACGATAGGGGGAAACATCCCCCTTTGTGTCATTCGGACCCGGGTCAAGGGCTGTTTGCAGAACCTCCTTCTCTAATTCGCGAAACACACTTCCTTTTCTTTTTCCGGAGTGCTTTTTCTTTTCGAGAAAAGAAAAAGGTTCGACGACAAGCCCCTATGCTGGACCACTACACTACCAAGGCAAAAATCCCGCAGGCCAGATTTTCCGCCCAGCCGGATAAATAATATTATTCGGCGGAGCCGCAAAAGAGTTTTCTTTGGCGGCGCCATCGCCTTTCTTTTACTAAAAGAAAGGCAAGGCCTTTTGAACTGGCAACCGTCTGATATCTGGTAAGCGATTCGACCTCATTTTGCACTCCTTTTAAAGAAGGCCGAGATCAGCCGAACTACAGTTTCGCCGTAACCTCTTTTTATTCATATTCCAGATAAAAACCCTTTCCTTTTTCTCCCGAGGGTCTTTTTCTTTTGGGAAAGAAAAAGAGGCTCGCAGACGCTCTGCCAGATTGAGCTACTGCGGGATTAACTACTTCCCGACATGCTGTATTCTCGGGAATGGAATAGATTTATGCCATCCTTCTTTTTTAAAGGTTTCAAAGGGGGGGAAGCGCATAGGCAACAAGGCTCAAAATCGGATGTTAAGCCAATCTTTAACCTTTCAAAATGGTATATATACAAATTCGCCCTTAATTTGTGCAGGTGGAATGGTTATGAAATTTGCATTAATTGCACTTTTGTTGATTTCCGGGCTTCTATTATTTGGATGCACAAATCAAATGCAGCCCATCCCATCCCCAACTCCAACAATTTCCCCCTCTGCAACTATAATTCCAAGTTCAACGCCAATACCTACGTCCATTCCATCCCCTACATCCATTCCTTCTGTTTCCATTTCCCCATCCGACCTGGCAATGGCGGATGCGAACAACAAATTCGCATTTGATTTCTACTCCCAAATAAAGGATAAGGAAGCCGGAAACCTCTTTTTCTCACCTTTCAGCATAAGCGAGGCGTTTGCAATCCTGGCTGAGGGTGCAAAAGGAATCACGGCTAGTGAGCTTCAGGGAGTTTTTGGGCTTGATCCTGATTCCGCTATAAGGCAAAACGGGTTCAAGGACCTCAATACGAGGCTTAATGCCAGGAATGAAGCCTACAAACTAAGCGTTGCAAATTCACTTTGGATAGAAAAAACCTACCCCATCCTAAACGCCTACAAGGCAACCGCATCTGATTTTTATGGGAGCGAAATTCGCAATGTTGATTTCAAGAACAATGCTGAGGGTTCCAGAAACACGATAAATGATTGGGTGGAAGAAAAAACCAACGATAAGATAGTTGATTTGCTTCCACAAGGATCAGTTGACTTTGGCACTAGGTTGGTTATTGCCAATGCCATCTATTTCAAGGGCACTTGGATAAAAGCATTTGATAAGAAGGATACGTTGGAAGGCGAATTCAGATTGGAGGGAGGGCAAAAGGCCAAAGCCCAATATATGTACCGGAACGACAAGGATGCCGTGTTTAATTACATGGAAAATGAACAGCTGCAGGTCCTTGAAATGCCCTACAAGGGCGATTCGCTTTCCATGCTAGTATTGCTTCCGAAGGATGGTGAATTGGCTGGTCTTGAGCGCAGCTTGACTGTTGAGAAGTTGGGCCAATGGAAATCTGGAATGAGCCAGCGCCGCATCGACCTCATCTTCCCCAAATTCAAGTTTGATGACGGCTATTCATTAAAGGAGAATTTGATGGCCATGGGTGTCGGGGACGTATTTTCTGAGGGTGCAGATCTTTCGGGTATTGATGGTACCCTTGGCCTTTCAGTAACTGGAGCATACCACAAGGCGTTTGTCGAGGTTAATGAGGAAGGCACTGAGGCCGCCGCTGCAACTGGCATTGTTGTTGGCATAACCGCAATAATGCCCCAATACATTCCCGAATTCAAGGCCGACCATCCCTTCATCTTCCTTATCCAGGAGAAGGCAACCGGCGTCATTCTCTTCATGGGGAAAGTTGCAAATCCCTTACTTGAATAAATCAATGGGGCAGCCTTTATTTCTGACCGGAACTTTTTTAGCTTCCCAACTGCTTAGATTTAAAAACTCCCCCATCTTAATTGAGAATAGTGATCCCTATGAAGACTAACATGAAATTTGCCGGTTTTGCAATGCTGTTCTTGCTGCTAATTGCCGCCTTTTCCAATGCCGCAACGAAAAACGTTGATGATGAGGCAAGGAAATATGTGCTTAGGGGCGAAAGCGCCGAATATTTCATCCTGAACACATCCGAAGGGAAGGTATTTTATGTCGTCTTGATAGATGGCAAGAGCTCGCTTGTGTTCAATGATAAAGTCGATCCGGTAACCGATGAGGCGACTTTGGTTTCGGTTTTGAGGGATTATTACCTCCAAAGCGGCGCCACGGGCTTTACCGAGGCTACAAAAGCTGATCTTCTTAGAAACTACAACGAATCAAAAGTGCTATTTGACAAATGCCATTTCTACTTCTATGACCTTGTTGAAACCAATTTCTTCTGGGCTCAGTTCCGTTGTGTTGATGCCTCAACCGGCAGGGTTTGCGATGCAGTATTTGCCCAACGGAAGCGCATGAAGGAATCGTGGGATGTTTACGATGAAAAAATCCAGCTCCTGAAAACGGCAGCAAGCAGGGAGCAGATAGGGGACGCCCTTTCCCAAATAAACATTGCGGGAACAAAGGCTAAAAACGAAACGGTTTATTTTGACGATGCGGGCGTTGGCTATGCCTATTTCCTTGGAAAGACAATGGAAAAAGATCCATTCTGCGCATTCAAATACGGCTATGTGGACGAGGTAATCCGCCTATCCGGGGAGGCTTATAGGGACAAGATCACTGATATCAATACGGAGGCCTTGGATATCATCCGAATCTACAATTCAAGGAAGGATGTGCTTAAAATCAAGGAGCTCCAGGTGCAGGGAAGGGAGGTGCTGGAAAAGGCGATCAACAAGACATCGGTTGTGCCGGTCAAATTCGCCCCAATTGATGCAAAATACAAGGAAATTGAGGCAGCCTATGAAAAATTGAAGAATTCGAGCACTTTCGAGGGCGCTTCCAATAATTTCAATACCATGAACACGCGTTATGGGGAACTTGCAGCGATAATAGACGATCCAAATGGTCTTTTGTTTTCATACAACAAAACCGTATCGGCTGAAAAATACGCTAAAGCGGCAATTGATGCTGCAGCGTTAAAATATACCGCAAATGATACCCGCGTAATCGACCTAACAAACGAACATAAATCTGTCCGTTCGGAAATGGATGATGTAAACAAACGGCTTTCAAACAATTCGGTAGTCACTGTTGCGGAGCTCGCAAAACTTGAGGCCAAATTCATTGATATTGGCCGGCGCGCCCTTGGCCTTCCTTCAAGGCAAAACGAGCTGGATTTGACAACAACTGTAGCGATTGTCGTCGTCCTTGCCACCTTGATTGGAGTCGTGATTTACATCGTCAAATTCAGGAAGAAGGGCGGGAGCGGGGGCATCCACAACAAGGAGATGGATATCCGCACTGTGATGGGATCCGGGGAAAAGAAGCAGCCGCTTGCAAGGGAGGAAGTTGACCGGGAACAGCACAGAAAGGCGATGTTCCCCAAGCTTTGATTTCTTTTTTTGCCTTTTTATTTATTTTTTCGAACTATGCTTGCATTCAGGCTAGGTTATCGAACAATAGGGATAGTGCAGGGGAAGGGATTTGCTGAAGTAAATAAAGGGGTAGAGGCGACACGAGTAGGGGAGTTACTCCCCTATAGGTGTCGAGTGCAGGGGAAGGGATTTGAACCCTTGCAGCCCTAAGGCACAGGGTCCTAAGCCCTGCGCATTTGACCAAGTTGCAGTCCCCTTGCGGGAATCTCTGCCACCCCTGCAGGAATAGGTACTTATTTTGGCGGCAATGCTATATATTACTAATCAGGCAGCTGAAATTGCAATATTGCTTTAGCATTACTTCAAATGAACCGTCTCAACGCCGGCCTCCTTGAATAGCTCCTGAGTGAACTCGAATTCCTCCTTGTACTCCTCCTTGAAATACAGCTCCTTGAAGACGATCCGCTTTATCCCCAAATTCGAGAGGATTTTGGCGCAAATTAGGCATGGGTATCCGGAAGAATAAAGCGTTGCGCCATTAACATTGATGCCGTTTCGCGCGGCAGAAATCACCGCGTTTTGCTCCGCATGGATTGTCCGCACACAGTGTCCATGGATGAGCTTGCAGCCAACCTCCGAGCAGTGCGGAAGGCCCCGGGCGGAGCCATTGTAGCCGGTTGCAAGCATGAAATGATCCCTAGCAAGCAAGGCCCCAAATTTCCTTCGGTTGCATGTTGCGCGGGTTGAGATGGCTTCCACCAGGCGCATGAAATAGTGGTCCCACGATTCACGTTTTTCCTTGACAGCTTCATCAGATTTGTGTTCCATATGGTTTAGCACCTTATTGTTGGAAATAGATTCAAGTTTCCAGTTTATTTAAACGCTAGGGTGGCCTTTTGATATGCAACCGTGGTTGTAATTTTAGCCTACCAACCCACAATTTCCCCATCAATCCTTGCCTTCTGGTTGGGCGCTGGATTTGACGGATAAATTCCTGATGCAAACTCTTGCGTCCCGGTAATTGTGATCATCCCTGCATTGTCCCCCAGAAGTTCAAATGTGGGGAAATGGCACTTGATTTTATGCTCTTTTGATAGTTCCATTGTCATTTCCTGAAGGCGCTTGTTGCGGTAATTTCCCCCAACTCCGACTATCCCCTTCTTTCCGGTCAGTGTCAAACCCCTTTCGGCGGTTTCAAGGAGCATCGAAAAGGCGTATTCCTGTGCGGAGAGGCAAATGTCCGGCAATCTATTTACTGCCTTCGTGCCATCGATATTATTTTTGTGCCCTTTCCCGTTTATGCCGCCATTTGAATTCGCCCCAAGTTTTTTTACTGCCGTTAGCATGCCTGAAAAGGAGGTGTTCATCCCCTTCACTATATAAGGGAGTGGAAGCAGATTTTTCCCATTTGCAGCTTGCTTTAGGACGCCCACAGCATCTGGTGGAGAAAGCCGGAAATGCCTTCCCACCTGATCTAAATAATTGCCAAGGCCAATATCGAGGGTTTCCCCCAAAACATGGTATCGCTTCAAATGGGCAGATGCGGGGTGCTTTCCATTGGATTTTTCAGTCTCCCCCATTCTTTTTGCATTTTTTATCCCTCCATGCATCAGGCCTTCGAGCACCATAATCTGTGTGTTCCCTCCGGAGACATAAACAGCAAGCGGATCGATTATCCCCGAATGGAACCTTGCGATTTCCACATGCGAAAGCGCGTGGTTCACTGGTATCATCGGTATGGATTTTGCAATGGAGATGCTTTTTGCCGCAATGAAGCCAATATGCAATGTGTGCCCGATGCCAGGGCCATATGAATAGCAAACAGCATCCAAATCACCAAGCCCAACCCCCGCCTTTTCCAGCGTCCCATCCAAAATTCCATCAAAATTCCTCGCATGGAAATCCGCAAGCTTGCGCGGAATGAATCCCTCCTTGAGCGCGGGGAATTTCATGTCTGTTTCGGCGATAATTTTGGTATTCGATGGGCTAAGTATTTTCCCGGATGTATATCCCTTCTTTCCAGCCTTCCCCAAATCCAATTTGCTCTCAACCACAGCCGCCCCGAATGTATGCGCCGTTGATTCGAAACCCAGGATCAGCATTTTTAATCCCTGTTTTTTTTAACAATATTAATTTCAAGCCCGCTTTCGTTAATATGCCCATCATCAATTGATTTGAAGGACTAAATAAGGGGGAGGCGGCGCACTTGAGGGGGTAGGGCAACACGGTAGGGGGAATCTTTCCCCTTGGTGTTGGGGCTTAGCCCCCATGGGGTGTCGTGCTTTCAAAGCCTAGGATTATCATGGGATTTAAACTTTCGGAAAGGGGGTTAATAAGGTATCTTTTGCTTATTTAAAATCGGGAAAAACGCAATTAATAGTTGGAGGGAAAAATAACAATTAGTGGTCATCATGGCACTTGACAGGGGCCAAATTCTTCAAAGGCTCAAGGAAAAGGAGGTCATAGTTTCGCCCGAGGCGCTAATTGGCATCATGGAATACTCCGAACCTGAAAAAATAATTGAGGAACTCTCAAAGCGAAACCTGATGATAGCCGATGGGCAGCATGTCCATGACATCGTGGAAAGCATATCCATTGAGGGCAAGGTCGTTCAGGTCGAGGTTTTGCAGCAAACCTTTTACGATCCTCCCGCTAAATCAATAGGATCCGACATCAGCCTATCCATCAGGAACGACGTAACGAATAATTCCCGCTGCACCGGAAGCGTGGAGGATTTTGTGCGCTATTTCAATGACCGGTTTGACAAGCACCGCAAAAGCCTTCGGGGCATGGCAACGGAAAGCGGGGGCATCTATTCCATCCGGGATGTGAAAAACCATCTCAAGGGGAAGCAGGCGCGCATTATTGCGATGGTTTATGAAAAGCGCGTGACCAAGAATGGCCACCTGATGTTTGACATCGAGGATAGCGATAGCACGGCAACACTTTTGGTCCCAAAGGATTCCCGCATCTTCTATGAGGCATCCCAGATCCTAAACGACGAGGTAATTGCATTCGACACCTACCATACTGATTCCTCCCTCCTGATCGCAAAAAATTTCGTCCGGCCAGGAAGGCTCCTTCAGGAGCGCACAAAAAAGCTTACGGAAGAGGAGGTGCTAATCGGCTTCCTTTCGGATTCGCATGTAGGCTCCAAGTATTTCCTCCAGGAGAATTTCCAAAAAATGCTTGAATTCCTGAATGGGAAGGGCACTCCAAAGCAAAGGGAGATTGCGGGAAAAATAAAATACATAAGTTTTGCCGGCGATCTGGTAGACGGCATTGGGGTTTACCCCTCGCAGGAAAAGCAGCTGGTCACAAAAAGCATCCACACCCAATACGAGATATTCTGCGAATTCATCAAGACCATTCCAGACCACATAGAAGTCATTATTGCCCCTGGCAACCATGACGCGGTTCGGGTGGCGGAGCCCCAGCCGGCATTATCGCAGGAATTCTGGGAATCCCTCAAAGGGTATTCCAACATCCATTTTGTTGGCAACCCATCCGCCCACCTTGTGCACGGCCTTGAGCTTCTCATGTACCATGGAACCTCGCTGGATGGGATTATTTCGCATACCGCAATGTACAAGGATGGCTACGATCATCCCGAAAAGGTGGCTGTTGGGCTGCTTCAGCGAAAGCACCTCTCCCCCCTATATGGGGAAGATCCCCTTGTGCCAGAATCCAAGGATTACCTTGTGATAGAAGAAACCCCCGACATGTTCCATTTCGGGCATGTGCATAAGAACGGGCACATCGAAAACTACAACGGGACGCTCATAGTGAATTCGGGCACCTGGCAGGATAGGACCGATTACCAGGTTAGGCTTGGGCATATGCCAACCCCCTGCATCTTCCCATATTACAATATGCACACCGGAAAATTGGACCACATGAATTTCAAGGAAGGGGGAGGAAATTAGTTGGAAAAAAGGATAGCAAAAAATGGAAAAATAAATAATGAATTATGCAAAATTGGGAATGAAAAATGAAAAATGGGATAAAAAAATGGGATAAAAATGAATGAAAAAATGAAAAATGGATTTATTAAAAATATGGAAAAATGGATAACAATGATGTTTTGAAAATAAAGCAGAATTTGGGGAAATGTATGATTTATGCAAATCATTTGCAAACAATTTTCCTTTGAATGGTAATTTTTATGCCGGAAGCATCGCCTGAAATGCAAAAGTATTTCGCCGAACTTGAAGGAAAGTTTAACGAGCAGTGGAACTTGGCAACGCAGGCAAGGGGCAGGCACCTAGACCCCCAGGATTTCGTGGAAACAAGGCCTGCAAAGGACATTTATAGCAGGGTGGAAGGACTTGTTGGCCCAAAGGGCGTTGCGGAAATTATGGAAAAACTAAGCGAAAATAGGTCGCGGGAGGAGCTGGTTTTTGAAATTGCCAGGCAGATCTGCCTTGAGGGGGCATACAAGCCCTCTTTTTACGATACGCAAACCGAAAGGAAGGAAAAGCTAATCGACCAGGCAGTCCGCACGGGGCTTGCCGTGTTCACTGAAGGAGTGGTGTCGGCGCCAATTGAAGGGATTTCACAGGTGAGAATCAAGCAGAATGCGGATGGCACGGATTTCCTTGCAATATATTTTGCAGGGCCAATCCGCGGGGCGGGAGGAACCGGGCAGGCATTTTCCGTCCTGCTTGCGGATTTTTGCAGGCAAATCCTGAAGGTGGGCAATTACCGGCCATCGGAAACTGAAATTGCCAGATACATTGAGGAGAGCAATCTTTACGCCGTTAAAACCAGGGCGGGACAGTACGTTCCTACAGCCGAGGAAATCAGGCATATAACTGTTAGCTGCCCTGTTTGCATAACCGGTGAACCTACGGAAGACTACGAGATAAACGTCAACAAGGATACGCTGAATGTGGAATCCAACCGGGTGCGGGGCGGAATGTGCCTTGTTGTTTCCGAGGGGATTTGCCTAAAGGCCGCCAAGGTGCTAAAAATTGCCCGCAAGAACCATTTGCAATGGGACTGGCTTGAATCGCTAATTAAAGTAGCCAAGAAGGCGGCAACAAAAACCGAACTTAGGCCGGTGGAAAGATATATCGATGAAATTGTTGCCGGAAGGCCGATATTTTCCTATCCCATGGCAAGGGGCGGCTTTAGATTGCGGTATGGCCGGACCAGATTCACCGGAATTGCAAGCAAGGCAGTGCATCCTGCCACGATGATAATTCTTGATAGCTTCATCGCCTTTGGGACTCAGCTTAAAATCGAGCGGCCCGGAAAAGGATGCATTGCAACCCCGTGCTCAACAATAATGGGCCCGATAGTCAAGCTCAAAAGCGGCGAAGTGCGCGAAATCAAGGATGAAAAAGAGGCGAAAGAGGTATTGACCGAGGTCGAGAAAATCCTATTTCTTGGGGACCTGCTTGTAAATTACGGGGATTTCCTGAAATCAAACCATCCACTTGTCCCATCCGCATGGTGCGAGGAGTGGTATTTGGAGGAGCTTGCGGCAAAGGGTGTTTCAAAAACACTTGTTGAAATAGAATCGATGAGCGCGGATGAGGCATTTTCCATCTCGCATAAACTAGGTGTTCCACTTGCGCCCAAATTCACTTATTTTTGGCACGACCTTTCATCAATTGAAATCCAGGCGCTGGCCCAATTCCTCTCCGGAGGAAAACTAATCAAGGAATGGTTCGAAGTGAAGGGCTATAGGATTCCAATGCAGGAGGGGGCCAAGGGAAAAAAGGAGCTCCTGGAGCGCATTTGCATCCCCCATAAGGTTGAGGGAAATGAAATCGTAATTGACAAGGATAATTCCATTGCCCTCCTAAAAACCCTGGGGATGCTGACGGATAATCTTGCGTTGGATAAATTCAATTCTGCTTTTTTTGAGGAAAAGGATTCAATGGAAATAGTAAACGATGCAAGCGGAATAAAAATCCAAAAAAAGGCCGGCATTTACATCGGCTCCTCGCAGGGAAGGCCCGAGAAGGCAAAGGAGAGGCGCATGAAGCCGCCAGTGCATTCCCTCTTTCCGGTTGGCCAGTGGGGGGGAAGGCAAAGGGGCCTGGTGAAGGCGCACCAGGAGCTTTCCGAAAAGGGCAATGGGATGATTGAGGCTGAAATGGAAATATCCATCTGCCCGATTTGCGGAAAGCGCGTTTATGGCAGGGTTTGCCAAACATGCTCTGAGCCATCGGAGCGGCGCTCCAAGTGCATCAACCAAAAATGCAACAGGATCGGCGGGATGGAGGAGGAAAAATGCAGGAAATGCGGATCGGCAATGCAAAAATATGAAAAGCAGGTTGTGAATTTAAAGGAGGAATTCGAAAAGGCAAGAAAGAAGGTGGAATTCGACCCCACGGAAGTAAAGGCCGTTCAGGGGCTGATTTCAGCGACCAAAACACCCGAACCCATGGAAAAAGGCATCCTTCGCTCCAAGCATTCCCTTTCGGTTTTCCGTGACGGCACCTGCAGGTTTGATGCAACTGAAATCCCTGGAACCCATTTTATCCCTTCAGAAATGGCAATAAGCCTGGAAAAACTAAAGGAATTGGGCTACGGGCACGATTTGGATGGGAATCCCATTGCAAATTTGGATCAGGTCGTGGAAATGCGCCCGCAGGACATCATCATCTCGGATTATGCCGCCGAATATTTCCTTCGTGTTTCAAAATTCATCGATGACCTGCTTGTTTACCAATATGGCATGCGCGCATTTTACAATGCCAAAACACCAAACGACCTTATCGGGAAATATGCAATTGCAATTGCCCCCCATACTTCCGCAGGGATCATATGCCGCATTGTTGGAATTTCCGTGATGCGTGGCATAATTGCGCATCCCTACCTGCACTGCGCAACTAGGCGCAACTGCGATGGTGATGAGCTTTCCTACATGCTGATGCTGGATGGGCTTATCAATTTTTCAAAACTTTACCTTCCCGAAACCCGCGGTGGGCAGATGGACGCCCTTCTCGTTCTTACAACGATTCTCGATCCCAATGAAATCGACGATGAGGCGCATGCGATGGATTGCGTGCGCAAATACCCCCTTGAATTCTACCATGCAAGCCTGAATCTGGCAGCGCCCGGAGAGGTAAAAATCGGGAAAGTCCAGGACCGGCTTGAAACGGCTGCGCAGTATGAAAACATCGATTACACGCATTTTGCGAAATTGGAAGGGCCAATAGAAACCAGGTATGTGCAGCTGACCAATATGAATGAGAAGGTGGAGGCGGAACTTAGTTTGATGGGCAGGATTGCCGCCGTTGATGTGCGCAATGCAACCGAGCGGATCATCCTATCTCATTTCTTCCCGGATCTTTATGGCAACCTTCGCAGATTCTCAAAGCAAAAATTCCGCTGCGTTGATTGCGGCATGAAATTCCGCCGCGTGCCCCTCCAGGGGAAATGCTTCAAGTGCGGCGGCAAATTGCTGCTCACGGTTAATAAGGGGGGAATTATCAAATATTTGGAGCTCTCGAAATCGCTTTCAGAACGCTATGAGCTGCCGGATTACCTTAAGCAAAGGCTGATGCTAATTGAACGCGAAATAAAAAGCATTTTTGAGGATGAAAAAGTCAAACAGTTCAGCTTAGCGGAATATGCATAGGAAACAACTGAATCAACCAAACGTCCGTAAAGAGCTTCCTTTAGAAACCTTTAAAAGTGACTTTAATCCTCAGCATTTAGGGGCAAGGGTCTATTATCTTTAGATGGGGTTAATCTGATGAATAAACCATTTCTAATCATTTTCCTTCTTCTAATGTTTTCAACAAAAATAAGCGCATATACTTTTACAGACACCTTCAATTACAACTATTCTGTTTTCCAAACGCGATGGCAAGAGCACAATTCAACTACTGAGTGCGTTGTTGTTTGCGGTCCATCTGATGGTAGCCGGGTCATAACGGTCGGGAGTGCGTTGAGGCTTGCAGTTACAAGCCCCTCCCTCGCTGCTTGGGGCGTTGCATTCACCTACAAAGCGTCGAATTTCGAGAACTTCCAGGCTTCCTTCCAAATAAAATTCGTAAGTGAGTCGCCGGTCCACGCCTCAAATTATATACAGGCCGCTTTTGTATTTAGGAATAAGGGAAACTTTACAAACCAGATTGCCGAACCCTCAGATGCTTATATGCTAAGCATCGATAATATCAACGATAATGTATCTAATTTCGTCACGCTTTCCAAGTTTATCGGGGGCGTTCGCACGGTACTGACACAACGACAAATCTCCTCATACGCAGCTGGTACTATTTTCAATTTCACGGTTTCGATGCAGGGAAATGCGATTAAGGTTTGGAATACTACCGACGAGACGCAATTAATACCTTCCAAACAAGTATTCGACTTGACAGATGACTCAATAAGCGGGTCGGGATCAATCGCTCTTAGAGCAAGGCAAAGCAATGGCGCAACTTTTGGAGGAAGCACTTCAGCACACGACTTCAATTTCATAAGAGTTTCATCAGACGTAGTTTCATCTTCATCCCTTTCTGCCTCATTAACCGCGGCACAAGTGATCCCAAATGTGGACTTCGTCGTAAATAAAACTGCTTACGCAAAAATCCTTTTGCAATACAATGCATCAAACTCCTCCGTTACGAACATCACAATAAATCTTACATATGATGGTAAGCAGGTGGGCTACGCTTATTATGGCACTTTAGTTGGAGGAAACAACTTCACCATTTATTTCCCATTTGACACTCCTGAGCCAAAGGCTAATGCTTTGATAAAAGCCGAAATAACTCATTTTGCGCAGGGCTATGAGCAGACGGAGATTCTGGAAAAATATGTGACTGTTACCAAGACGAGGGAGCTGAAATTAGCGTTCATATATGTCGACCGGGACATTACAACAACCGAGACTATGAGAACTCCTTTCGATTTGGTTGCTACCAAGGAGTTTATTAGAAAAACATATCCCATAGCCGATACTGCAATAAAAATTAACGGCGGCACTTTTTATAATTCAAGCTACGTTCCTAGATCAGAACTCCGTTTAATAAATTTGGTTCTACTAGATATCGCAACAAATGTTCTCCTTTCAACTTTTTTCACAGGTTTTATTCCTGAAAGTAATATTGGAGTGGTTCCAAATGGCTGGTTTAACCAATGGCCGGGTTTAGGTAACGATACTTCTGGTTTGCAGATGCCTTTATTCAGCGAGATTACTGACACCATTCTAGTAGATGAAAGATTCACTACAGTAACGGCTCACGAACTTGGGCATACCTACGGTCTATGCGAAGAATATGATGTTCAACGGTGGAATGAGCAAAATAGTTTTCTATTTGGTTTATTTGGAGGGTGCCCCAATGCGAAAAATAGTAGTGGCCAATTTAATCTAGCTTGTTTTAGGTTTGGCTGCAATACATCTACTTTGGCGCCTCTTTCTGGATTTCAAGAAAGCACAACTTTGCATAATTTCATGGGTGCTCTCCAAAACGAAACATTTGAAGCCGATAAATGGGTTGCAACTGACACATACGAACATTTGCTAAAAAAATTCTCTCATTCGACTCCCGAGCAAGCAAATTCGCGAATTCTTGTCAGCGGGCTATTTAATAGATCTTCGGGAAAAGCTACTCTCAGAAACTTCTACATACTCGGGACCGGAGAAGCCTATAACAGGAGCGATTTTACTTCTGGCAATTATTCGCTTGAACTCTTAGATGGCAACAATTCTATATTTCTTAATCCGAAATTTGATCTCTCATTCGAATATTTGCCAACAGGCGGAAATTCAACCTCAACAAATGAAAGCCCGTTTGTCCTCCTGCTCGCTTATAGTGAAAATGTTACTAAAGTCCAATTCAAGGAAAATAATACTGTGAAGCTGCAAGTAAATAAAACTCCAAACAAGCCCACTATAAGCTTAATTTCTCCCATTGGGGGAGAACTCTTTTCAAACCAAATATTTAACGTGACATGGAACGCTTCTGATTTAGATGGCGATAATCTTTCTTATGCGGTCCTAATCAGCGCGGATAACGGTTCAACGTATTCCACTCTTGTATTTGATTATAATCTCACATTTTACTCAATAAATTCTTCTGCCTTGCAAGACAGTAAAAATTATACCATTACCGTACTTGCAACTGATGGCTTTAACACAGCTAACACATCGAGCAATAGCGTTTTCGAAATTGACAACGATATGAATGTGACTAAGTTCTCAATTGTATATGCAAATCTGACTCAACGGATATTTAGAATTGACGTTAAAAATACCCTTAATTTCACAATCCAAAATATATCTTGGATTTTCAATTCCCAACAAGACAATAAATCATCTCTGTTTCCTTTCAATCTCTCTTCCATGGAAACGATTCAGATTTACATTTACCAAAATTATACAAATCCAGGCAACTATTCCCCTCAAATCACTGTAATGAGTGGAAAATTGATAGAAAGAGAAAGAATTTTGCTTGAGGTAGCGTAGTATATGGCGAGTTTAAGTATAAATAAATCTTTGTTGATGAAGGCGGCGATACTAGTGTTAGCAATAATAATCATTTACTATGTAACCGGTCCACCTCAAAAAGGATGCCCCAACGCATTTTCTATAAGTTTGAGTCAAAATAAAGCAATTTCAACTGATGATGAAGCAATTCACGAAGTTAAAAAATATGTCATTAATTCAGGTATGAGAAATAGAGATTATTTACTTGAAAAACTCAGAAATCCCAAATTTGTAATAAAGGAAATAGAATTATCTTCTTGGCCACTTAGATATGTTGAAGCTTGGACATTTGAAAATTCAGTTGCAATTGATCAAAACGGGACTATTTTTGAAAAGATGATATGCCCATAAAGTGATAAAATGAGAAAATCTAAGAACAACAAAAAAACCTTCGATCTAATTGAATTTCTAAAACCAAATAAGGTTAAACTGATTTATTTCATAGTTTTCTCCGCTTTTATTGGTTTTTTCTTGCCACTGTATTCTTGTGAATTTACCTTTCAAGCAAATCCGGGCGGTTTAATAAAGGCAAGAGAATCGGCACCATTATTTTCCGACTTGTTTGCTGATTGTGACTTAACCTTTCTACCAATATATAATATTTTATTTCCTTATTTACTTGCTTGCGGTTTAGTTTATTTACTAAAAAAATATACTGTGCTCAAATGAA
>JBBSVW010000025.1:0-1285 GCA_038046605.1 Microcaldota archaeon | reverse complement strand
TAAAAATCATCCAATTCCTCTCGTGTGTAGTGTCTTCGGCCAACTGATGAAAGCTGATTTTTATTCCCCTCTCCCCTCTTGGGAGGGGCCGGGGGTGGGTAGGAGGGGTAGGGGTGGGTTATGTTGTCATTTCCTTTGCATGGGGTGAAAGTAGGAATGCTGACGCTTAATTGTCTCTCTATTTGTTCCTGTTTCCGGATAAATTTTTCTTGTTGGATAACTTTTGGATAAGTGTACTTGAAGAAATCGTCCCTTGAAATCTGTTTTGTTTGGTATAATAGATAGTGAAATTGATTTGGCGCGGGTTTGAATTGTGAATTACTACCCCCCCCAACCCCCCCAAGGGGGGGTACATAATACATCATCCTTTCGCCTGTTGCTATGTGAACACCAAGTGGCAATCTTACGCCTCTTCCGCCTATGGGATTTTCTGGGCGTAATTCAACTTTCACGCACGGTTCCAATCCGTCTAATCCTGCTTTCTTAACGATGTGTCTGGCGAAAGTAAGGAGAACTTGGGTTGGCATGAATTTGTCGAAGTACAGGTCAACATGAAAACCTTTAAGCCCGCTCTTCAATACGTGAATACATCTGCGTGGAATTTGTAATTTGTAAAGTGGGTCGAAAATCCGTTCTACATACAGTTGTTGATTGGAAATAGGCGTGCCAGGGTAGAAATCAAAGTCGAACACCAAAACCCTGGTGTAATAGTCTCGAAAAAGAACACCGAACGTTCTGCCGCCGCGAAGATGGGTTACCGCTTTTCTAGTGCCTAAAAAACTGTTCCACACCGGAGTTTCGGGTGCGTTTCCGTCGATTGTGATATAGCCTGATAGCCCATGTCCTTTGTATATTTGCTCTATGTAGATATCGCTTCTGCCCCCGTATAATCTTAGTAATCTGTATGCGCAAGCTTGGGTTGCGGTGGTGTAATGAAAGGTCTCTTTAAATTCCTGAATGGAGATGCCGTGTTTCGCTTGAGCGTGAGCGGCTACGCGATGATACATCCGATTACAAATAGGACAGGGGATAATTAATTTATCGAGTTCGTCAACCAAATTGCTTTCTGTTCGGTTTATCTCTTGCTTAATCGACATCATTTTTAAGTTTTTTTAGGGCAGGAGATTTTGGTTTCCCCGAAGGGGAAAATGTCTCCTGCCCTTTTTTTGACCTCCTTGTATATGAAATCCCCCCTGCCCCCTTTGGGAAAGGGGGAGATAAAGGGCTACGGAATAATTATTGCGCCAAATGATCTAAACGTAACAGCTTTTTCGATCGTTTACAC
>JBBSVW010000024.1:0-5145 GCA_038046605.1 Microcaldota archaeon | reverse complement strand
CGATTAGGAATTCGCCCTCAAAAATCATGCCAACGGCAATTATCCCAAAAAGCGCGCCAATCATGAACCAGTAGAATAGCTTGTCGGCAAGGTGGAAGGCAATGGGATTGGCAACAAACTCGAAGGGATCTATCACCCAATCATAGCGGTCATTGAGGTACTTGTATACAAAAATTATGAATGAAACGGTGGCGAGGATTACAAGGGTTCGCCATTTGAGGTTGTACCATTCCTCCCGGTACTTGTGCGCAACGCGGTATGCCCGGATAAGTTCACGCATCTGTCCCATAATCGATCACCATGTGGTTAATTTCCCGCCATTTATAATCGTTCCGAAAAAGGCGCACTTGAGTGCTTTGCATATGCCAAATTCCCATGCATAAATATTTTCACAATATCCAAAGGGTAATCGCTGCCAATTCGCCGTATGCAAACAACCATTTTTACCCCCTTTTCTTGAACATCGGAAGGAACAATGGCAGCAAGTATAGAACTCCGCCGAATAGGAGGGTGTAGCCGATTAGCCCAATTGACCCGAAAATGGGATTTTCAACCACCAAGTAATAGATGAGGATGCCCCCCACTATCAAAACCAGCGGAGGGGAGAAGAATAGATGGTCGCGCGCCCAGGCATAATAGAAATAGGCAAGGATTGCAAGCCAAAGCCATTTCAATAGCTCAGCATAGAAAAAAAAGTCGCTTATGAGGCCTAAAACAACAAATTCCATGAATTCCACCAAAATCCTTTTTTCCTACACGCCTATCCGCTGCATCCTTTGCTGCATCTTTTGCTGGTATTGCATATCGCGCTTCTGCACTTTTTCCAGGAACTGCTCCTCCTCGTTTGTAAGATCCTCACCCTTCCCTAGCTTTTGCTGGATGTTTTGCATATCCTGCTGCTCCTTCATCTCCGGATGCTCAACTTCAATCCCAAAGAACCTAAGTATTGGGAAAAGTCCGAACTGGAAAAGCATTTGGAGGTGCATTCCAAGGGATACGAAGATCACGAATATGATCACTATGAGCACTGTTGGCAAAGGATTAAGGAAAAGGAAATAGCCCGCAAGCATGGAGCCAATACCAAAGAGGAGCATGGATTCACGTAGCTGCGCGTAGAGCCAAAGGAGCATGTAGGCAAAAGTCATCACCTTGATCACGAAGCCCAGATCTTCGATGGTCTGGAAGATGTCCAGGAGGGGCAGAAGGATACTAAGGATTGCGAGCATTTCAACCAAAAAAACAAGGCGTTTTTGCTTAATAAGGATTTTGACTTGATAATGCTTTAGTCTTACGGCTAGATATTAATTTATTTTGTGCATTTTTTAAAACACATCCCTCCTGCTCCGGAAATCCAACCATTGGCGGACCAATGACATAGCGCCATCGCGCGTAACCCTGCCGGTTATCCGGTTCCTGATCACTTGTCTTGCCAATGGGAGCCGGCTAGAATAGGCCGTCGTGCTTTTCCCGAAGAAATTCTCAATGGCATTAATTTGGCCGGTTTTGACTTTGACTTTGATTACATCTGAACTTGGCTCTTTTTTATGCGCCTCGACCGCCTCTTCGAAAAGTGCCTTTAAATGGCGGTTCCCAACTGAAATTGCAATATTTTGGATCGCAGGAATTAACTCGGTTGGGAAATGCGCTTCGCCTTTTTCTATCCGTATATTAGCCTCCAGGTTTGGGTGATTGATCGCTTCGGGGTGCAAAACAGCCAAATCGTCGCTTTTTAATGGCTTCTTAAAAAGTCCGGTTGGCCTGAATAAATCGGTATGGGATCGCACCTCAATTCCCAAGTAGCCGATATCTCGGTATCTTCCAATCATGCCAGATGGCGCAAGCGTATAGGCAGGACCAACGCGAATTCCGATTGTTTTCGAAATAAGTTTTGGCTTCGAATAACCATGGCTCACCATAAAACCACCGCATTACTTGCCTACTCTGCTCTTAATTAAAGCTCTCCTGGCAAACTCCAAACCCTTTTTAGCATCCTCCTTTTTTTGTGCCTCCGAATTAATCCTTATTTTGGGTTCCGTAGTAGAGGCGCGTATCAGCAGCGTGAAATCCTCGAATGTTGCCTTCACGCCGTCAACGGTTTCAATCTTCTCAGCGCCCTCATCCTCCAACAATTCCTTGAGCTTGGCAAAATCCGCCTTGTACCATACTTCCTCCTTGAGGGTGATGTTCTTGAATTGCTTTGCGAAATCTGAAAACTCACCGTATTTGTGCTTTGAGAGGATGGCCGCCGCGTAAATGCCATCAGAATTTGCGGAATGATTATAGAATGTGAAATGGCCAGAGCGCTCCGCGGAAAAGATCGCATCCGCTTGGAGGGACTTTTCCACAACATATGCATCCCCAACTTTTGAGGTGATTACGGTTATGCCGCAATCCTCCAGATGATCAAAAACCTCCTGCCTGCAATCTATAGAAAGAACCACCTTGTCCCCTCGCTTTAGGTGGTTTTCAGAAACGAACGCAGCAGTAAGGTCTCCCTCAATCAATTTGCCGGAATCGCACACTTGAAGCCTATCACCATCTCCGTCGAATGCGAAACCAATCATGCGGTTTGAAATCGTTGCCCTCTTCAGCTCAACAAGCGTTTCATCCTTTGGCTCGGGGGAATGCGATTTGAATTCCGGATCGGGCACATCAAAGAGGCGCTTTGGGAAAAGCTCCTTTAGCGCGCAAACAGCGCCTCCCGCAAGATCGAAGATGCCATGCTCGATTTGGGGGATAAGCTCCAAGTATTGCGCAACCATTTCAGAGCGTGGGACGATTACGGGATGGAAAGTTTGAGTAGGTTTTTTTTGGTTTGGTTTTGACGATTCATCAAGTTTTTCATATTCCCCCCGGATTTTTTGAACCTCATCCTTGGAAATATAGGTAGATCCCCGGAAAAATTTCATTCCCGCATAATCGGCAGGGTTGTGGGAAGCGGTAAGCATTGCGCCAAAATCGCCGGCTAGGGTCGCCAACACCGGCGTTGGGACAACTCCAAGGAATTCAAGGGGCTTGCCGTAGCCATGCGCAAGCGCCCGAAGAAGCAGGGGATTTGCCTTGCGGTAATCCATTCCAACAAGCAGGGAATTTGTGCGCTTTGAAAGTACGGCGCCAAGTAGTTTGAATTTTTCTTCATTAACCTCCAAGGGGTATTTTCCCCTGATATCCAATTCCTTGAACATATTGTAATACCCGTTAATTCCTTGTTAAAGAGATGAAACTTAAAACCTGCGCCACAATCTGCGAATACGCCAAATTCAGCGATTCCCAAATATTCAAGCTCTTTCCAATGCTAGTCATATTGGTTGCAGTTTCATTCTCTGTCAAATAATTGAACCCCCAAGTCTGGTTTCCTAAAACTGCCACTTTATCAAAACTGCTGAGCTTTTGCTCTCCATTCGGATAAACGAGGTAAATTTGCTGGTCCGTTGAAATAGTTGAGTTTGGAATGGTGTTGTTTATCCCTTCAGTAATTGCCTGCCTCCCTTCGTTTTCATCAGTTACATTATAGGGCGTTTCTTCGAATTTATACATAAGAACAGTAATGTAAGGCGGCTGATTGGCAACCGTACTTATTGATGCATTGAAAGAGTGCGTGTGAGATGTGAATGCAAAACTCGTTGAACCAGTATCCCTGTTGACACCAGAGTTTCCACCAGTTGTTTGGCCTGAAACATTTGGGTGGGTGTGGTTCGCTTCACCTCCAGTTGTTCCGTAGGAATTGTTTGCCCGCAAGTACATGTTGTTGCAGGTTGTTACTTGGCTCCAGTTCGGATTTGAGACAGTGGTGTTGAATAGCCCAATTGTTCCTGCTGGAATTGAAGCATTTGCAGTTGCCTGGATCATTACAACATCATAAAACAATGGAATATGCTCGGTTTCAGTGACGTTCACAAAAACATTTGGATGCACATGGCTGGAAGTTGCAACACTCCATTTGAATGTGCCTTGCGCAACAGAAGCGCCAGTGCTTCCTTGCAGTGTTATATTCACATTGTAATGGGAATGGCTTGCGCTTCCACCTTCTGAGGAAATGGAATCGTCTCCCCTAATGAATTTTTCATCGAATTCGGAAAATCTGGAGAAATTTGAAGGGATTTCAGTTGAGTTGAAGAGGATGATGACTCCTTGTGGGATGAAGGTTGGAAGTTCAGTGTTCGTTCTGATTACCCGGATGTTTTTGTAAGGCGGAAGGGAAGTATTCTGGGGGAAGGAATTGGTAGCCCAGCTGCTGTGCTTGTGGGTTGCGCTTGCAGAATTGAAGCCATTTGGCATTCCGACTAGCGCGGTTGTTGTTGAGGATGGATTGGAAACTTGCCCACTCAGATAGCCAACGGTATGCGAATTGTTGTTATTTCCGCCTTTGAAACCATATCCAGTTGCATTGCAAACCGGGAACCTCTGGTAAAAATCTGATGAATCCTCGTCTTCAATTGGGAATTGGTCGCAGGAAATGCACGTCCAGCCTTGAGGTATTGAGGCTTCAGTGCCATTCCAAAAACCAATGAAGGCAGCGGATGCTGCGCCGATTAGGTAAATCAGGGCGATCGCAAAGCCTATTCTTTTTGCCATAATGATATCACATGACCTGTGTTTTGATCCAAATTGACGATTTGGGTGCAAAATTGCTGCAAGCAGTCCAAATCAACGAAAGTTTGGGTTGTGTAGCCGGTGATTTCGCCGGTGAATTGGATGATTTCAGGATTGCCGATAATTTCTTGCGGGGGTAAAGAATATACCGGAACGGTTTCAGTATATACACATTGAGGGAACATTTCGGAGGTTTTGACGGTTTCTTTGTAGGTGTTTGTTTCGGAATCGAACAATAGAGCATTGTTGTCTGCGCAAAAGGACATACCGTAAGCATGGTTTTCGGTATCGGATGAGATTGCTATTGGAATTGGGGTGTTGGCGAAGGTTATGAAGCTTGTCACTACCAAAACTCCAAACAACAATGCGATAACTGATTTTTTCATATCTCATTCACGTTTACTTATTACTAAAACCACAATCAAAATCACTTCAGATGCAATCATCTAAATTTAACTTTGTAAGTTAAAACAAAATAAATCAAAAACACAAATACTGCTACCATCGCAAGAGTTAGAATTTTATGATATATTTTTTCATTTGAGGACAGTA
>JBBSVW010000023.1:53869-74711 GCA_038046605.1 Microcaldota archaeon | reverse complement strand
GGAATCCGGAATTGGAATCACGACGTCAATCTCGCGCTTGAAGGCTTTCGCAAGCTCCTCCCCCAGCCTGACCCTCACATCATAAACGGGCCTTCCCTCAATCACCGAATCCGTCCTTGAGAAATACACCCATTCGAACATGCAATGTGCATGCCTCTCGTTGAAGAGCTGGCGCGCCTCCAATTTGTTGTTCTTGATTACCACAACTTCGCCGGGCTTGATGTCCCTATCATATTGCGCATCAAGCGCGTCAAGTGCGCATGTTTCGCTTGCAATGAAAACCAGGTCATCAACAAGGGTTTTTTTCCTCCCAAGGCAAAAAGGCTTGAAGCCCTTGGGGTCCCTTGCCGCAACCAAAGTGCCGTCGCTCACGAGAAGTGCAACAGAATATGCCCCAACAAGCTGCCTCATTATGCTTTCCATTGCCTTGAAGTAGGATTCTGTTGAGAAATCAAAATGCTCGATTGGGGCTATTTCGGAATTATTGCCATTGGTATTTTTTCCAATGCCCCCCTTCCCGTATTCCGGATTTTCTCCGTTCTTGTTAAATTCGCCTTTGCCATTTGTGGTTTCCAATGCCTTTCCGTGCCTTTCCTTCCTTTCCTTTTGCAATAGCGCCTTTAGCTCCTTAGTGAACATCTTCACAATAAGCTCGGTATCGGCGGAGCACGAAAAAGGCATCTGATGGAGGTTTTCGTACCTTTGCTTAAGCTCTTCATAGTTGACAATATTGCCGTTGAATGAGATGGCAACAGCCAGTCCCCTTTCCTTGTGGATGAGGGGCTGGGCATTATCAATTGTCGAGCTTCCGGTTGTGGAGTAGCGCACATGCCCAATCCCCATTTTCCCGGCTAGCCTTTCAATATCTTCCGTGCTGAAAATATCTGAAACAAGGCCCATGTCCTTTTTTGTTGCCAGCTTGCCATTTGAAACAACGGAAATTCCCGCGCTTTCCTGCCCGCGGTGCTGGAGCGAAATAAGCCCGTTGTATATATCATAAGGAACCTGGCCGCTTTCGCCTGACTTGGAGTATACCCCTATGACCCCACATTTCTCGCGGATGTTTTCCCCCATAAATTCAGCCCGCAAAACAGCAAAAATCAGAGAATAGTATTTTGGAAAAGGGATTTATTAAACCTTGGCTGAATGGGTTGGCGCAAAAAGCGATCAGTTATCGAAACTCTTGCCATATCGGACAAAGCCCCCTGAAAATTCATCCCATCTTCCTTTCAATCGACGTTTCGAAATCCTGCCTCATGGATGTTATTGCCAAATCAACGACCTTTTTATGGGATTCCGGCGAATCGATAATGGTTAGGCGCTTATCGGCGCTTACCCTTCCAATCATTGCGATTTTTACACCCCTTTCCTGCGCAAATTTCATCAGCTTTTGGGGCTCTTTGCTTGTAATCACAAACCTGCCGTAGCTTTCTGAAAAGAGGATGTCGTCGCTTTCCAAATTCTTTGCTTTTTTCAGCACATCGTTTAGGAAAACGCTTGCCCCAAGGTTGCTTTTAATGCTCATTTCGGAAAGTGCAATTGCAAGCCCTCCCATGGATACATCATGGCACGCATTTAGCATTTTTCGCTTAATTGCCTCGTGCACAAAAGCCATGGTTATCTTTTCCTCCTCTGCATCCGCTGCCGGTGGGGTTCCTCCGTCAATTCCAAACTGTACGGAATAATATTCGCTTCCCCCAAGCTCAAGCCCGGTTTCCCCAACGAGCAAAATCGCATCATCCGCTGCCTTGAATTCCAAAGTCATTATGTTTTCCAGGCTTTCAAGAAGGCCTAGCATCACAACCACCGGCGCTGGCTTGATTGCAACGTGTGAAACATCATCCTCGTTGTAGAATGAAACATTCCCTCCAATAACCGGAACGCCCAAAACCTTTAACGCTTGCGCCATACCCTTCACGCTTTCCGTAAACTGCCAGAATACCTCCGGGTTAGTTGGGTTGCCAAAGCTCAAGTTGTCCGCAACCGCAATTGGAATTGCGCCAACAGCCGTAACATTCCTTGCCGCCTCCAGGACGCTTCCCATTGTACCCGCATGCGGATCCAAATAGCAGTGCTTAAAATTGCAATCCGTTTTGATTGCAATCCCCTTTTTATCCCCGATTCGAAGTACGGCGGCATCGCCCTCCCCATCCTTGATGACCGTCCTATCGCCAACTTCCGTATCATATTGCTCGTAAATCCAGTGCTTGCTTGCGATATTTTCAGATTGGAGCATTTTGGTCATGACGTCATTTAGATTAATTGGGGAGTTGGGCTTTTTCTCCTTTAATTTCTTTTCGAGGTAGGCTGGTTTTTTAGAAGGCAAATCGATTGTCGGCACATCTGTTAGCAGATCAACCGGAAGGTCGGCTATGATTTTGCCATTATCCCGAACAACGAGCTTTTTTTCCTTCGTGAGCTTTCCGATGATTTTATATGTGAGCCCGTATTTTTCGAAAACCTTTGCAAGGACTTTTTGATCCTTTGGCAGGCACGAGAAAATCATCCTCTCCTGCGATTCGGAGAGCATGATTTCAAATGCGGAAAGCGGCTCGCGCAGATGCACCTCCGATACTTCAATATCCGCTCCCAAGCCTCCCTTGTGCGCGATTTCCGAAACAACGCATGTAAGCCCGCCTCCCCCAAAATCCTTCACGGCGCGCACTTTTCCGGTTTTAAGCGCTTCAAGGGTTGCTTCGATGATCATTTTTTTGAGGAACGGATCTGGTATTTGCACAGCTGGCCTTTCATCCTCGCTTTTCCCATGCAGATTCTTGCTTGCAAAAGTTACTCCATGGATTCCATCCTTTCCAGTTGCGCTTCCAACCAAAATCAAAAGATCCCCTGCGCCCTTTCCCTTGCCATAAATGATTTTGTCCCTGTCAACGAGCCCGAAGCATGCGCAATTTACCAGAACGTTTCGTTCATAAGAGGGGTCGAAATTCGTTTCACCGGCTACTGTTGCAATGCCGGTGCAATTTCCGTAATCCCCGATCCCCCTCACAACGTAATTCATCAGCCATCTCGAATGCGGGGAGCTGAGCCTACCAAAAAACAAGGGATCTGCCAGCGCAATTGGCCTTGCGCCAACGGAAAGTATGTCCCTTATGATTCCCCCAATTCCTGTTGCCGCTCCCGAATATGGATCAATTGCGGATGGGTGATTGTGAGTTTCCACCTTGAATGCGATGCACTGGTTATCGCCAATATCGACAACTCCTGCATCATATCCCGGCCCCAAAATCACGCGCTTGCCTTCGGTTGGGAGAAGTTTGAGAAGAGGGCGCGAGCTCTTGTATGAGCAATGCTCGCTCCACATTACATCGAGCATTCCGGCTTCCACAGTGGATGGCTCCCTTCCGAGCCTGCCGGTGATGTGCTTCATTTCTGCCTTTGTTAGGTCAACTTCAATGTTTGCTACTTTCATATTGCTTCTCCAATATCGGTTTTAGGTAAAGATGAAAAACGAACAGGTCTGAGAATGCGACAAGCAAAAGAATTGCCGGCATCAATGTTTGCGCCGGATCCTGGTAATAGAAATATGCGGCTGCCACTGCGAGGAAAAAAGAGCCCAGGTAGAATCCCAGTTTCATGTTTTGCATCCTATCCATAATATCATCCAACCCTCCTTCCGGTCAAAAATTCCCTCATGCTCTCGAAAATGATCCTCGCCTTCTCGTTCTTGAAGGGGTTCAAGATCCGTTCTGAAGCCCTTTCAGGATGCGGCATCAATCCTGCAATATTCCCCTCGAGGTTGCAAATGCCGGCAATATTGTCAAGCGCCCCATTAGGGTTAGTGCCAGGGAAATCCATCCCCTTCTCGTCGCAGTATTTGAAGAGGATCTGATCGTTCTGGTATAGCGACCTTAGCCCTTCTGGCTCAATATAGTAATTGCCCTCCCAGTGCGCAGTTGGGGCTTGGAGCACATCCCCCTTTGCGAATTTCCTTGTGAACGCGCTTCTTGATGTGAGCACACGCATGCTTATCCATTTGCAAACAAACCTTGTAGAGGCATTGCGAAGAAGCGCCCCTGGCAAAAGCTGCGCTTCGGTAAGAATCTGAAATCCGTTGCAAATGCCTAATATTGGCTTTTTTTCCCTATCCATTTTCTTGATTTCCTTCATTGCAGGTGAGTACGCTGCAATGATCCCTGCCCGAAGGGCATCCCCATAAGCAAACCCTCCCGGCAGGATTGCCGCCTCGTATTTGCTCTCCTTGAATTCGGTGTGCCATATAAGCTCCGCATTGAGGTGCATGACCTCCTTTAGCACGTGGTATGCGTCAAAGTCGCAGTTGCTTCCAGGAAATTGGATGATTGCAATCCTTGGCATAATTATGAATCACGCATATTTTGTTTAGTTGGTAATGTATTGGGACTGTTTGCTTACCATTACTTTCTTACTTTTTCACCAAAATCGTATAATTTTGGGCTACGGGGTTTGCCAATCTGAGCTCTTTTACCATTTTTTCCGCAATCTCAGCTGCCTTCCTCTCATTTGCCGCCTTCATCTTCACGCGCAGCACTTTTGCCATCCGAACGCCCTCCACCATTTCAAAACCATGCTTGCGCATCAGATCGTTGGCGATGACCGCCCCTTCCGGATCCTTAAGCACTGGCTTGCTTTCAATTGTTATCTCGACTTGGTATTCCTTATCGGACATGGTTGTTTTCACCCCAAATTCTTGTTACTCCTAAGCCTTGAATTTGCCTAAAACCCCCCTAAATCAGCAATGCTATTTCAAAAAACGGGAATAAATATCTTGCCCGGAAGGCATAGGTATAAATAGCCGGATTGAGAAAATGGGCGATTTTAGGTTATTTGGCAGATTTACTTTTTTTTCCCTTCCGGCAGAACGCACCATGCAAAGCGCTTAAATACCTCCTCTGGCGCTTTTATTGCATGGAAATCTCCTACTCGAAAAAGAAAATTGTCCTGAACCGGGAGTGGTTCGCAATTGACAAATTCACCTTGAAATTCGTTTCCCATCTCGATAAGCTGGAAATCCCCTACGTTCTCGTCTCCGGCTACGTCGCCCTCGCCTTCGGAAGGAGCCGGAACACGGAGGATGTAGACTTGTTCATGGGAAAAATCAATGAGAAAAAATTCACATCACTTTGGAACGCCCTTGAGAAGGACGGGTTCGATTGCATCAATGCCAAAACCCCAGACTTAGCATTTACCGGATACTTGCTGAATCAAACCGCGCTACGCTTTTGCCTTAAGGGCCAATTCATCCCAAATGTCGAGATGAAATTCCCAAAAAACCGTTTGGATGAATATTCACTAAATGAGCGTATCGAACTGGTATTGAATGGTGAAAAACTGTTCATTTCGCCCCTTGAGCTGCAAATAGCCTATAAAGCCTATTTAGGCTCGGATAAGGATATTGAGGATGCAGTCTATCTTCTGGAGTTGCTCAAAGGCAAGCTCGACATACTCGAGATACGAAAGTTCATGGGCAACTTTAATATATCAGAATCAACAAAAGCTAAATTGGTAGGAATATGAAAATCTCTTTAAAGGAACTTGCAAAGGCGAAAAGGCAAAATTCCAAGGAAAGGCTGGATTTCATCAGGCAATACGCCGCGTGGGTTCGGCGCACCCCAAACAAGGTCTGGAGCAAGCAGCTAGCAAAGATGCTGGATGGATGATTGTTTCCTTTTTTAAAAATAAAATAAGTCCTTCAATAAATAAGCCTTAAATGCATACCAATTGGCCTGCTTCGCATAACCAAATAGCTCATGCTAACAAAATCCGCCCCCGCCTTCAAATATGCTTTCGCATTCCCCGGAGTTATGCCTCCGCTCGCCTCGATTATGATTTTTCGGTTGATTTTCCTGATTGCGGAGGCGATTTGTGCAAAATGAACTGGATTCTGATTGTCCACCAAAACTGCATCCGCCTTTGTTTGCGCAGCCGCAAGCGCTTCTTGCAAACTCATTATTTCCACCTCGACAAAATATTTATGTTTGGATTTTTTACGGTACGCAAGCGCCTTTTCCACAGCAACCCCTACCGCTTCCCTTTCACTTAGCCCCTCCTTTTTCCCAAGCCATTCCAAATGCGTGTTCTTGATGAGGTAGCCATCCGATAGATTGATTCGGTGAGTGAGCCCCCCTCCCATTTGCACCGCCCTTTTTTCGGATTCTGTGAGCAGGGGATGGTTTTTTCTGATGGCAGCCACCCTCCCGATTCCAATCCTTTCCGCCAATTTCCGGGTTTCCGTTGCAATCCCGCTTAGCACTTGCAAATAATTGAGCGCCGTCCTCTCCCGTTTGAGAATTTCGGCGATATTCCCCTCAATCTCCAATATCGCGTCTCCTTTCAGGAATTTGCCCCCCTCGCGAAAATTAGCCTTCAGCCTCAATCCATCCAGAACCGCCTTCGCCTCAAGCAAACCGCATAATACGCCGGCTTCTTCGGCGATTATTGATGCGTGCGCCTTCCCCGCCAAGCCTAGCGCTTTAGTTGTAATATCAAGTTTCGCATCGTCCTGCAGTGCAATTATTGCCCTTTCCTCCGCTATCTTACCGAACTTCCCCAAATTCCTGTCAAATAGCTGCTGCGTTTTTCCCATTTTCCCCCCAAAAATAAAAGCGATATAATTTTTAAGATGCGGAGTATACCCCTTCCATGTTCGAATCCTTTCCCGTTGGGCCGTTCCTGCAGGCGTTCGTGCTGCTGTTCGCCATCATGGACCCGTTTGCGAGCATTCCGGTCTTCCTCTCATTGACCGCAAAATTCAAATCCGGGGACCGCATCAAGGCCGCGAACCAGGCGCTCATGGTCGCCACCGGCGTAGTTTTGCTTTTCCTGTTTTTCGGAAACACTATTTTGCATTTTTTCGGCATCAGCCTCTCGGATTTCAAGATCGCCGGCGGCGGAGTGCTTCTCATCCTGGGCGCACAACTGGTTTTCGGCTGGGAGAAGAAGGAAAAAGCAACGAAGGATTACCACGTTGCGGCGACCATCATCGGCGTTCCCCTCATCACCGGCCCGGGGGTCATTACGAGCGTGATAGTGCTTGCGGCCTCCGATGGCATCCTGCTTACCCTGGTTGCCGCCGGCGCCGCGCTGTTTGCAAACTGGATAATCCTCCTCAATTCGCAAAAGCTATTGAAGCTATTTGGCCAAAACATCGTCGAAATAAGCTCGAGAGTGATGGGCCTTTTGCTGATTGCGGTTGCCGTGAGCTTTGTTCGGGCCGGGCTTGGCGTCTAATAAGAATTTACAGTTCGGTTACTTCGTATTTGATGCCGCCAAACCTTGCTGCATATAAATTGTAAACAAGGCCGGTCAATAAGCCCGATATGAATCCCAATATTCCATAAAAAATGGGGATGCCAATTATCATCATCACGCCAACGAGTGGATTTGAAATCGCGGTTGCGAGTCCAAGGAATAGCCCCAGAAAAAAGCCGGTTACTGCCATTACTGCCGCGCTGAACTGACCTGTTGAAACAAGGTCCAAACTGTTCATTACCAGTAATTTCTTTTTGCTAGCCATAAAACCACCTCTAGGAATAATGATATGTGGAATTTTAAGGGGATGGGGATGAAAGTGATAGCGGTTGTATTGGGTGGAAAAAGATATTTGCCTGTGCCCGCTTACAGCTAACTTATTACGGCAAAAAGTCTTGATTCTTAATCTTTTCCGGCAAATAAGTGTTTGAGATGTATTGCAGGTTCTTAGAGCTAAGGGACTGGATTTCGGCCTTTATTTTCTTATCCAGGAATTTGTCGATCTCCTTTTGCCATTCCTTTGCCTTGAACCAATCGTACGCCTTCATTTCAGTTGCGCGCTTTATGTCGACTTCCTTTGCCTTGATTGTGACCGCCTTCAAATCATAGTGCTCGATATCCGAAATGCTCATCCCAAGGAACTTCATCTCTTTGCATCCCAGCCTTTCGGATTCGTGCGCAAGTGCCATGCTTCCGTATTTCATTGTTGAATAGATGTACCACCCGTACGGGTCTGCATCTGTGAGACAAAAAATTGGTAGTTTCAATTCCGTGCTTAGCCTTTGCAATAATCTGCGTGCCCCTCTTGCCGCCTGCCCTGCGGTTGTCAACAATAGGCATTTATTCTTCTTCCAATACTCGTCCTCATTGAGCCTATCGAAGATGGCATTCTTCTCTGCAACCAGCACATAATCCAAATCATAATCCACAAATTCGATTTGCTCGACAATAGAGGGGACTGCAAGCCCGCCGGATCCAAGCTTGCTAAGATCGATAAGCGATTCCCTTTCGCGCACATAATCCTTAATTGTCATCATGCCAGCCATCCTGCCCTTAGGCTCGGCACGCAGGTGCAGCATTTCCCTGAATGTATCAAGGGCCACTTCAAAATCCACAATTGCAAGGTCGGATTCCTTTTGCTCATCAATCGTATCCTCCTTTGTGCCATGGATCGTCCTTTTCTTGGCATAATAAAGGTCCCGGAGCGTTGCCGTCAAATTGTTTTCCAAAAGGTCTTTTTTCACATAGCTTGCAACAAGCATAGTTTGCATGAACCTTCTGGCATGTGAAACATTGAACAAATACCTCTTTGCAACCTTGCTTCCAAGGACGATTTTCTTGTTCTTCTCATCAAAAGCCACATTGCTGCTCCCCCGGACCGGAATATCGATATGCGGATTGTCGCCCTTTTCAATTTCATCAACAAGATCATCTGCGAACTTGCCAATCCTAACCAGTATCTCCCCGCGATTCTTCTCGCGCTTTGCCATTCCGCCGATGTCCTTCTTTTCTGCCATATAATTGTTACCTATTTATTTCGAATTTGATGATCTCCCTGAAATTCATTTTCCGATTTTACCGATCCTTGCCAATTCTATTACTCCCCCTCTTCCTTCTTCATATCCTCATCTACGCCAATTTCCTCCAATTCCTCTTCCTGCTCAGCAATTTTAGTGCGCTCCTCCGCAATTTTCCGGAGCTTTTCTTGTATCTTGACTTTTTCAACTGTTCCCTTGATATCGTGGAGCGCCTCAGCAACCTCCCCGATGTATCGGAAGAATATCTGCCTTCGCCTCTCCTGGTCCTCCACCCTTTGCAGCGAATGGAGGTACATTGAAATATCCCTCGCGCATTCCATGAGCGCGGATCTAATCTCCTCAATGATCTCCTCCTCCTGTGAAATCGCGAGTTTTCCAGCGCCGGTGTATGGCACATAGACGGAAACGAAATTGATGAAAATAGAAACTGGCATCTCCTCCCATTTGCGCAAATCATACCTTGCCCAATCAATGCTCTTTACGGCTTCCATGGTTGCGCAGCTACCGGCATCAAATAGCAATGGAACGGAATTTGCATACCTCAATACCTCCCCAACCCTCTGCAAACCGGGCGCTTTTTCAGTTGACTTTGCTTGCGCTGCCGATGCTTCCCCACCGGCTTTCCCTCCATATGCGATTGCAGCCTCCACCATGAATGGAATGCCTCCCCTAAACACGTGCGGCTTTCGCACAACAATTTTCATGGTTTCGGGATTGAGCAGGTTCTTTAGGCTCTTTTGCAATTGCTCTTCTCCAATTGGGATCAAAACATCTGTTTCCGGAGCTATCCATTTGACTTTCTGGAACGCTGCAACAATGCGCTCGGCTTGGGGCCATTGCATGGTGCCCGGCTGCCTTCCAAAATCCAGGTATTCTGGGTTTGGCTCTTTATGCCCCGAAATCGTTATCTGCGGCTCGATTCCTGCATTCACAAGCGTTTCCAACTCCTTTGTTTTATCCGAGCTAACCCTAGTGAATTCCTGCTGAAGGAAGGATGAAATCTTCCGATTTGGGGAAATAAGCGCCATATCCATTAGATCCGATGTTGAAATTCCTAGCGGATGTGGGAGGGAATCCTTCGCCTTGGGCGGTATTTTGGTGCTAGCCCTTGGGAAGACGATTATTTCCTTGGTTGGCTCAATAAGTGTTATTTGCACATGCGGATTTGCTATAGCCGTCATCCTCAAATACTCGTACACCGAATATTCGGATCTGTTGTATGTGACCTCCGCAAATTCGGCCTCTATGCGCGTTCCGCGGTAATTTCCGCTATATTCCCTTTCATTAGTGATTATGGGCGAATTCTTCTTGACATCAATTGAGATTTCGCACTCAAAAATTTTGTAGTTGCCAATGCTGGTTTTGACTTTTGTCGGCTTACCGGTAGTGATCTGCGCAAAAAGCGTTGCGCCCTTTGCCCCAATTCCTTGCTGGCCCCTCCTTTGCCTCCTTTGGTGGAATTTTGTTCCAGAAAGCAATTCTCCAAGCGCGTTTCCAACCTTGGACCTTGGGATTCCAGTCCCATTATCTTCGACAATTACCTTCAGGTGGTCGTTAAGCTCTTGGATTTCCACCTTGATGTCGGGCAATATTTTTGCATCCTCCGCGGAGTCAACGGAATTTGTTACATATTCATGGATGATTGTTGTTAATGAGCGGACTTTTCCGGAATAGCCCAGCATTTGCCTGTTCTTCTTGAAGAATTCAGCAACGGAATACTCCTTGTAATCCTTTGCAAGCTGGTGCTCTAGTTCCTCAAATGATTGCTCCTTGCTAACGCCAGCTGCTCCTTTTGGGGTCGATCCAGTATCCAATTTTATTGCTGCGGCAGCGCCCTGAGTGCCAGCACTGCTGCTTACGGGCTTTGTTTGTGATGCCTTATCTGCATCCCTTTTCTGGTCGGATTTGGTGACCGCTAGCTTCATTGCATTCCTTGCCATTTCCCTGGGGTCTGGCTTGTTTTGAACCATTTGGTAAAACCACTAATGCTTTATGACTAATTTTTGCAGGTTTTGATGAGTATACTAGTTGTTCTTAATTCCTTCCTTTTTTTATTTCCGTTTTTTCACAAATTACTTGCGCTCAATTCCCTTCATGTTGTACTTCCTTTCCCGAATCTTCGACACCTATGGGGCAACTACGTTGCGTCAGAACCCCGAGGGTTCTTAGCACGCCCAGAACCTCGAAGGTTCTGGAAGCGTTCCCCACTCGTGTCGCCTCTCCCCTTCCTATTTATGAATAAAATTCCTTCACTTTCGTTCAATTCCCTTCATGTTGTACTTCCTTTCCCTATTCTTCTTTTCCAGATAATTGTATACTCCCGTATGCGGCGAGCCTTCCAAAAGGCGCAAAATCCCCTCTTTTGCAAGCTGCAAATCATCGTACTCCCCAAGGACCGCAACCTTGTTGCCCGAAATGGCAAGGTAGGCGCCGGTGATCTCTGTAAGCGTTGCCTTTGCCTTCCCACCTGCGCCAATTATGCGCCCCTTGTATCTATCAACTGCCTTTTGGTTTGAGAGCACAAGGGCTAGGTCTATGATTTCGAGGAAGTAGTTATCGCTGAAAAGTTTAAAAGCCTGCTGTGGCAAAAAGCCAAAATTAAGCGCACGGATCACCTGCTCAGCTGCCCAGATGTTGCCACTCTCCCCGTCAAGCTCCAAATTTCCATCGCTATTGAGCTTGATTTTGACTTCGCCCTTCTTTTCCACCTGCTTAAGGAGGCTGGATGCGTTCTTCGTAAGCGCGTCTGCGGTTGATTTTGAGATCGGGAGGAGTTCCATATTACCACTTTAGCAATTAAGTTCATTTGCAAAGAAGAATTAATCCTTGCTCTTAAAATCCTATCTCCAATTCCCATCAATCACTTTGGCAAGCATATTGATACTAACCATAGCTATTAGAACCAAGAGCTAAGCTATTAGGAAAAATAAGCTTAAATACGCTCCTAATTTATTCATTATTGATCCTTTATGGCTGCCAAGTATTTTGATATAGGCTCCCGCAACAAGCCGCTTTTTTCGAATTATGGCGCGGCATTTGTTATGAATGAGCAGATGCCAGGTACTGATGTCAAATTCCATAATTTTTTCACCCATGCTAGGGGAGAATTGGCCGCCTTTTGCCTAAGGGAGGACGAATTTGGTAAACTTCTCAAAATACAATTGCGGGAATTTGAAAAAGGTAGATATTCGGAGGGATTTTTCAAGAATTTGATTGCTTTCTATCAAAAACCATTTGCCGAACTTCAAAAAAGGCTAAATAAATCGTACCGGGGCGTTTCGAATGCGCAGCTTATTTACGAACTCGAGTTTGCATACCGCCGTGCCTTCCTGAACCACCCACCCATGATTTTTGGGTTGATTGCCCAAAACATGAAAGACTATTTCAACCAAGAATTGGAAAAAACGCTTAGCCGTAAAGAACGTGCTGACCCCCAAAGCCTATTGAAATTTTCCTCAATGCTTCTTGTTCCGCCCCGCCAGAGCCTGCCCCAAAAGGAGGAGCAGTTATTTTGGGAAATTGAATCCGAATTCATCGGCCATTTTTCAAAAAGAAAGCCCGCAACTAGGGAGTTTGACCGTTTCATCTCCTCAAAGAACGCAATCGATGGGCTACATCGACTCGAAAAGGAATGCGGCTGGTTCCATATGGAATATATGATGGATCCATGGGTAGTAAACGATTACCGTTTGCAACTAAGAAAGAGGATGGCAAATTTTGAAGGCATGGTGGGGTTATCCAAATCTCCAAAGGCAATGTTAAGGGCGGTCCTAAACGAACAAAAGCGCTTTTTCTTGAAGCATCCAAATGGAAAATTTAAAGCGCTGGTCCAAGCAATGCAGCAAATGGCAATTGTGCTTGACCATACGAAGGAAATCATGGTGAATGCACTTTTCCTAATGCGCCCCTTAATGACTGAAATTGGAAAACGGCTGGGGCTTACCTGGCTTGAGGTGCAATACCTTGTGCCAGATGAAATTGCCTACCTGCTCAAGAAAAAAAGGAAGGCAGATAGGAATATGATGCTGAAAAGGATGCGTGAGCGAGCAGTCCTTATGGTAAATGGGGAAATAACCATCTATTCGGGAAAAAGCGCATACTTAATGGCAAAAAAGCTAATCCGCAAGGAAGTGATAGCTCAAAACCAAGAATTAAGGGGCCTTGCAGTTTATCCCGGAAAAGTAATCGGAATTGTAAGAATAATTCGTTCTCAAAAAGACCATCATAAGTTCCGCAAGGGCGATATTTTGGTATCTCACGATATTTCTACTGAGCTCACACAATACTTGAAGCTCGCTGCCGCAATTGTGGCGGATATGGGCGGCCTTATATCCCATGCGGCTACGGTTGCAAGGGAGTTCAAAACACCTACGGTGCTCCAAACAAAATTTGCTACCAAAATCCTAAAAGATGGGGATCTCATAGAAGTTAACGCCAATATTGGAACAATAAGAATAATTTCTAAGGGGTGATTTTCCTCACAATTCCTTTTCTTGCATCTACCTCGACGATATCCCCCGTTTTGAAAACTTTAGTTGCCCGCTTTGTGCCAACAATGCACGGAAGCCCGAATTCCCTGCTTACAATGGCCGCATGTGATGAGAGCCCGCCTTCGTCTGTCACGACCGCAGCAACTTTCTTGAAAACCGGCGTGAATTCCATGGTGGTCATGTACGTGATTAGGATTTCCCCATTCTTGACCAAATCAATCTCCTCGGGCGCCCTTACCACCCTTGCCCTTCCCTTTGCATAGCCAGACGAACCCACAATTCCAAATACTTCGGTTCGGTTTTTTGGTTCAATTCCTTCGGGTGCCAATTTTTCCTTCCTTTCAATTTCCAATAGCCCATTTGAATGAGCATGGAACGGCTTACCAATGGAAATAACAATGCAGCCCCGTTTCCTTTGAGCAATTTCCTCTCCAGGGATATTCTTGCCTGATTCTAGGAACTCTTCAATTTCATCCAGGGTATGCGCAGTAACATCCTCCACCCTGCATCCCATCCTCCGTGCCAATTCGTTAAGAAGCGGCTGCCATTTCAGGTAAATTGCCGAATATTCCCCCTTTGCCCAATCCCTCTGCCGGATGAATTCCTCAAGGTTAAGGAGGATGCGCATTATTTTTTCAGGAGGCTGCAATCTTTTCAACAACTTCCTGTTTTCCTCGACTGCATTTTTTTGGCGTTGCAAAAGTTCATCCAGCTCATTTTTGCAATCCCTTCCCATTTCACGGCGCATTGCTAACCGCCATTTTCCCCTGCCCCATGGCTCGCTTTGGTATTCGGTTGTTGTCCATGCGAATTCGTTAATGTGCCTACTAAAATCCCTCTCCAGCTTGGGATATTTTTCAAATGCTGACTTGATTTTGGTTGCAGAACCGGCTTGGATTGCTTTTCTTACCTCATCATTATTTTTCATCCTGCATGCAATTGAAAGGAAACTTTCCCTTTCCAGCAGCGGAATGCTCTTCCCCTCCCCGGCTGAAAGAATTTCGATGCATTTTTGGTAATCATTTGCCTTCCCCAACTTTCCAAGTCGTTTTTCAAGGAATTTTGGGAGGGCAAATTTTGGATCCCAGCAAGATTCGATGCCCCACAATTGCACTGTAATTATCGGGCCAATTGTCATTGCCCGCCTGAATTTTTTGAATCGCAAAAGCAATGCGGCATTATCCATATCCGCAAGGTTTCCCCTAAATTCTCCAACCGCAATTTTCGCATCGGAAAAAAACCTCTCCGACAGCCTCCTTAATTTTTTGGGTGTGCACCTGCCATTTGTCATATCCCTATGGAATGCTTGTGTGTTTCGTTTCAGCTCGCCATTATCGTAGTAAATGTAGGCGCCCTCCCCCTTCACAATCCTTGCCAGGTAATTTTTGCGGTTGAACCTGACTGCCGGGAAATAGCCCTTCCCTTCGAGCCCATCGGCAAATATGTTCACCTGAAGGAGGGACATGTTCCTCCTGTGCGCCCATACCCAATCCTTGCCTGTTGGCTTGTATGCTGCCATGCTATCCAACAAGTGTTATCCCCTACGTTAAAAAAACCCTTCCGTGAGTATTACTTACTATGGGCCCGCTGTCGCATTTCATCCTAACTTTCCTCCTTGTCATGTGGAGTGCATCTGCAATGAATGTCGAGCTTTCCCTGCCTGTCTGGATACTTGCGGTATTCGGCGGCCTTTTCCCCGATTTTACGCATGAGAAATGGGAATTCATCGGTGCCGCCCTAATTTCATTTGGCGCAGCCTATGTTTTTGGTTTTACGAGTTCCGGAGATTGGGCAATGGGCCTTTTTGCCGGAATTGCCGCAATCCTCCTTTTGCTTTTCCTCAAATCGCAGTATTATTCGCCGCCGGAGTATAAGCAGCATCCACGATCGGAATTCAGGAAAGAATGGTATTCAAAGGGGAAATGGCTTTTGTCAATCGAGTACATTCTACTTTTTGCAATGTTTGCATTCGTTTTTTCAGGCTCGTTGGAAATTGCAGTTCTCGCAGCCATAGCGTATGGATCCCACGCTTTTGCGGATTGGTTTTGGTATTCGACTGATTTTGGCGTCAAATACCTGGCAAAATATGACATTTGAAGCGGTTTTTAATCTGAAATAGCCTAATTCTTCAATGTTCAAGTTCCAACCTGAAGCAATTGACACCTCTAGGGGAGTAACTCCCCTACTCGTAGTCGCCTCTACCCCTTTATTTACTTTGGCGAATTAAATCTTCAATATGTTTAAATTCGCACCTGAAGATTTCATCGTAGAGGAGATCGCATTGAACGGGGATGTGATCGAGCTCGACAAGCCCTATTTGCGCCCCGATGAAAAGCTTCATAGCACGAACAATTTCTTCACCGTATTTGCGTTGCAAAAAAAGCTCTGGACTACAAGCAATGCAATCCGGCAAATTGCCGATAGGCTGCACATCAATTCCAGCCGCATCAATTTCGCCGGGAACAAGGATAGGAACGCAATCACCACCCAGCTTTGCAGCGCATTCGCAGTTGAGCCAAAACGCCTTCAATCCCTGGGCATTAGGGATATGAAAATACTTGGGGCATGGATTGCAAATGACAAGGTGAAATTGGGGGCGCTTTCCGGCAACCGCTTTACCATCATTCTTACCGAAGAAAATATTGGAAGCGCGCAATTCAAGCATTTAAGCGCCGAAAGAATCGAAACTATGCTCAAAAAGCAAAATTATGCAATTCCCAACCCTTTTGGCGACCAGCGGTTTGGGAGCGCGAGGAAGAATACCGCAACTGTTGGCAAATTCCTAATTCAAGGCAAATTCAAGGAGGCTGTTCTAAACTACCTATGCTACACCGATGAGGGTGAAAAGGATGAATCCTCCTCGAAGGCAAGGAGGCTTCTGGAAAAGAGCATGAATTTCCATGAGGCGCTAAACACTTTCCCGCGCTATCTCAGGCATGAGCAGTATATGCTCTTCCATCTCTCAAAAAACCCAAATGATTTCCTTGGCGCATTTCGGAAATTGCATAGGAGCTTGCAATTATTGTTCATCCACGCCTACCAGAGCGAGCTGTTCAATAAAATATTGGAGGCGCGCATTAAGAAGGGAAAGCTGCTAAAGCCGGCAATAGGGGATTATTATTGCGAATTGAATGAACTTGGGTTCCCAAAAGTTGAGATGCCCCTGAAAATCGAATCAAGGGTACAGGCAAATGAGGTCAAAAAACTAATAGCCAAAAATCGTGCCGTAATTTTGGGCAAATTAATCGGTTTCCAAACCGTGCTTTCGAAGGATGAGGAGAAACTTCTGGCAAAGGAGAAAATCAAAAAGGAGGAATTCGTGATGAAAAGCACGCCGGAGTTGAACTCCAAGGGAGCCTTCCGCCCCAATTTCGTTTACCTGAAGGATTTTGCCTGCGAAGAATATGAGAAGGCCGGAAAGAGGAAAATACGGCTAAAATTCTCCCTCCCTTCCGGAAGCTATGCGACTGTTGCACTGAAAGAAATAATAAGTTGAAAATTTCTAATTCGAGGGATACGTGTTATGTTCGATAGCAGCAACTGGAGAAAATTAAAGCGCGGCCCGCAGATCATCACTCTTAAGGATGCCTCACTAATCTCTGGTTTGACCGGTTTGCAAAGCGGCGATAGGGTGATTGATGCCGGCGCCGGCAGCGGCTATTTGGCTATCCATCTTGGTAGCATCGTTGCGCCGGAAGGAAAAATCACCACTTATGAGAACCGGCCCGAATTTGCGGAATTGGCAAGGAAAAATATTGCAATGGCAGGGCTGGACAAAGTCATAGAGCTCAAGGAGAAAAATGCATTCGAAGGTTTTGATGAAACCGAAGCTGATCTGATCACACTGGATATGGCAGAGAGCGAAAAAGTCCTGGTTCATGCAAAGCAATCGCTTAAAATGGGCGGCTGGATCGTTGGGTACCTTCCAAATGTGGAGCAGGCAGGCAAATTCGTGATGGAAGCCGAGAGGTTGAAACTTAGGGTTGAACGCGTGACAGATGCATTCATTCGCGATTGGAAAATCAGAAGTTACGGAAGCCGGCCGGAAAACTCTGGGCTCATTTTCACGGCTTTCCTTGTGTTCCTAAATAAGGTTTCCGAGGAAGAATTCGAGAGGGAAAGAAACGAAAATACCAAATCAAATCGAAGGGAAAAACGCATCAGAACCAAACTTGGCTAGCCTGCTTTTCCATCATCCTGATCCTTCTTAATTTTTGCAATAATTGCCGCCAGGTCGGGCGCGGTTTGGCCAAAATCCCCATCGCCCGCTTTTATTTCATCGTATTCCTTTTCCGTTTGGCTATGCAGCTTATTGGAGCCATCCGCATTTTGGCCAATGGGCGCAGTTTCAATTTTTTCAATTTGCGCAGTTTCAACTTTTGGCATTTCAACTTCTGGCACGTGGATCTCATTTGGCTGGGGCGAATCAGCTGGATGCCCCGGCTGGGATATGTTGTATGTTTCAATCACTGGAACAGACTTGGGTTCATCGCTTCCATTCGAGTTCGAGCCAATTCCGTATGCGAATGCTGTTTGGCCCATCGCATTCTTGATGTCGGCCAATTCGGTTTTATGCTCCTTATCCTTCCTTACGATGACCGTCAAATAGATGAATATGCCAATCCCAAGGAATGCGCAAAAAAGGGCGAAAATCCAGTAGAATCCCTCCCTTTTGATTGCCGCTGCTGCAGCTAGCACAAGCAAAAGTAGGAACGCTGCAATTACCCTCCACATATCGACCAAACAAATTACGTTTTTGCCATTATAAACGTTGTTGGATTGGCCAGCCGAACCATCAGAAAATAATCATTCACTTCAAGAGGTATTTTACTGCCTCCTCAAGGTTCCTGACGCGGATGATGCGTATCCCCTGCGTTACTTCCTGCTCGTCCTTGATTTTTTGCCCCGATGAAACAAGGAACACATTCCGCTTGCCTTCTTTTGCAGCAATTATCTTCTCCTCAATTCCCCCGACTTCCTCCAGGTTGCCATTCTCCAAAATTACGGCGCTTATGATAACATCGTTCCGAAGTTCCCTTCCAGTAGCAAGCGCAACTATTGCAACCGCAAACATGCCTCCTGCGCTTTCACCTGAAACCATGTTTCCCTCCCCCTTGACGGATAGCGAAATATCAAAATGCCCAGATGAGATCCCCAAATACCTATCCGCATTGAACCTGGCCTTCCGAAGGGCATTTTCCACATCCTCCTTGAAATCCGCATTCTGTATATTGACAAGGGTTTTGCCGCTTCCTTGCGTGATGCGCATCTCAAAATCTATCAGGCTTCCCTTTCCAAGCGAGCCAATTGCCGGCGCGCTAAACGAAATTGCCTTTGGGGATGGAAGGAGCAAATAGCCCAAATTGAAGGAGATGAGCATGGCTAGCGCAATCAGGATAATTGGCACAACCTTTTGATCCATTTTGCCACTTTTATTTAAGGAAAAATAAAATGCCTAGGGAGGGATTTTCCGCCTTGCCCCTTTCTTTTTCAAAGAAAGGTGCGATGGCTCCGCGCCAAAGAAAAACCTGCGCGAATCAAAACAAACTGCGCTCCAAGAGGGGGAGCGGGCAGTCTGCTCAAGGGGGATGCTTCCCCCGCCGCAGACATTTGAACCCTCGGCTTCCAGATGCCACGAATGCCCATTATTTATCATCGCTTTTTTTAGCTCATAACTCGTAAGGGTATTCCTTATGAGTCTGGCACTCTAACCAAGCTGAGTTACCTAGGCAGCAACGAAGATTAGAGCTGGGAAAGAATAAAAAGAGTACAAAAAAGCCTATTTTAAACCTGCCCAATGCCAACTGCCAATGTTTATTAAAAGCAAAAGATTACCCCTTCCATGAACGTTATTGAGATCGCGCTTAGGTCTATATCCGTAATTTTGGAGAAGGACTATTATCCCATAATCCTCCTCCTGACCCTTCTGGCACTTGCATTTTCGAGGAACCGGCGCATCCTCATCCTCTCCTTCCTTGTCGTGATCATCCTAACCGCCACCCTCAAGACCTTCTACCAGGAGGATAGGCCCTGCAAAATCCTTCCCGCCCTTGTTGATTGCACCGATTACGGCTTCCCCTCGGGACATACGATTACGTCCATCCTGCTTCCCGCGGCAACCCTTGGCAGCTTCGCTTTTTTCATGTTCCTTCCGCTTTCGGTATTGATTGCCTTTTCGCGCATTTACCTAGGGGTGCATACCCTAAACCAGGTGGTTGGGGGCATTTCGCTTGGCCTTTTTGTTTACTTTGCACTCGAGAGGTTGCATAATCAAGCGGAAAAATATAGGCAAAAAAAGAATCGCTCTCTTGCCTTATTGGAAAATGGCCGGCAGATAATCCACATCCTTGGCGGTTTTGCAATAATTGGGATGCTTTACTTTTTTGGACTGAATCAAGAGGGGCTTTTATCGGTTGAACTAATCCTTCTTGCGCTCCTGATTTCAGGCATGATGCTAATCAATATGCGTATGCTTGGAATGTGGATTGGGCCTTTCAATCATATTTTAGCCAAATTCGATAGGAAAAACGACATCTTCCCCGGCAGGGGGCCGCTGATGTACCTTGTTGGCATCCTGATGATACTTTCATATTCGGGCAATTTCAATTTCATGCTAGGGGCAATTGCGATGTTTGCCGCCGGGGATGGGGCGGCGACAATGATTGGGATGAAATGGGGAAAAAACCGCCTCATTTGGAATGGAAAGAAAAGCTGGGAGGGGGCAATTGCCTTTTTTGCGGCGGCTTCCATTGCGGCCTTTCCCTTTATTGGCCTATCGGCGCTAACCTATTCCGCAATACTTGCCATCATAGAAACTCTTGACTTCCACATTGATGACAATTTATTGATTCCGTTCGTATCGGTGATAGTTCATACTTTTATGTGAAATATATGGCCGGAAAACTTATCGTAATAGAGGGCACGGATGCCGTAGGCAAGGCAACGCAATCAAAATTATTGGCGGAAAAACTGGGATCAATCGGCGGACAGAACGCAGAAATAATAAATTTTCCAACCTACGGTAGCGAATTTGGCAAATTGATAAAGGATTACCTGCAGGGTGGGCTTGGGGGAAGGGATGCGCTAAGCCCCGAGGCTGTTTCCCTGCTTTATGCCCTTGACCGCTACCAGTACCTGGGTAAGCTGGAAAAAATGCTAACATCTGGCAAATACATCATCTGCAACCGCTACTCCCAAAGCAACCTCTACCAGGCGGCTAAAATTGCAAACAAGGCGGAAAGGGAAAAGTTTATCGGATGGTTCAATTCCGTGGAAGGCCGCCTGCCTTTCGCTGATGCCGTTATTTTCCTGAACCTTCCGGTAGCAGTTTCCCGCAAATTGCTGATTTCGCGCGGAGAAAAAATTGATATCCATGAAAGGGACATTTGCTACCAGGAGGAGGTGCGCAGCCTATACCTGAGGGAAGCAATTAGGGGGAAATGGATTGTGATTAATTGTGCTCAAAATGGTACGCTCAAAACAAAGGGCAAAATTTCCCAAGAGATATTTGCCGCCCTGAAAAAGAAGCTAAAAATCTGATTGGGGATTAATATTTTCTTGTGGGGGGGG
>JBBSVW010000023.1:0-53859 GCA_038046605.1 Microcaldota archaeon | reverse complement strand
TAAATTATAAATGTAAAACTTTTTTCAAATGATAATGGTTCGATGAACAAATTGGGGAATAAAGGCGACAGGACATATTGCAATTTGAGTTGCTGAATTCGCAGAGGTAAATAAGGTGGTAGGGGCGACACGAGTACGAATCTGATTTTGATTAATTCGCAAAACAAATTTGGGGGGTGACGATCCGACAAAAGTAGGGGGGCTAGGCCCCCATAGTTTTGTCACGGGCTCGAAGGGATTTGAACCCTTGACATTTCGGTTAAGAGCCGAACGCTCTACCAAGCTGAGCTACGAGCCCCAAAATAGCTTTCCAAAGGCGCAACGAAATTTCCCTTATTTTATGGGCGCCTGCACCCAAATCCCAATAAGCATCAGGAGGTATATTTTCTGGATTGATTCCAATAAAAACGCTTCTATTGGGGGATATATTAACTTTGGTTTGGCGCTGAATTTCCAGCATCCGGCAAATCCGTCTTTCCCGAAATCCCCGATGCCTGTTTTTTTCCCTCCCACGCATTTGAGTCACTTGGCGCTTCCATTTTGCCTCCCTTCCCGCTTTGGGATTCGGCTATCCGTGTGTTGATCTCCGTCAATTCCTTTTGCTTTTGAATCATTGCCATATTGTAGGTGGCATAGTCTATGCCCCTTTTCAAATAGTGGAATTTTAGCGTTTCCATGTCGGAGAGCACTTTTTGCTTTTGCTGCCGCAGGATTTCCCCCGCTTTTGCCGCTTTTTCAAATTTCGAAAGCACGTGGAATAGCGCGTAAGAAATAAGCATCATCCCCGCGAAAATGGCGCCATAGAACAAAAGTTCATTGCGACCCGATTTGACCGTGAGCCTTGTCAGTTTTGCGCTTTTCCCAATTGGCAGCTCTATTGTCTGGAAGCCTGATTGGCCAAGCGCATTTGACAATTCAATCGTGTAGCTTCCGGCCAGAAGTTTTGGGAATTTGGGAATGATATCGCACCTAAACCTTGAGAAATTGCCGCCCAGGTTTTCCGAGCAAGAGCAATCCGCGGCAATGGCTTTTCTTGGATCCGCCGGGGCGGGATAGCACCTTGGAGTTTTGAGGGGGGATTCAGAATCGGTGGTTGCAATAAGAAGGACCCGCGCGCCCTCCCGTATCAGTTCCGGATCGAATTGGTGGGAAACGACCTGTATCAAGTTGTAGCTTTCCTTGTTTGGCGATTTTTTTATTATTTCAATGGTTTCATTATCAACTATCCCAATAAGTGAATCTGCCGGATTTGTTTCGCCTAAAAATGGAATGGGCACATGTCCCGAATCCAAATTTCCTGGTGGCATGCTTTGCGTTGGAGTTGGCGTTGCCCCAGTTCCACTCCCGCCTCCGGAGCCGCTGCCTCCCCCTCCTGATGATATTGTTGCAACTGGAGTTGATGCCGGGATGCACGATGCGGCATTTTGGCTCCAAACGAAATTGCCATTTTCCTCTATGCAATAGTATGCTGCGCCCCCGCAGCTGATGGAATCACTTGTGCTTTTGCACTTGCTTGCCGCATCACAAACCCTCTGGGAATATCCGCACTCACCCTTTGCATTGCTAATGCCGCATCCGGTGCAAACCCCTATTATTTTGAGTGTTTTGCGTGTTGCCTCTATGCATATGTCTACGCATGCATTTGCCCTGGCGGTTGTTAGGCATCCTTTATCGTTTGCACATGTTGCCTCGCAGCATCCGCCTGCCCCTGCCGTGCAAGTATCGGTTTGTTTCAATTCGCAACTGGCGGTCTCATTCAGCGAATATTTCCGGTATAGGGGGCCGTTAGGCGAGGTTTCGCACGCATTCTGGACGGTGCAAATGTTTACAAGCATGAACGCCCGGGTAACAGAGCTTGTGCATCCGGCTATGTTGCAGCTCTCGATTATGTAGTTGTAGGTTTTCCCCTCCTGCAAATTTGCAAGCTTCAATGAATGGTGAACCCTCAATTCGGCGCTTCCGATGCCGGCCCTGTCGGTTATCCCAAAACTTATGGATGAATTCGCCGGCTGATCCGTCAGCCATGAGATATCTATCGATGCGAGGGTCTGGTTTCCCTCGGTAATTTGCGAAATTGCCGGCGCCGCCATTACCTGAACGGTCGCATTGTTCGTGCAGCTTTTCGTCTCCCCGCCCGTTTTTATTATTATCCATCCTGTAACGTTATATTGGCCCGCTTGGGGATAGGCGCATGTAAAATTGATCGGGGTTGGCGTTTGCTCAGGCGGGCCAAGGCCCGGCCCTCCTGCGATTATGCCCGTGCCGCAGTCGATTGCTACGCTTTGCGTCTTATTGTCCTCGTCAATCAACTTAACGGTGATGTTGATTTCCACGCCTGCAAATGCGCTATATTGCGCCGGTGCGAAACTGCAGGATAAGTCCGCCGCAGAAAAGGATGCCAAAATCAGCAGCAGGAGGGCGAAGGAACGAATCTTGTTTAGGGACATGAAATAGAGTAATCAATAGTGATATAAAAACAAATTGCCCCCACTTTTCCGACAATCGTGCAAGGCAAGTCAAAAATTAGCCCCGGAATTCACTTGAATTTCAAAAGCCCCTTCCTTGTTAGTATTTCGACCTGGGGCCTGATGTACCTGTAGGCAATGTCCGCCCGGGAATCGCTCTCAACTTCCCACGGCTTGACGAGCACGACATCGTTCACCTTGACCCAAACCCTCATCTTGATTTTTCCGGGTATGCGGCAAAGCCTCTCCTTGCCATCGGCGCATTCAACGCGCATCCTGCCCCCGCCGTGCATCTCCTTGACGAGGCCAAAAATTTCGCCCTTCCTTGGAAGGCGGATGTGAACTTCTGGAATTGCGCTTGGAGCGTCCATATTTTTGTCACCAAAATATTTTTGAAATTTAAGCCGTTAATGTTTCATCCTTTCCCGTCACAATCCATGCTTTCAATTCTTTTTGCCTTATTATCATTCAAGAATCGTGCTTCTTGCCCCGCACGCCTCGCAAATAAGGCTCTTTGGCCCCCTGCCATGGGCTTCAATATGCGTATCTGGCTTTTTGCACTCCTTGCAAATCACATGCGTTTGGGTATATAGCGTGATCTTTTCATTGACCAGGCGCATGTTCATTTTTCCATGCAATATCAGCCCGTTTTGCTCCCGTTTGCCAGGTATTGCAAGCTCGCGGAATAGGAACTTGGAAACCTCCTCGGGGCTTCTGCGGATTTTTGCGCAAATAGCATCGAAGTTCTTGATAAACGTCTTGGTTCCCTGCAATATGGCATCCGCTACTGGTATTTCAAAGCGTTCCCCACTCTCCTGCTTTTTGGGAAGGGTCGCATACACCTTATCCAGCATCTTTTCGTATTCCATTCTATCAGCTTTGGAGAGGTATTTTGGCGCCGAGGCTTAAAAAACCCCTATAAAAAGGGCTTTTGCCCAAAGAAATGAAATGCGCAAAGCGTGACATCAATGGATAGAAAAATAATGGGGCTGTTAAGGGAATTGCGGCCCCTAACTCTTTTAACTACCCTTACCTGCGTTTTCCTTGCCGTGCTATTTGCTGATGGCATTTTTTCATTTGAAATAACCATTTTGTTTGTTTCACTTCTTTTTTGCCTCTATGCGGTTCATGCCCTTGATACATATGAAGATGAATTTATCAGAAAGGAAGATAGGTTTAAGTCGTTTACATTTGCCCATGGCGCCACCGGATTACTGACTAAAAACGAACTGGCCGCGATTTCAATAATCAGTTCAGCGTTTGCCCTGGTTGGCTTTGCCTACCTTGCAGTTAATGCTGGGGCAATTCTCTTTCCTATTCTCTTTGCCGCTTGGGCAATTGGAGTGTCGTACTCACGAATACTTTCCAGAAACTTGCTTGCGGGCTTGCTTGCTTATCCTTCTGGAGTAATGCTTGCAATGTCCGGCGCTTTCATCGTAGCAAATGGAAATGATTGGAATTCGTTTGCAGCGCTTTTGGGCCCCGTTTTCCTGATCCTACTGGGAGTAAAAACGTGGATGGATACGGCGGATTCCGAAACGGATTCCAGGACAGGGAGGCCCAATATTTCAAATGTATTTGGAATTCCGGGAGCAAAAGGCCTATCAATTGGTTTTCTGATGCTTGGAACGCTTCTAGCCCTCCTTAATTCGTTCACAATTTATCGAGCCGGCGCTTCAATTCTATTCCTTATTCTATTCCTTTGGCCTTTGAATCAAACCCCGCAAAAAGGCATTTCGATTGTTGCTCCGGCCGCTTATCTTTTCCTTCTAATGGAAGCAATTTTTCATGGTGCATTAATTCCATAAACAAATGCAAGGAGCGCTAAGAGGAAGAAAGGGTAGATCGAGGCTTTATTGAAATACTTCAGTGCCTCTTTGGGCAAAGGGTTTGCCATCAGAAAAAGGGCGGGAAGGATCAGGAATGCGATGCCTGCTAGGGTGGAAAGAACGAGATATGGCATGCCAAGTGAAAGTAAAACCCCCAGTGCAATATTTGCAATCAAAACTGCGAAACCAAATAGCGCGATCAATAGCGATGATGTTTTTTCGCCATAAACTGATGGCAATGTCCTTACCCCGAGAAGTTTGTCTTGTTCCACATCCGACAAGTCGTTGGGGATGTTTCTTCCCCCGACTTCCCAGGCGAAGAATAATCCGCTAAGAAGGAGCAGGGGTATGGCGGCAAACCCTCCCCCTGCGGCAAACCATCCAATCATTACGCCGACGGCAACCACGGCACCTGCAAAGGCGAACTTGTATTCGGTTACTAATGCGAGGCGGCAATAGAGGGCTTCCAACAAGATCGCTAAAAAAAACAAGGCGAGGGCAGTGGTGCTAAGGGATAGGAGGATGATAATTGCAATGATGCCCATTGCAATAATCCAGGCAATTTGTTCGTTAGTTGTAACAAGTCCAGCCGTGAGGGGATGCCGCGCTAACACCGAATCGAGGTCAAATCCCACCTGCTTCCTTCTTGCCACCATCTGGCGGTCAAGATTATAATCGAGAAGATCATTTATGGAAAAGACGGCATAAAGTCCAGCCGCGCTCCCAATAACCAAAAGGATCATCAATTCGGGAGATGGAACGGCGCCAACTGCAAGGAAGGCGCCAAAAAGAGGTTGTGAAATAGAAAGGGTGGATTGGATTGGCCGGGAAGAGGCAAAGAGCGCCTTAAGAGTTTTGGTGAACGATTTGCTCATGAAGTCACCGGCATGCTTCCCATAATTTTCTAATGCTTGCAAAGAATAATAATTATACGGCGAAGCCGGTTGTGCCTCAGGAGTTAAACAGGAGGGTAAACGGAAGATGCGCTCTACGAGGAGGATGCTGAATTGGCGCCTTTGAGTGCCCCAGAGGGAGACGCCTCTTTCAGTTCAAGAGGCGCTTCAGGCGTGAGAGGAAGCCGGCATATGCATCACGTGGAGCGGATAATTTAAGCTATGCGTTCCTTTCCAAAGCCCTTCCGTTACCGAATATTTCAAAACTCGTAACAGGTTGGATTTTTTTCCAATCTGCGAGGCAAATGCGCATTTTGGACATTGAATCCAGAAAACGTTGTACGGCCGCCATAGACAAATTTGATCGAGATTACTTAGTGCCAGGGCATTGAACGTGGCGTATTCCAAGAAACAGCCATTCACAGCGCTTGACTTTTAATGTATTTCTCAAGCTTTTCTGCAAAGACCTTCAAGGCTTCAACGTCGGGCTTTTCTATGAATACCGGGTCCAGTGCCGCTTGCACAGCGAGCTGCTGCAAATGATTTCGGAGGTCAGCGATATTCCGCTTGTATTCGGCAGCATAGGCGGGAATCTTGAGCGCAGAGAAAAGCTTGGCCTTGACGGCATCAGGGGGCGCTATTTTGGCTAGGCGGTTATCCCCACCCATCTTGTACAAGTCAAACAAGTCCCGAGAACGCACCGGCTGGAGCTTGCGCGTAAGCACAGCTCGGATCTTCTCCGCGCCAATCTCCTGCAAGGAATAGCAAGGGACTTCCAAAGGCCCGAAATAGGCCCTTGCCACGTCGTCAAACATGGCCACCAGCTCCCGCTCCTTCTCCCGGTTGACTTCGATGTGCCTAAGCTTCCTGCGCTCGGTTTGGAACGAGAGCTTCTCATCGAAAGCAACGGTTATCTTGAGCTTGCTTGGCGTTGAGCCGTTCTTGGGCGTTAGGAAGAAGTAGTTCATGATACCGCCACTATGGGTGCCGGCCATGCCGGTCTTCACCTTGTCGTGGTAATCCCACTCCAAGCCCAGCTGCGACCTCACTTTCTCAATAATCGCCTTCCTGAACGCATGCTCCCTGACCTTCCCATTCGCCCAAGTCAGGTCAATGTCTTCGCTGAAGCGGTAATACCCGCAGTAGGCCTTGACCAGGCACGTGCCGCCCTTGAATACAAGATGTTTCGCTTCTGGCAGGGAAAAGATTTCCCGCAAGGCGTAGGTAATCCAAATGTCCTTTTCCACCAAACCAACCGGCAGGTTGTTCACGGCGGCAATGATTTCGGCCATTTTTCGGACTTTTCCAGGTGTTTCCTTGTTCTGGATAGCCTCCATCAGGTCTGACTGGGGCTGATTTTCTTCGGATATTTTCTCAGAATTTGCCATTATTATTCCTCAAAAAGCCTGCGCAGATAAACCCCATAAAGCCGGGGATATTTCCGGATTAAATTGCGAATCCTTGAAAACCGCTTAACCTTGCCACCTGCCGTTGCAGAATATTCGAAATAAATGGCCTTGGCAAACTCCCTCATTTTCGGGTCGCGGGCTCCAAAATAAGCGTAATCCAAAACCGTCCGACTGGGCTCACTGAAACGGATATGCCCCTTGCGGCTCACTTGCAAGGAAAAAGGCACTCCGGCCAACTGCCTGAACTCGACGTTCATCCCCGCAAAGCGGCTTTTCCGTTGGATGCGTCTTTTTGAGATGACGGTTATCGTAGTCAGGGCCTGCTGACCCCAAATCCCGGATAAAAAGAGCGCCGTAGCCAATCCAAAATACCAATCCTTGCCCAGTTTAAGGGCACAGGCCTGGGCAACCGAATCCAACGCATCCTTTCGGATAGTTTCAAGGTCTCGCTCATCACGGTCACGGACGTAATAAATCCCCTTGAAGACCACGGGAACAATGACTTTAGCCCTCGTAAGCCCTGCTAATGCGGTCTTGTACTTGACCCCTACGGCCCTGCAAACGCGCTTCACTTCGTTGCTGGAAATTACTCGACTTGGCCGAGATAATAGTACATTGTGAACCCGTCCGGCATCACTTGACCAAAACGCCATAAATACCACTGCCTATTGCGGTGTTTAAACTACTAAATAGTAGAACAAATTGCACAATATAAGCCTATTTGTTGGCATCAATAAAGAGGATAATAGAAAAATCGGCCTATTTGAGGCAAGGCGAGATAGTCGTATAATATAGATATATTATATGGAGCAAACCAGGCGGAGAAATCGAGAACTCGTTTCAGAATACAAAAACCGCTATTGCGCTAGAAAATTTAAGGGGTTGAACAGGCGTAAAACTTCACCCCTTAAAATTAACGGCAAAATTTTGGGAATATTTTCCACCAATTATCCAGGGTTTGGCAGAGAGCTGAAGGGCTAGGGTGAAGGAGCGGAGGATTTGGGGCTTTGCTTCCGCGGGAGGGGTTCGGATGGTTCTTGCGGAAGAAGTTATTATTAAATACGAGCTGATAGAGTTATTGGCTGAACGGCATGATAGATACGGTAAGTAAGTCAGAAATCAAACGAATCTTGGCAAACTATCCGATAGGAGGGATAAAAAGAATACAACGACTGGGCATGGGCCAGATGAATTTGAGTTATAAGATAAGCACAGCCAAAGGCAAGTATGTGATTCGGATTAACCGGCATAGGAGCAGATCTGAAATCGAGTATGAACTGGATTTCCTGAAAAAACTCTGGAGCAGGAAATTGCCAGTCCAGAAAATCATCTACATGAAAAACGGGGATCGGATTTTCAAATTCAAACAGTGTTGGGGGTGTGTTTTCAAGTATATTGAAGGAAGTCATCCAACAGCTATTACTAGCAATCGCTTGATTCAAATTGGCGAATTTTTAGGAAGTGCTCATTCGGCTTCGGAAAATTTTCGACCTACAGGAAAGCGCGAATCGCAGGATTTGCCTGAAATCAGGAAGAGATTTCAAGCATATAAGATAAGCATTTTGAAAAGCGACCTTCCGGATAAAGAAAAATTCATCAAAGAATTCCAAAAAGACATGAAGGAGGTGCGCTTACCAAACTCACTGCCGCGCGGGCCCATCCATTGCGATGTCAAACCCGAAAACGTACTTTTCCTCAAGAACTCCCTTTCGGGAGTAATAGATTTCGACTATTGCTTCGAGGGACCCTTCATTATGGACCTGATGAAAACCGTAGTCTGGTGGTGCTTCGAGAACAATGCACTTGATACGGAAAAATATGATGCATTAATGAACGGATATACGAAGGCCAGGAAACTTAATGAATTCGAGGAGGCATATTTGAACGATGCCCTGAAATACGCGTTCCTACAGCATATCTGGCGGGATCTCTTTTTGTACTCCAAAGGTGACTTGCGGTGGGAATTCCCGAGAACTGTAATTTTCGATATGTATAAATCGTATGAGAATTGGAAGAATAGATATGGCTGAAAAAAACGAACTGGAATTCTGGACATCCCTGATGACAGCTGAAATGCTTTCCGCAATAGCCGTGGTAACATTTGCACTGCTGAAACCGGAATCCTTGGGTAACCTCGGCCAATTCAATGCAATTATATTAGGGGTGCTGGCGTTTGCTGCAATTCCATATTTCTTCCTAACTCGTCTCCATCCAGACCCGGATGTTTATAAGAAAACGCCGCGGGAGCTAAGATTCAAACTTTACCCACAATACATGGCAATAATTGGTATTGCAACTCTGCTGTTTCAATATTTAGGGTCGCCAGTATTGGTTTTCCTGGGAGTTTGGTTGTTTGTTACCTATGCGGCCCATTACCTTGTTAATTTCTTCGTCAAGGCAAGCGCGCATGCATCCATTTTGACGGGATTGGTTACGCTCTATGTTACCGCTTTCGGACCAACTGCAGGCGTGCTTTATTTGCTCGTTCCGGTTTCAGCTTATATGCGCCTAAAGCTTCAGGCGCACAGCATCTGGCAGATCATCTGGGGCATCCTTATAGGGCTCATTTCAGCCTTGATTACGACATTAGTTATCCCGATCTAGCGGACGGTTTGAAATTTTGGTCCGCTACGAAATCTATTCCGTCGCTTGCCTAATGGAGCAGACTTTTTATTCGTCTTCGCCATGGTCTTGGCTTGAGGAAAATGGGTGATTTGAGTATGTTCGGTTCGGGTGCACACTCAGAAGCAGTAGGAGTGCAGGGGGAGGGATTTGAACCCACGAAGCTCTACAGCACGGGATGGCCTAAAACGCCGAAGCGGAAAATCAAAGATTTTTCGCGAAGGCTTCTTTTCTCATGAAAGTCTTTTCTTTAGAAGAAAAGAGTTTCCTTAAGTCCCGCCCATTTGACCAGGCTCTGGAACCCCTGCATGGATATTATGCGGAAATTGACGGATTTAAACGCATAGGGCATCCGCTAAACCTTTGAAATAACAAAGAAAATAAGGGGGTGGTCGGCGACACGTGCAGGGGGATTATCCCCCTAGAGGTGTCACTTACTTAGCGCCGCCCTTGGCCTCCTTCTTCCTTTGCCTCTTGGGCCGTAAATTGGGGTAGTTGCACTTCCTGCAGCGTTGCGCCCCCAATGGGTTTCGCGATTTGCACTTCCTGCAGATGAGGATTGCCATGATTGCCTTGTCGGCGATTGGAAACTTGCCCATAAAACTAACACCTTGAATTGAACTCAAAATTGAAAGAGTATTCATATGCGGAAGCGGTTTTTTAATGGTTGTGATGTCGCAAGGCCAGAATAATGCGTTGGGAAAAGCAAAATGATACAAACCCTCCAAAACCCTTATTAATTATGCCTTTCATAATGGAAACCATAATACTTTACATAACTATTGAATTAAGTATAGCGGTGCAATGCCATGAACGTAGTAGTGAATTTTGAAGGGACCCTTGATGCGATACTCGGGCAGGCGGTCAAGCAGGGGCTTGCCAAGTCCAAAAGCGAGGCCCTCCGGATGGGTATTTTAATGCTTGATAGGGAATATTCATTGCTTGAAAAGCTTGAAGACGAAGAGGATTTAAGGTACGCTAAGAGAAGCGCAAGGCTCGTGGAGGCAGGGAAGATGAAAACCTATCCTTGGGAAAAGGTTAGGAAGGAGCTATTGGAGTGACCTGCAAGTGTGGAAAGTTGAGTTCACAAAACGAGTCAGGAAGGATGCGAAAAAGCTGCAATCTAGTCATCGCGAAAGGATAGTTGCAGCCATGGATAAATTAGCCCTAAATCCCTATGATTCGAAAAAAATGGAAGGGACTGCCGATTTCCACAGCATCCGGGTTGGCGAATTCCGCATCGTTTTCGAAATACGTAAGAAAGAAAGCTTGATACTTGTTCACAGAATTGCCAAGAGGGAAAACGTCTACCTCGCCATTTAAGCTCCCAAAAAGCAGGTAATTTAATATATCTGCGGGGAATTAGATCCCCCACTCGTGTCGCCTCTCCCCCTTTAATTGCCTCTATTATAAATTTTCGCTTCCAAACCTTACTCCCATGCCTCCGTAGCTCAGCAGTAGAGCGTTTCCTTGGTATGCCTTGCCCCTTTCTTTAGAAAAGAAAGGTGCGGTGGCTCCGCGCCAAAGAAAAAAGTGACAAGGTATCGAAAAGGAAAAGGCCGCGAGTGCGACTCTCGCCGGGGGCTCTAAGTTCTGGTCTAGTGTCCTGACCGACTGATTGAACGTCCTACGTCTGTTTGGTCTGAAGCTAAAAAGTGCATCACGTGACGCGCAGGTAAGTTAAATAATTTTGGGTGCAATAGCTATTGGGGTCAATATGGACAAAATGATGGATGCGCACATCTGGCTTGCGACCAACAGCAATATTAGCAGCAAATATTTGGGGAAATGGGTCGCGGTGGTGGAGGGCAAAATCATTGCTTCTGCAACTTCGCTCAAGGAATTGCTTAAGGCGCCAAGTGTCGATCCCGCTAAGCAGCTTATAACCCAAATACCCTCCGAGCAGGATGTCGGCGTAATATTATTCAGGGACTGATGTTCGTGCCGCAGTTTATAGTACCTTACACCAAACTCAAGCTTCAGGGAAAGGATTGGTACTTTCCGAAGGTTCAAATAACACTGAAAAGAATGGGTAAAACATTCAATACGGATGCCCTCATTGACAGCGGTGCTGACTATTCGCTTTTCAGGCACGAAATTGCAGAGGCGCTGGGCTTGCCTTTGGAACGGGGAGCGGTAAAAACCATCAAGGGCATCTCCGGAGAAATCAAAACCTACGCGTTCAATATGGAGGTTGATTTCGGAGGCGAATCATTCAATTCCCCAATAGAATTTTCCCGTGATTATAAATTCAGGTATAACCTTCTTGGCCGGATGCCGTTCTTTGAGAAATTCCGGATTACCTTCGATGAGAAGAACAAGCAGATGATTTTCGAGAAGAATGAGTGAAGTTGTTTTTGAGGCTCAAGGCAATTGCTATTCTCGCATGGGGCTTTCAACTTCAGTGTTTAAAAATAGTTTTAACCTCATTTATTTCGTTATGCCAACAAAAAAGGATGAAACCCCCCTCCAGAAAAGCAAGCGGCTCGAGGAGCATGAGAAGTTCCTGGCAACAAGGAAAAAGAACGCTTTGATTGCTTCTGTGATCCTTGGGGGGCAGGATGGGGTTGTAAATGTTCTTGGAGTGCTTTTGGCAGTAGCCTCCGCAACCTATGAACCTCGAATCGTATTAATCGCCGGAATTGCCGCCGCATTCACCGAATCTATCTCCATGCTTGCCGTCGCCTACACCAGCGCACGCGCAGAGGAGGATTATTACAAGGCGGAAGAGGAGCGGGAAATCAAGGAAATCGAGGAGATGCCCGAAATTGAGCGGGAGGAGGTCACTAGAATTTACCATGAGAAGGGTTTCCGGGGAAAGCAGCTTTCAAAAATCGTGGATACGATCGCAAGCAACAAGGACATATGGAAGGAAGTCATGATGCGTGAAGAGTTGGGCCTTGAAAAGGTGGATTTGGGGTATGCGAGGAAGGAAGCCTTCATAGTTGGCATATCCGCAGTTTCCGGCTCAATATTCCCCCTATTGCCCTTCTTTCTGGCGATTCCCCAAATAGGGCTTCTTTCAATTCATAATGCTGCGTGGCTTGCTGCTGTTTCAAGCATCCTTGCGCTCTTCATAGCCGGCTACATCAAGGCGAAAAAGACAACGGGCGTTCCTTGGAGATCCGGCTTGGAGATGGCTTTTGTTGGGGGAGTAGCTGCTCTCCTTGGATATGCGATTGGTTCTGTTCTAAGGGTTGCCGTCTAGCTTGTTGAATATTTACGTCGAGTTTTTTTGTTAATTACTCCCTTAGCCCTCTCCTCTCATTGCCCTAAGGAGCATCTTTTCCAAATCCCTGTAATCGTTCTTTCTTTCAAGTATGCAAACGACAATTATATCCGGCTCAATTACCGCATAAATTAGGCGGGATTCTTTTCCATCGAGGTCGAGCCGTATCCGGAAAACCCTTGAAAATATCCTCGAATGGATTGATTTGGATCTGTAGGGGTTTTGCTTGATGAGTTCCAGCTTTTCCCCAATCAAACGGCGCGACTGACCGCTAAGCTGCCTTACCTGGTCAAGGAAGAAAAATGTGGGTTTAATTGTGAAGCTCATTTGGATAGCGCCGCTTTCAGGTCTTTTTCATCCCCAAGCAGCCTCCTCCGTATGCTCGTGTCTATGATTTTATCAATAAGATCGATCTCCTTTTCTGAGAAGCTCTCATCAAATTCGCCTTCCCTAAACACCTTCTCCCGAACGCTCACGTAAATCAGCTCCTGCATGTTCCGATATCCGTGCTCGCCGGCATAGCGCTTTGCCGCCTTGAACAGGTTGTCTGGAAATTTCAAATTCACTTGGCTAGCCATAGGTAGCTTTAGATATCCTGAATTAATAACCGTTTTGGTGCCGTTTTCCCTATTGCGTAGCATAAACATGACCCCTCATACTAGGGTTGAATGTGCTATTTTAAAAGGAATTTGGGAGGTAGCTTCGGGTGGCTTGGTAGCGTCTATTTGTGGCAAAGCCAGCCTCTCTTTTAAAATCACCCTCCCTAATTTTGAGCATGCGCGCACTTGTCACCGGAGCAACCGGCTTTATTGGATCGAACCTAACTGAAAGGCTGCTTAAGGACGGCTGGGAGGTAGTTGCAGCCGGGATGAAAAATGAGCAGCCGCTTCCGATAGGGGTTTCGAAAACCATTCTTGGCGATTTGGGGGAAATCAACTGGGCGGATTTAGGCAAATTCGATGTGATCTTCCATCAGGCGGCAATCACAAACACCCTAGTAACCGACGAAAAGGAAATGATGAGGGTAAATTATTATGAGGCAAAACGATTATTCGAATGGGCAATGGAATCTGGCTGCAAACGAATCGTTTATGCCTCATCAACTGCGGTTTATGGCGCAGGCAGGCCCCCATTCAAGGAAAGCGATGAGTGCAAGCCCCTAAATGCCTATGGCAAATCAAAACTTGAACTTGATGAATTCGTCAAATTGTTCGCTGATAGCAATAGAGATATTGTGATTGTTGGTTTGCGCTACTGCAATGTTTACGGGAAAGGGGAAAGCCATAAAGGAAAAATGGCGAGCATGGTTTACCAGCTTGCGCAGCAAATCAAAAAGGGGAACCCAAGAGTTTTCACCGATGGGGAGCAAAAGCGCGATTACATCTATGTTGGGGATGTGGTGGATGCCAATTTGCTTGCTGCAAATGCCAGGAAAAGCTGCATTGTCAATTGCGCCGGCGGGAAAGCGACTTCTTTTAATGAGCTAATTGGCCTAATCATGCGGGTTTCATCCTTTAGCCGCCAAATCGAGTATTTTGAAAACCCTTATGCCAAAACCTACCAGAACCACACGGAATGCGACATGAGTTATGCGAAAAAGATGATCGGGTTTGCCCCAAAATTCACAATTGAAACCGGAATATCGGCGTATTATGGTTCGGGAGCGCTTTTTTCATGAGCAAAACAACCGCAAAAAGTTTGGAAAAAGTGATTTTGATTCATCCCTTGGGCAGGAAGGGGGTTGCCATTGATAAAACGGCATATGATGCCTTTAGCAAAATAATCCTTGGAGAGGTTGGGAAAAAGCCATCAACTTATACTGAAATGGCGGGTATTGCGGAAAAAAAGCTAAAAGGAAAATTCAAAGGTTCCATTAGATGGTTTTTGGAATGGGTAAAACTGGATTTGAAGGCAAGGGGGAAAATTGTGCGGATTGCAAATTCCGCCCCTCAAACCTATAAACTCGGAAAGGGGTAAAAATTTATGCTGCTCTCAAAGCACGAAATCGAGGATCGGATTTTGAAGGATGGGCTTATTTCAAATTACATCGATTTGAAGGAGCAGCTGCAGCCGGCGGGATTTGACCTTACGGTTGAGAAGATTTTCAGGTTCACCTCGCAGGGGGCGTTTGATTTCGACAATTCAGAGAGGAAAATGAGCGAAGTTGAGGAGATTGCAACGGATTCAAAGGGCTGGTGGGATTTGCCAATGGGGATTTACAAAATCAGGTTCACCGAGGAGGTGAAAATCCCCCTTGATCTGGCGGGAACAAACATCCTGCGCTCATCCCTCATGCGCTCCGGCTGCATTATGCACCATGGCTTTTGGGATCCCGGCTACCATGGCAAGGGGGAGACGGCAATAATTGTTGGAAATGAACATGGCATCCGGCTAAAGAAGGGCGCAAAGGTAACCCAGCTGATTTTCAACAAATTAAGTGAAAGCACGAAGGAGGGATATTCCGGTGTGCATCGTGGGGAGAATGTGAAATAGGCATTAATTGAGCCGCGCCCATCCGAACCGCCCTTTTAAATAACCGGATCATTATTAATCATTATTGATAATAACTACTTGTTAGGTGATTAGCAATGGCATATTCGACTATAAGTGTTTCCCCCAAAATTAAGCGCAGGCTTGAAGGATTCCGGCTCTACCGAAGGGAGACATATGACGAGCTTTTGGGGAGACTTATGGAGGATGCATCCCTTGGTGATGACGAGGGTGAATTCACGCAGGAAGCCAAAGAAGGGATAAAACGGGGCCTTAAGGACATCAAGGAGGGGCGCACAATCCCGTTGGAAAAGATAATTGGAAAATACGGCATCGATGCGGGCTGAACCCATATGCCATTAGAATTTTCCCATCGGGCGGATAAATCATTCGCCTCGCTGGATAAAATAATGAAGGAACGGATTGCCAAAAAACTACTTGAGATCGGAAATAATCCCCGGCGATTTATTGAGGGCTTAACTGATCTTCCTTTCGACAAAATCCGGATTGGGGATTACCGGTTATTCGTGAAATTGGATAAGGCGAAAAATACCCTGTTTATCGCGGACATTGTCCATAGGAAGAACGCCTATAAGTAAGGAAAATAAAGGAATAACAAATCCGCCTAATTGTTAACATATCTGCTCAAATCCGCATTAACGCCATAGCCGGCAAGGCTCGCCTCTTGAAAAGGAAAAAAATCAGAACCCCTTACCAGCAAACCCTCCTCTTGTACCTGTCATAGCCGCAGGAAGCCCTGCCGATTGAGGGCGAGTATTTCATCACATTGAAAAACGCAGAGGGGGAATCGGGCAAAATCAGCGTAATCCTGGAAAATGGCAAGCCGGCGCAGGTTTCAAAGGTACCTGTTGGCGATGGTGCACGCGAGCAGATTTTCTTCCTTCCTTTGGCGGTTTAGGATGCCGAAAAAAGAAGTGATTTTGTGTATTATTGTATGTGTAGTATCAATAATTAATCATTTATTGAAAGCCTAGTTTCAATAATCAAAAGGCTTATTAATGCCCCTTTCCAATAGTTTCAGTATGGAAATTGAAACCATAATTTCCCAGAACCCCTGGTGGAGGGGCAAAAGGTGGCACGAGGAGGATCGCCATTTAAGGCAATTGAAAAAATACCCCCTGGTATATTCGAGGCCTAAAATAATTCCCGACAAGGAGGGGGTCAGCATACTCTACGGCCCAAGGCAGGTTGGCAAAACCACCTGGATCAAGCTTCAGATTATAGAGAAGCTGAAAAAGCAGGAACCTGAAGGCATTTTGTACCTTAACGCCGAAACAGTACGGGACCGTTTCGAGCTAATTGATTTTTTGAAAACGGCGGATTCGATAAACAAGCTCGAATTTTGCTACATTGATGAAATCACGGCCATTTCCGACTGGGAGGTATCCATAAAGGCGTTGGTGGATGGGGGGTTTTTTGACGGGAAGCAGGCTATACTGACAGGCTCCTCGTCAATAAACCTGTTAAAGAAGGCTGAACGGCTTCCGGGAAGGCTTTCGGAAGGAAGGAACAAATACCGTTTCTATCCCTTAAGCTTTCGTGAGGTTGCGGAACTATTTGGCATTAGGGTAAAATCCCCAAGGGAAGCTCTGGCAAATCTTCGCGAGCTCAATTCCGTTCTTTACAAATATTTCATTCACGGGGGGTTTATACGGGCCATAAACGCGCTTGAAATGAACAAGAGGCTGGATGAGGACCTCTTTTCGGTCTATTCTGCATGGATCGATGGCGAGCTATCGAAGGCAAGGAAATCGCCCGAACTTGCGACCTATCTCATGGATGGGATTGCAAACAGCCTAACAAACGACATCTCGTGGAGCGCCCTATCCAAGCACGCCTCCCATCCAACCGTTGCTAACTATGGTGAAACCCTAAAAGATATGTTCGTAATCGGCTACCTGGAAAAGGCAAAACGGGCGCTTTTCGGTAATCCGAGGAACAAGAAGGTGTATTTTTCCGATCCATTCCTTTATTGGCTTTCGCTATTCCGGGGAAGAAAACTGAATTCCGCCCAAGTAGCCGACCTCACCTCCGAAACTATGGGCAAGCTTGCAGAACTGTCGATATTTTCCAACCTATCCCAATATCTTGACTTAAGGGGTGGAAGCAATGATTTTGATGTTAGGCGGTTTGTGCATTTCGAGAAAAGCCCAAGTGGGGGGGAAATAGATTTCATTGCAAGGATTGGGGAAAAGACCTATTCGCTGGAAAGCAAGTACGGGATTATAGGCAAGGAGCGGGAAGGGGTTATTTACATCACAAAAGACAGCATTGGAAAAAACAAGGTGCCTTTGCCCCTGTTTTTGCTGGACCCGGAGGAATCGCTCAAATTCATCCACGGCCTGCCTTGAACTCACAACGGAATAGGTGCTTTTAGGGTTTTGGGGCTGAAAATTGCATATTTTTGGAATTTAATGTGCAAAAGGTAAAAATCCAAAGCCCTACTTGCAATTTATCGAGTTCCTGGGATTCATCAGGGAATCAGACGTTGTGAGGTTGTACGTTGAAACCAACAGCGAAGCCGGCATTATCGGTCAACCTGCATGCAGCACACCGCCGGATTCGGGTATTTGCAGCTGCGAAAGCGGCTACCGGGGAAAGAAGAGCAATTTCCGGTGCGAGATGCAGCCGCTTGCAACCGGTACATACTTAATTACCCTAAAAAATTCCCTCGGTGAAAAGGCGGCACCATTAATGTCACGCTTGAGAACGGAAAGCCGGCAAGTTTGGTAAAGGTGCTTGTGAAACGTTATCGGAATTCCATGCAATTTGAACTTTAAATAATACATAATGTTTGTATTTTGTATTACAAATAAAACAAAATGTTAATAAATCTGTAGGTTGCATTAATATACATGGAAAACCAGGATTTTGAAAAATTGCTAAGGAACAGTGAATCCTTGAAAAAATGGGGCAATTCTTTCACAAAGAAACGGCATTTGTTTGAGAAAGCGATGGGCATAACCGATGATTATTTTGTCGGAATTGTGGGGCTAAGGGGCATTGGGAAGACGATTTTATTGCTCCAGATTGCAGGTCGCTTCGAAAATTCAATATATTTCTCCGCGGATGCAATCTTCTTGAGAAAATACTCAATATATGAGATTGCAGAGCATCTGCAACGGCAGGGTTTCCAGAATATTTTCATTGATGAAATCCATACCTCCTACGAATGGGCGGGGGACCTGAAAGCAATCTACGATGAGAAAAGGGCAAGGGTATTCTTTTCGGGCTCTTCGGGCCTTAAGATCCGGGGGCGCGGGGCCGATCTCTCCCGCAGGGCGGTTATTCTCGAGCTCAAGCCCGCCTCCTATAGGGAATACTTGAACATAAAGAAAGGGTACGACATACCCCCTTACGATTTCAAAACCATAATGGAAAGCAGGAAGGATTTGAGCATAAGGCACGCCGAAGCCTCCCGCTATTTGGAAGATTATATGCTAAACGGGGGCGTCCTATTCGGAGGAAGCGGTTTCAGGGAAGCACTTGGCAATACGCTGGATAAGATGCTTACCAAGGACCTTATTTCAATGCGCGGGATCAATTCGAAATATGAAAACGACGCCTATAAGCTGCTTTACCATGTTGCGAGTTCGCCGCCTTATGAATTCAGCTACAATTCAGTATCGCAAAAACTTGGAATAGGCAAAACATTCCTCATAACCCTGATTTCAAATCTTGAGGATGCGGGAATCATCAAAACTTTGCTTCCCTGCCAGCACGGGCTAGCGAACGTGAAAAAAGAGCCCAAGGTATTCCTATCCCCGCCTTACCGTTTTTTGCTGTGCCCAAACCCCGACAAAGGCGCCTTGAGGGAGGAATTCTTCGTCAATAATGCGGATCCCGATTGCTACTTTAAGACCAAACGCGGGGAGAAGACCCCGGATTTCCTAAAAGAGGGGAAAGTGGTGGAAGTAGGGGGCGTCAGCAAAAAATCCTATGCTATGGCCGACCTTATCGCTGTTGACGGAGTCAAATTTGAGGGCAAGTTCATGCCGCTATTCCTGTTTGGATTGCTATATTAGATAAAAACCTCCGAATCATAGCGATCCACTAAGATTTCGTGCTTCACGTGATGCGGTGAGCCGTTGAGTTGATGGTGCCAAGCCGGCAATTCAATAGTATTAAATATCTTCAAAGCAAGAAACCATGGGGGTGGAATTGAACCGGAAGCTTCTTCTCATACTGCCAGCAGGCATGTTTTTCGCCGTTATCGTTTCCCTTATGCCTAATGCAATTGCGGAAAACGTTACGCCAACGCCGTGCGCTCCTTATAGCATTCTGATTTATCCGTACAACCGCACTCCCTGCCCAAGCGCCTCCCCATCAATTGGTTTTCCTACGAGCATGCCGGTAGCGCCCTTCCCGTTGATGATTAATGTTAACCTCTCCAATGGATCGCCAAACGTAATTCCTCCTATAATGTTTGCATCTTCTACGCCCTCGCAAATTGGCGCGAACGTCTCTTACGAAACCAGAAACTATTCACTAAACAAACCGGTCAGAAGCTACACCGACACAGTAACCATCTCCACAATTCAGGCATCTCCGCCATACATGCCAAACGTGCAGGTAGTGCCGGGTTCGGAAGTCCGGCTCATCGCCCGCCTTCCCACCCCCACAATTTCACCGGAGCCGACCCCACAGTCGCCTGAATCGCCTCCCCTACCTCCTGCGGACGAAATCGAGCCCATCCAGCCAACAGCAGAACCAATTTCCCCACAAGAAGTTTCTGAGGGAAATGCTGAGATAAATAATGAGGGCGGGAAAGTGAAGCTTTCAAAAATAGGGGATGTAACCCTAATTGAAGAGGGGGGTATTGTGGCAGAAACTACCCGGGAGCTCTTCTTGGTAAATGGGGACTTGAAGGTGGAAGCCGGAAGCGAGAAGAGGAAGTTGATCTTGCCATCATTGGCCCTTGCCCCGATCAAGGCCCAGCTAGGCGCGATAACTAAATTTGAATTGGAGGTTGAGGGAGGAAGGCCGATATACCAAATATCATCCGAAAGGCGAACGAGGCTGTTTGGGCTCCTGGAGGTAAATATGCCTCTGAAAACCTTTGTGAATGCGGAAACCAGGCGGGTTGAAAGCATTGAAAAGCCATGGTGGGCGTTCCTGGCGATGGGATAGGGTATGCATGGAAAAATTTCCTTGCTTGCGATAGTACTGCTTCTTGCAGTCGCACTGCTAACCTCCGGTGCTTTAGGCGCGAAAGTTTCCCTCGACCCTTCCCCAACAATTATTCCCGAATCCGAATTGAACGCAGTTATTGCAACGGGCTATTCTGGCATAAGCAGCCTCCAAATAAGCGAAAGTGCGGGCTCATTTGCAGCGACCTCCAGCGCATTGCAGGCCGTGGAATCCTCAAGCGTTTACACGGTCACATATAACCACCCCTACAATTATTCGCTCGTCAGCAATGCGAACTTCACGACGATAACCACCGGCGGTGATTGGCCGGCATTGGCGTCGTACAAGCCCAGCCTGACCGTAGTGAGTGGCGTTCAAAAAATTGCGGATATCGCCCAGAAGGGTGTTTTATCGCCCACAAGCCTAGGCCGCTACACTGCCTCAACGGACAAGACCCTTTATTTCTACAAAACCGAGACCCAAATTATAAGGCGCTTCGTGGAAAACAACGGCCCCGCAGTCCAGGCAACGGAAACGATTCGCTTCGTCGACGAAAACGGCGTTATGGGTCCGCCAACCACCTTCCCCCCCTGGCCCTTAAACGGCTTCGCCTCTCAATGGCTGGGAGAATTGAACTGGCCCACCAATTATTGGGGCCCGAACATGCGTTGGTTCACCCAGCTGTCTATTCCCGGCTCTACCGTTTCAGCCTTTACGAATTATTTCTCAGTAATTGGCGGCTTCATGAGCACCACCGGAAAATTAGCCAACCAGTTCGGTGTCCCGTACGCATACCTGACCGGCCAATTGACCGATTGCAATGATATTAACATGCAGCCGATTTCTACAGATGCCTTCGGGATTTTCAGGATCAATGACGTGAATGGCTATTACAAGATTAAATTCTGGATGCCGTGGTCGGCATGGGTTTACATTGGCGACGGTTCGGGAAATACCTGTTTGAGGCTCGTCGACACCGTAAATTTTGGCGACCTGACTGTCAATGACCGCGTGGATATAGACGGCTATTTGAGGGACGAAAACGGCGCGCCTCTTTCCGGCTACCTGATGAGGCTGAAGGATTGCGTTGGAAATCCGAAGCAAACCGCTTTCACCGACGGAAGCGGCCATTTCGTTTTCCCGCAGGAAAAGTGGGGCCAGTACGTAGTTTGGGCGGACACGAGCTGGGGCCAGATCCCCCTTTCGGAGTGCTTCCTGTTCACACCCGGCGGCTGGACCTTCCCCAACATCCAAATTATTGTAAAAGTGCACCTCACGGGCTATGTGAAAAACAGCGCCAACGCCCCACTCTCGGGCGCGGCCGTGCGCTTCACGGACTGTTCGGACAACCCTGTCGCCAGTGCCACAACCGCGGGCGATGGCTCGTTCACTCTCGTTGCCCCGTACGGAACCTATAAGCTTAAGGCAACCTATTCTGGCACAACGGTTGAAGTCCCGATTGACGGCATCAGTTGCTATAGGTGGGTGCCGGGTTATTACGCACTCAATAATCCAATTATCATCGTAACCCAGGCAAGCGTCACCGGAATTGTTCAGGATGAGCAGGGCACCCCCCAGCAGGGATTGCAGGCGCAGTTCACCGATTGCAGCGGCAATTTCGTTACTTCCTCCACGACGGATTCTTCGGGCAGATATACGCTGGTTGCGCAACCTGGCAGTTACAAGCTCAAAATTGTAACAAATTTCGCGACTTTTGATATTACGGTAGAGGGGCAGGCATGCAAATACTATGCTGCCGGCGCGTGGGAATTGTCCACCATCAAGCTGCCGATGAAAACTTCAGTTCACGGATACGTCAAGAACCCGAATGGCACGCCCATCGCAGGCGCACCGATGGAGCTAGCAACCTGTTCCGATTCGTTCGTATCCGGCACATCTACAGATGCTAACGGTTACTTCGCCCTGAACGGGAATTCCGGAAATTATAAAGTAAAGGTAACCGTCGGGGGCACGAAGTATACGGTATATGATAATTTGGGAAACAGCTGCTTCTTCTTCATGGGCGATGTGAACTTCGGCGACATTATCTTTACATCATCAACCGATTGCTCCTTGTTCGACAACACATGCGACGGTAATCGAAGGAATTACAACTGCTATTTTGATTCCAGCCAGAATACTTGCATGTGCTATAAGGAAACTTGCACAAACGGCTGCATACCCGACCAGCCTTATTGCCCTGCTTCTCAATACGGCCAAATTTCCGTGGATGTTGACGATATTAATGCAGGATATGGCCCCGTGAAATCCGCTTCGGTCAGTATTGACGGCAATGCTGTGGGTGTAACCGGAGACGACGGCACATTATCCTCGTCCGCTAAATACGGGTCTCATTCCGTTACAGTATATTGCCCCAATGGCAACTACTGCGGAATCCGGAATGTGTACGTGGACGGAAGCGAATGGGCGTATTTTGATTGTGCCTGCACCCAGCCCGTCCAGAAGGGGAACCTGAAAATAAATACGGATAACCCTAATGGGTACCCGGTTGCAAACGCATACGTATTTTTGGATTCGAAATACGACGATCCTAAGGCATTAACGAATGTGTTCGGCTTTGCATATATTGAAAACATTGATTACGGCAACCATAGGGTGGATGTCCGATATGCCGTTACAAATCCTTCATATTCCGGGCTTTATCAGTTGACCCAGTCCGTTAATTTGCAATCGCCAGTCCAAACGCTTTCATTCCAAACTACGTTTTCACCATCCAATAGAATCGGGAGTGCATCGAACGGTTCAGTCAATACGAGTGCTATTGCCCTGGGAGTCATAGCGTTGGAAGTAGTCGATCTTATTTCCATAGGATTAAGCACCGAAGAGTACTGCAGTTGCATAATTTACTCAAACCAGAGTGCATTTGGGAGCGGCTTTTCTGGATGCATAAAAGCAATTGAGAGCTGCTCTGGGGACTTTAAAACTTGCACCGCAACCATAAGGCGGGAGGCGGGCGTTACTGCGAATAAATGCTGGGTGGAAGAGGCATTCCTTATCGGTGACATTGCCTCGCCATTGATCCCCGTCGGGTTGGTGGGCGTAGTCGGAATTACTGTGGGCAAAGGTATCAAAAAAGTAGAAATACTGGAAAAAGCAACTAAGGCTATTGGAAAAATTGGTGACGATTTATTCTCTTATGGAAAGGAAGGCATCCAGAAACTTGCCAGGTGGTTCGACGACATCGGCATTTTTAGGAAGGCTGTCGATATCGGCGTAGATACTACTCGCTGGTCCGACGACGCGATAAAAGGATTGGACGAATTCGTACAGGGCTCTCCGATAAGGCAGGATGCAGGCAAAAAAATTGCCAGAGTGGCGAAGGAAGGGGCTGAAGAAGCCTTCGAGAATATGAACAAATTGCGCAGCAGGGGAGTTGTGGGGATAGATAAGATCGAAGAAAAGATAATCAGGTCTACCGACGGGGAACTAACGGGTTATCTTTTCGAAATTAAAGCTGCTTCTCGCTCGAGTCATGCAGATGAGGTTGTTGAAGTAAGCCATGCAGTAAGAAGTGGTGGTAGGGATATTACGGACTTCGATGCAATTCTTAATGATAATTCAATTTTAGAATTCAAGTCTGGGAATCCCGCCAAAGATGTTATTTTGGATAAAATCACGAAGTTGACAAATGCAGTTCGGATGGAAGGCAGGGGCGGTATTCGTTTTGTTTTTGAAAATACCCCGTTCAGTGATGTAATTACGGTTTTGAATAATGCGGTAAGTAAAGGGGATATTATCGGCTGGGAGGTGTTGACATGAGCGATAACGACATCGTAATACACGTATTTGTTGGCAAAAATAAATTGAAAAAGGAAGAAATAGCAAAAAGGGTGCTTACTGCCATGCTGAAGAGCGGGCTTCATTTTTATAATGTAATAGAAAAAAAAGACGGTAAATCCGACATGACTATAGATGAGGCTGTAAAAAGATTATGCTCCGGAGAGCGGCATGGAACCTTTGTGGTTGGCAAGCACGTGATGTTGAGTACGGATTATGCGGTATTGTTCCTATTTATTTATGATCATAACGGCAAATATTATAATGTTCATTATTCGGTTCCAAAAAGTCCACTCAACGCCCGGATGCAGGTTCTGGATAACGAAGACCCGAAGGTAGCTGGACCTGTACTTAAGGAGTTTTATGGAAGGGCAAGACTATTGCTTAACACCACTAAATCCATTATGGATTCGTTGGGCGACTTAGCAGTTTTTGCGGTTGGGGACGACGTTCTTTATTTGAAGGAGGCTAACTTCGAGCCGTTGCAGAATTTCCTCCAGACTCTTGAAACATTTGGAGGGGATAAAAAATATTGGCTGGAGATTTATTCGAATGAACTATTGGGGAAGGTTAAGTTCGTTAATTCAAGGAAAAGTGAAAAGCTTGAAAACGGCGTGTTCCTCTTGGCTTCCCCGTTGCCATATACCTGCCAGCCTAAAGGCATCAATTTGGGTGATTGAAAAATATGAAAATTAGTTTATTGATCGCAATTACTGCACTTCTTGTTGCCGTAGCTGCGGAAATAGGCCCGCCCAACGCTCCTTGCCCCACCGAGCGCATTTACCGCGCGTTGAACGATCCTTATGGCACTTACGATGAGCCATGTGCGTCTCCTGCCCCTTCATTGATACCTATAATTCGGATTAGCGTCCAACCCACACCATCCAATTCCGAAAACGGCACCTATAATCTTTCAATGGGAGGTAATTTCATTACCGTGGTTGTGCAGGTTATTGAAGGGCAAGCCTATCGAACATCCCCCGACCCAACAACAATTAGCATTACTTCAACTGACCGCTCGGGAGCATCCATAACCGTTCAAGATTCGGGCAATGGCCGGTCTTCTTCCAAGGTTAAGCAATTGCCCGGTTCAACTCTGCAGATAATTGCCCAGTTGCCCAGGCCAAGTGCGTCCGAAGAACCGCTATCGCCTTCAGAATACAAGCCGCGGGTTACAAGTGAACCCGTCTTGAAGGTCAAAATTGAGAAGGCCGCCGATGGCATCGAAATCGAATACGGCGGTATGCGGGCGCGGACAAACGCGAATGTGCGGACAGATGGGGCCGAATTGTTGGCTTCTGTCGGAAACGGTTGGAAGAAAATAATCCTGCCTTCCGAAGCAGCGGAAACCGGGACTAACGGCGATGATGAAGTGAAATCCGTATACCTTGAGGCGCCGGACATCGAATATCTTCGGGATAAAATAAACAAACTTGTAAGGGGTAAAGAGTTGGAAGGAAGGGGCGGACTTACATTTGTTTTAGAGCAAATGCCGGATGATGATGTTGTGCGGTTTTTTGATGAAGAAATGCGTGGGATAATTGCGGGTATTGAGGTGCTCCAATGAGCGAGACTGACATATGGCTGCATTTTTATTCATCTTCTAAGAATATTGATATAAAAAAATTAGCTGAAAGAGTAGTATCGGCTTTGCTTGAAAATGGTTTTGAGTTCAGCAACATTACCGAAGAGTTTAAAGGCCTTCCAAAAATGACGGTCGCTAAAGCGATTAAAACGCTATCCCATGAAGAAAGAAATGGGAGCATCACGATTGGGGAGTCTGTAGGATTTGTTGACCGTGAGGATTCGGCCATAAGGTTTGGAACCGAAATGAGTCTCGGCATCACCCTATGGAATTATGAGGGAATTTATGATGTCCACTTATCTTTCCACAAATCTGCCCTTGATGCCCTCAGTCTTAGGGGCGTTAAAGACCCAAAGGAATTTGATAAAAAACTTGGAGAATATGAATCGAGAGGTGAAAGAGTCCTTGAATTAGCTAAGGCCATTTGGAATTCTTTAGGAAAAAACGCTCTTTATGGAAAAGTTGACTATTATTGGGCTTTGCGACTAGATTTTCCAGATAACATATTTTTCGAACGCAATCTTTCAAAGGAAAGGGTCACTCCGGATGCAAGCCCTAAAATCTATTGGCTCAACTTCTATTCCCCATCGCTAGTTGAGAAAATAGGCAAGGAAAAGCTCTTCTCCGCACCCGCGAATAGAGCGGAACAGCTTGAAAATGGGTTTGTGCTAATGCTGTCAAAATTGCCTCATAGCTGCGACCCAGCTTCACCTCCTAATTTTTATACGCAATATGAAGAGGCATATAAATTTTTCGGATGGATGCATATTTTCATAGAAATAGGTAATAGAGAGGACAAAGCGGAATGGCGGGATAGGGCTTACACTGTCGCTGCGTTGCAAGATATTCTCAAGGTAGAGATCGGCGAAGCGAGAATGAAAAATCCAGAATTGAGGATATTTGTGAGACTTAACTATTGGTACGCCAAAGAAAGGCCGTTGCCAGAAAAATTCGAGAAATTAAGAAGGTGGCTGCTCGATGAGATGGGGGCATGGAGGGTTCAAAGGAATGCCGAATTTTACGATGATTTGCAACTTCACTTTTATTGCCCTTCAAATAGGATATCTTCAGTCGAAATAGCGAAAAGAGTAAGTACGGGTTTATCCGATGCTAATCAAAGCCCGATGCCTAGCTATCACTTAAGGGGCTATGAGGATGTTTCGGAGTTGACATTAGGGCAAGCCATCAGGGAATTATCCACAGGAAAAACCGGAGTTTGGTTTTTAGACTCACCTGATCCTGAAAGCTCCCCTCCGTCTCTTCTACACTTATCTATAAATAATTCGCCCCTCGCACCCATAATTCAAGTCTCGTTAGCGGTTTACAACTTCCCCTTATATGATGTATATAATTTGAAGTATATCGGGGACGAGAAGGAACGGGAAACAAAACTTCATGAGTATGAGATAAGAAGCGAGAGATTAATTGAATTAGCAAAGGCGATTTGGAGATCTTTGGGAAAAGCAGGATTTTATGGAACAGGCGACCAAACACGGTTCGAAATAGGGTCAATCGATGATTGGGACGAACTTTATAAAAACCTCTCGAAGGGGGAGGCACCGCCGAATGTTCATAAACTGTTCTTCTGGCTCAACTTCTATTCCTCATCGATAGTTGAGAAAATAGGCAAGGAAAAGCTCCTCTCCGCACCTGCTTTCAGGGTTGAGCAGCTGGAAAACGGGATCTTATTAGTTCCTTCCAAGTTGCCAATGCTATTTTCCGCAAATTGGGAGGAAGAAAGCAAAGTGTATCCAAAATTGGAAAAATATATTGGTTGGAAGCATTTTTACATTAATTATTATTGGGGCGAAGATAAGACTGAATTAAACGGGCACGAATATGACGCTGCAGCTTTGCAAAAAGTCTTGAGCAGGGAGATCGGAGCAGCAAGGGATGAAAATCCAGAGGTTAAAGTGATCGTTAGGTTTAGTGCGGGAGTCATGCCTCAAAGGCCCCTCCCCGAAAAGTTAGAAAAATTAAGAAAGTGGCTCGTGGAAGAGATGAGGGCATGGAAAGTTGGTTAAATCATGAGAATAAAGGCATTGAACTAGGTTATTGAAAAGCCTTGGTGGTCGTTCCTGACGACGGGATAATTATGAGATTCATGCTGGCTGTCATTTTACTTTTCCTGATTAGTGCAATCCATGCCTCAGGTCAGCAGGCGGAAAGCGTCACCTATACGAAAATCCAAGGAGAACTTAAGGAATTATCAAAGTCGAAACCAGCCCAAACTGTGCCGGTATTATTTTCAGCATCAAGCGAAGCATCGATGCAATTAATGAAGGATTCCATTATTTCAAATGGGGGTAAAGTCAAGTCCGAATTCAAAATTGGTGATATCATTTATGCCGAAATTCCCGCAGGCAAGCTTCCGGAAATAGCAAAATTAAATTATGTCAAGTCGGTATCCCCAAACCGGATATTTCATATTCAGTTGTCGGGAAGCGCCCTTCAAATAAATGCGGATGATCTATGGTCTGCTGGTTATGACGGAACAGGGGTGAGGGTGGCCATACTTGATACGGGAATCGATACCAGCCATCCCATGTTTGCAGGGCGAATTGTCGCCAACAAAGTTTTTACAGGGGAGGCAAGTTGGCAGGATGGGAACGGTCATGGCACTCATGTGGCGGGTATCGCGGCCGGGAACGGCGTACTTAGGGGGGTAGCGCCTGGTGCATCCATTCTCAATGGCAAGGTGCTGGACAATGCCGGAAACGGTTACGAGGCTGACATCATTGCAGGGATCAATTGGGCATTAAATCCAGACAATAACGTTTCAACCGGTGATGGTGCAGATATAATTTCCATGAGCTTGGGAGGGGCGTACAATAACTTGGTTTCCCCCATATTATCAGCTGTCAGTGATGCGGTTTCTTCGGGTGCAACCGTAGTTGTTTCCGCTGGAAATTGCGGCGTTGGTTGCCCATCCATAAGCTGCAACGGGTATGTGGGAATTGGCACGCCCGGCAACTCTCCTGATGCAATATCCGTGGGGGCTGTTGACAAATACAATCAATGGGCGTGTTTTTCATCAGGTGCAGCCTTGGGCACCTACATGAAACCTGATGTCGTTGCGCCGGGAGTATTCATTAATTCCTCTCTTCCGGGAGGCTTATTTGGGACCGACAGCGGTACTAGCATGGCAGCGCCCCATGTTTCCGGGTTGGCTGCGTTACTGCTGCAACAAAATCCCCGCCTTACTCCCCCGGAAGTAAAATACCTACTTGAAACAACCGCAATAGATCTGGGCTCTGCCGGCAAGGATGTACAATTCGGCTCTGGCTTAGTTGACTGTAGCAAGCTTCTTCCTGAAAACGTAAATTTGATCTTGAAATACCGGCTTGAACATTCCCGCTCCATATCGGCAAATTCGCCTATCGATATTTTTCTGGTCACAAACGATCAGAATATCACTCTTAGCGGAAGCGTCTTAACCCCATCCAACAATTCCGTCAATATTAGCTTCAACAAACTGAACTCTACCCATTGGAAGGCTGTTTTCAGCAATACACTAGACGTTAGTAATTACGCCATTATTGTGAACGTTCGAGATTTCCAGGGAAATACGCATCAGTTGATTTCTAATTTCGAGGTATTTCCGTTGCCGAACACTGACGGCCGATTAACCCTATACGATATTCCCGCAACCATTGACTTTGGGGAAGTTGCGAATCCCACCATTTTATTTGAGAATCAAGGAAACACAACCTTGCAAACCATCCTCGCCTTCGCCGTTATAGATAATGGCACTGTAATTTTCAGCCAGGATACGGTTCTCACTGATGTGATTGCAGGAGGTAACTTCAGCGCCAATTTCAGCTGGAACGCGACCTCCGTCGGAACGAAACAGGCACGAGCGATGGCAACCTACTCCGGAAACAATGCGGAGGTAATTATGAACATGATTGTTTTGGATACGGCACCGCCCGCAATAATTGATGATTCCTCTTCAGCTGCGATCCCCCTCAATGCGCCTTTTGAGACGAAACTTGAGCTCTTTGATCTCTCCTCCGTCAATGCGGTTGCCCACATATACTCGCCCAACCAACAAAATTTCTCATATCCTCTGCTCGAACGGAGGAAAATAGGAAATTTACGGACATTTTCCGGTGCATTTACGGGCACTTCGGTCACCGGCACATATTTCTACTATTACGAGCTTTGCGACCAGGAAGGCAATTGCGTAACGTCCCCTGAAAAAACATTTAAAGTGAATTCATGCAGCCCTAAGAACGCACTCCTTGTATATGAGGATGAGCTTTCGGACAAATCACCATACCTTGCCGCACTCGATAATATGTGCCTGGCGCTTTGGAATGAAAGATGGGGCGGCGCTCCTGATGCAAATTACATGAAGCGGTTCAAGGCCGTCTTTTGGGATGCAGGGCGGTTATTCAATCGAAATGTGAATGATGAAGGGGCGGTGGCAATTGCGGATTATTTATCTTCCGGCGGAGGCGTTCTTTTAGTGGGGGAGGATGTAGCTTTCAGGCACAGGGCGGATTCGCTCATGGCTTCACTAGGCGCTTCCTACAGCAATGAACTGAATCTAGGGGTTGCAAATACCGCACCAATCTATAAAATCCACAATCATCGGCTTCTATCCTCGTTGGCAAACGGTTCCCAGGTCAATGGAACCATTTCTCCCTACCCCGACTCTTTGGAGGCAATGGCCGGTACGCCAGTAGCGGTTTGGGCAGACCAAAGTGCCGCAATTGTTGTGAATGAATCAATAGGCAAATCGGCAATTTTCCCCTTCTCGCTCAATGCTCTCGGAAAGCCAGTTGCGCAATCCATCGTCCTGGATGCATATGGCTGGCTTTCTTCCACCCGCCAAAATTCGCCGGATTTCGCCGTCATTGGAGTCGCCCTCCCTTATCTAGTGGAAGGGAATAATAAATTGGAATTCCTCGTTGGGAACTTAGGGTTACTCGTCGCTTCCGGAACATATGCGGCAAAATTATTCGTCGACGGCATCGAGAAAGCAAGTGGAAACGTCCCCGTTTTAAGCCGGAATTCGACAATCAATTTTACTATTTCGTTGACACCCGGAAAGCACCTTCTTGAACTAAGGCTTGCTGAAGGGTCCTTCATCAAAGAATCGCACTATTTGAATAATTTCTGGTCATCTGAAGTGCAGGTCGCCAGCATCCAGCCCGAATTAGGCATAGGCGCCGTCTCTGTTGAGGTAGATAGGGAACTCGCAATTATAAGTGCAAATATAAGCAATGCCGGCGGAACAGATGCACAGGCAATATTGAAGGCATATCTTGACGGAGCGCTTGTTGATGAGATGGATCTACTGGTTCGGAAAGGCAAGGAGGAAACCGCCGTTTTCAACTTTCAGGCTTCCTCTGCTGGAACCCACCACCTTATATTGGAAGTCTCTACAAGTTCCCCTGAACTCGATTACTCAAATAACCAGTACGAAACTGAACTATTCACTTGCGATAAATTTGGGGTTCTTATCGTCGAAGACGATGACACGGAAGGCGCATTAACGGACAGCCCCAGCAGTTTCTCAGCACTGAAGGAAGCTGCAGAATATGGCGGCCATTGCGTAAAGCGCTGGAGAGAAGCTCAAAATGGGCTTCCGGATTTGCAGGCTGCAAACGCATATCCCGTGCTGATTTGGAGCGGCGGCGATTACTTTTCCACTTTGATATCAGAGGAAGACGCGAATTTCCTGAGGCAATATTCCGGAAATGTCATATACGAAGGAGCGGATTTCGGTTACGACCATAAGGGAGAGGCGGTAATGGGAGAGCTATTAATAAGCGCTTTGCATGAGGATTTTCATGCAGCCGAATCTGAATTTATTTTACTTCAGCCGCATAATATCACTTACGGAGTGCCCGACATCACGATAAACGGCAGCCTCTCCCCGTTTCCCGATTCATTGCTGCCAATAGGAAGCAGCATTTCAATTGGCAACTGGCAGGGAAGGCAATCTGCAATCCTCGCCTCGTTGCAGGGTACGAAGGCAATGGCTTATTTTGGATTTTCTGTGGATTCAATAACCGACAAAAGTGCGCGAAACCTGTTGGTTGCTAATGCTATAGATTGGCTCGGCAGCTTTTCAATAAAGCCGCCGGAGTGCGGGGACATAAACTCTGACGGTTTGCGGGACATTTTCGACGTTGTTTTGCTGATAAATTACGTCTTCCGGAATGGCGCCCCCCCGCAGCCTTTGTGGATCGGGGATCTTGACGCGAATGGGGTTCATGACATATTCGACGTAGTCCATCTCATCAATCACGTTTTCCGCGGCGCGCCTGAGCCGGGTTGCGTAACGTCCGCTCCCTCATCAAGCACATTCGCGGCCTCACTCGGCACCCCATATTCCGCTGATGGCATTACTTACATCCCGGTCGAGACAGAATTCGCTTCCAATGCCGGAGCGCTCCAGCTCGATATTGCATACGATGTTTCTGCTGAATATCTGGGCGCGGTTTCACAAGCAGCCGCTGCGAATATAGATTCATATGAGCGGGTTCAGGGCAAAAATTTGACGCTTGGTTATGTCGATTCGGAAACGCCCCTGCCTTTCGGCAGGAACACCATAGCCCTGCTCAAATTCCGTTCCCTGCCTGTTGGCCTTAAGTTCGTTGAGGCAAAAGGCGCTGATTTGGAAGGCAGGCGCATGGGCTGGATCCCCCTATCTTCGCCAACACCCGTACCTACACCAACACCGATGCCTTCCCCGACTTCAAATCCCTCGCCAACACCTGCGGCCTCCCCAACTCCGGTTCCTTCCGCCAAACCAACAGAAAAAATTATTCCAGCATTGGAGTGATTGTGATTTTTTTCCTGATTGGCCGTCAGATAACCCATCCGCCTATGTGCACGGCTTTTGGAACTTCCCTCCGCAGCCTGATGAGGAAGCAGGCTTGTAGGCGGTGATTTTGATCAATTTGTTTGTGAATTTGCCCTTCCCATCGTCGGCAACAATCGTTAGGTTGTAGGAGCCAATATCCCCATCCACCATTGGCTTCCATGTCCAGGTGAGAACATCATTGTTTGTGCCGGAATAGCTATAATCAAATGCCGTTGGATTCCTCTTGGGGAGCAAATTCACCTGCCCCCAGCTAACCGTATCATCATGGCAAACATCCCTGTCGGGATCGGATTTGTTGAATGTCAAAGTCACTCTCTCGCCAATTTTCACGCTAACAGTTGCCGGAGCGGACGTTTGGATGATTGGTGGGCGGTTTGTGTTGTTTACCCGCATGGAATGCACGTTTTCGTATGCTTTTTGCCCGTTAATGTAATGGTCCACCGTAAATTCATATGGGATATTGCTTGTTTGACAAAAAGTTGGGGTCCAGCTGAATCGGGATTGAATGGCGCCCATTCCGGATACCTGCGGCATTGTTGCGCCTTGGGGCAAGTTGCCAGGCTGGATGGATAAGGATTCAGAGGAATTTGAGCCATTCATAATATCCGAGTAGGTGAATGTGGAATTTTCCGTTGCGTTCCAATCAAGGAAGCGCCTGTGCACATAGACCGTAAATTTCTTGTATTCGGAACCGGATGTTTGGTCGGATGCCCAAAACCTAAGTTCGTGCTTGCCATCGTCGGCGGCAATAGGGATCCAAAGGAAGCGATAGGTTCCCTGATTGTTGGTAAGCAAGGAATAGCCCGCGGATGCAAGGCTATAGCTTAGATCTACGGTGTCATCGCCGCATTCCTCTTTGTCAATATCTTGGGGCGTTATGACGTATTCCAAGGCATATCCGTCATTCAGGTGCACTACCTCCCTTCCCCAATTCGGGTAGCCGGTGATGGTTGGGGGGCGGTTGACGTTGATAACAGTTATATTGGTAACATTTGTTTGAGAGGGGCTGTTATCAGACCAAAATTTTATTTTGAATGAATATTGACTATTTTTACTCTGACAATTTGATGGGGTCCAAGAAAAAGATGTCGTTATTGGTGTAGAAAATCCATTCGCCCAAGGCATAGTCGCGCCTGGTGGCAATCCCGGCGGATTTCCTGATGGATTGCTATCAGAAGTTATGTTAAACCACATTGTTTCTGAATTTCCCCAATTAGATTCTATTGTGAGTTGCCCATTTTCAATTATAGTATAGTATTGTTCATCAGTACCGGCTGCAGGAGGACTTCCATCTCCGGGGTTACTTTGAATATTCTCCACAGGTGTATTATCCTCCAAAACCGGTGCCTCCTTCAAATTGAACGCCCGTCCAGTACACCCAAATATGAATAATGCAAATACTAGAAAAATGGCGTATTTTTTCATATTTTGGGCACTGTGGGTAAAATAATGATTCATTTGCCAAATTAAAACCTAGTGGTATGAAAAAAATAGCAATATTTGTTGTATTTCTTAGCCTATCGAACCACTGCCATTCGATTCGATGGTTAATTAGCTCCATTAGAGAAAATAGAAAAAAAAGGAAAAATTAGGTGCAATATCTTAGATTATTGCGGTTCAACTTGCTGAGTTTGGTTTGGGCGCAACCCGATCCGTATGGCTGGTAAACTACTATGGTCATATTGGAAGTTCCATTGTTGTTTCCAGTGCCTCCATCGTTAACTGAGAATTTGAGGTTCCAAGAGCCGATTTGGGTTGAATCGAACGGGCCAATTGTAAATGACCGCTGTCCGCTAATTGTTTGAGGATCTGGATTTGCAAGGATGTTTGGTGAGGCTGCTTGAAGTTGAGTCCAAGAAGTCATTGACGGTAGTGGCAGTTCAAGGAATGCATTTTCGCTGCATTGCGTATTGTCATCATCGGTTGCAACAATGTTATAGTTTAGATATCCGCCTACGGCAACCATTACCTTTCCATTGGGTGTAAGGGGCGTATCGATGTCTAGATTTGTAGTTATGTATGGTGCACGATTGACATTGGTAACACTTATATTGGTAACATTTGTTTGTGAAATAGTGCCATCAGAATAGTACTTTACTTTAAAGGAATAAGGCGTTGGTGAGCTTTGACAAAAATTTGGGGTCCAAGAAAAAGTAGTGCTTACCGGAGTTGCAAATCCCCGGACTGGAGGCATTGTCGCCCCGGAAGGCAAACCTGGAAAAATATTTCCAGGATTACTTGTTGTGTTTATTACAAACCACATTGTCTGGGTATCTCCCCACGTTTTGCTATATGCCAGGAGCTGGTTTTCGCTTACCGTATAGTTTTCCGTATCGACTCCTTGAGGAGATTGTATTGAGGTTATTTCATCTGGAATGGGTAGGATAGATGCCGATGTTGCATTTAACGATAGGGATATGGCTAACATTACGATCGCCGATATTGTTAGTTTAATTTTCATTATATCACCTTAATAGCAATTATATTTGGATTTTATTACTTATTAATCTTTTTATTCGATATTTGGCGTAATTGTCAACCTTAATATATGCCGTAAAAGTATGATAACTGACATTCGGTGCAAATGAATGAAAATTTTACAACTTTCGTTATTTATGATAATACTCGGCCTGCCTTTTACAAATGCCATTATGGGTTATTGTGAATACATGTCCTCCAATCAGCAAGTAGTGGGGATACCAAATGGCTATGTTGATTTTAATATAGCTTTAAGCATTACTTGCGACTCATATTATGCTGGCAATCGTAAAATATCGTACGCATGTATTGATGATGGATCTTCACCGAGAAGTATCATCCAATTTTCTTTTGTTTGTAACGGAAATCCTGAATTACATAATATTTCCTGTTCGAATATTGCAGTGCCTGGCAGTTTGCCAGTTACAATAAAATCGGGTGCTTTCATTACGGATCCTGATGATCTGATAATAACCTGTAACTTGCCGGGAAATTTAAATACAAAAAAAATGGATACGATCATCGTTCCACCCCCGTCCCCGCCTCAAATCACAAATCTCCAAATCACAACAACAAACCAATCCGCCCAATTCCATTACTTTACCAAAAAGCAGGATGGGTCAACTCCTTTTGATAATACCCTAAATATCTTCCGGTTAGGAATTTTACCAAGCTCGCTACCCGTTGTTTATACACAAAGCTTTTCGAATGCTGAAGCGATATATCTGAATGACTCTTTAACCAATAATACGGTTTATTACTATAATATCACAAGTTGCGATCTGAATAACTTGGATATTTGTTCATCCGTTACCGGCTCCTTCCAAACCGACCAGACAAACCTGACCGCAACGCCAACCCCAACGCCGGTGCCAACAACCGGCGTTTCGCCAAGCCCACCTGTTGCGATCTACCGTTTGCGCGCAACAATCCAGAATGCAGGGGGAAGCGGCTCAAACCTGGTTTCCGAAGGGTCAGTGTTGCTAGCTGCAATAACCGTCGAAAACAAGGGGAATAGGCCAACAATTGTTACCGTCTATGCAAAGGAAAGGGCGGCTTCCGCAACATCCTACAGAAGGATCACAAATGCCTTCTTTGATCGGGAAAATAGCGGACTTACACTCCAGCCGGGAGATAAAATCACATTCACGGCAACAATCCCAACCGATGGCTGGGTGAATGGCTCGCATGAAATATTGCCGGATTTAGTAATTACCGGTCTTGCATCCAATATTGATTTAGGTTCAGCCTTATTCATCCAAATAACCCAAAAAGTTTCCCCACCTTTAGTTTATCCGGATACAATTATTTCCACCCCATCAGGAACAACTTCAAAAATTGCCTGGGAAACTGATATTCCATCATCAAGCCGTATAGACTTCGGGATTGATGGCTTTGGAAAATTCCAGGAAATCAAAACAAGTTCTGCCCAGCATACAATAACATTAAGCCCATTGGAAAAAGGCAAAATATACCGGTTCAAGATAACAAGCTTTGGCGCAGGTGGCACATCGAGTGTATATCCATCGACAGGTTATTTGACCTTCCAAACTCTTGCAGATGATTCGAGGTTTTGCGATTCAAGCAACTATTGCACAGGCGCAAAGTTCTTCAAAATGCAAGCTGTAAATGGGGAATGCAAAATCCTAAATCCAGCTGGGGAAATTTGCAAAGCAACCGGCTGCTTCACCGCTTCCTGCGATGTCTCCCAGGGTGGCTGCATTGGCGTTCCGGACAATTCATTCTGCAAGGAAAGCTGCTCCCCGGAAGGGCTAAGGGTGGATGCCAATTGCGTACAAGGGACAAGCACCACCGATGGAAAATGCATATACGCTGAACTTAAATGCGACAAGCTAAACCTTTGCGACACTATACAAAATCCATTCGTTTGCAGAGGCAAAAACCACTATTGCATTAGGCAGGGTGAAAAATTCCTATGGAGCCTGGACGACACATTCTGCAAAACCGGCTCTTCCACCGGCATCGACCAGGGGCCGGACAAGCCCCCGATAAAAATCGAATACAACAAGACGGATAATGAAACAATTGAAATCCCAGCCGGCGGCAGGGGCAATGAAATTTCACCGCTTGGTTACCTGACCGAGCCCGAAATCATAAGGGAAACGGACAATGTGGATGTTTACGTACAAACCAACAGCAAATCCGACATCATAGGCCAGCCCATATGCGAGCATCCGGAAGGATCCGGCTATTGCAACTGCGAGCCGGGCTATTTGGGATCAAAGGGCAATTTCAAATGCGAGATGCAGCCCCTGGCAAAGGGGGAATACTTCATCACTCTTAAAAACGCGGAAGGGCAATCGGGGAAAATTAGCGTCATCCTGGAAAATGGCAAGCCGGCGCAGGTTTCAAAGGTTTTTGTGCCCGATACGGAAAGGAACGTTATTTTCATTTTGCTTTTGGCAATTTCAGTATTCGTGATCGCCCTTACCGGAGGAAGCATCATTTACAAGAAAAGGAAGGATCGCCTGTATGGTCCAAGGCTTGAAAATTACCTGGCATATACCGTTCCGCACTACAAGGAGGAGCTCAACTTGAAATTCATGAAGGGGCTGATCAAGGAGCAGGAATTCAAGGAGGAAACAAAGCGCTTGGAGGAAAACAAAACTTTGACCGAAGCGCGCCTCCGGGAATGGTACAAGAAGCATCCTAAAAAGGAACGGATCAATTTAGGCGGGGGCGAAAGCGGGCAAGGGTTTGGCGGAAGCGGATCTGGAAGCGAAAGGGTTGGCGGCGCAAAAGGGCAATTAGGAAGCGAAACTGGCAATGCCAGCGCAACAAATTATTCGGAAGAGCCCGACATTTCAAAAATCATCGAAAGGAAAAGGGCGCAGGAACTAACGGAAGGCAAGACGGAATTGCAGGGATTTGAACTGCTTGGAGAGCAAAAGAAATCCGGCATCCAAAAACCCCAAGCAATTGATGAAACACCTCTGCATGAATTGCCCAAAGCGCCACCTGCCGATTATTCCAATCCGGATCTGGATAAGCTAATTGATGCCCTCAAAAAGAAAAAGCAAGATGATGGGCAAAACTAAAGTTTGGCTAAATTCCGGTGGGAGAATTAATTTGGGTTGATTGATGATTTAAGCCCGTTTTAGCTTACGAACTTAAAATATCAACTATTCGTTTACTTTTTTTCTACCAAACCTTATTCAAGTGGATGCTGGGCAAACCCTCCATGCGAGTTTACCTGGACACATCCGTTTACGATGCGGCGTGGCTATTGGAAAAACGCGAGGGAAAATTGGTTTTCCCAGATTTTGAAAAATTCGTGAATTCAGCAATTGACTGCAAACATTTCATCATTGCCAGTGAATTGATAGAAAAGGAAATGCTTTCTAAATATCCTCAATTAGAGGGCCCATGGGCGGATTTTATCCGTCAGGTTGGCAAGAAATTGATCTGGGCCGAATTAACGGATGAATTATTGGTTGCCGCAAATGTAATTTCGGATGAGGGCCTGGGGTTCCACCATCCAGATTCGGTCCATTTTATGATAGCCAAGAACTTCGCAGATGCGCTAGTCACGTTTGATTCAGATTTTGGAAAAGCAGCAGCCAGGAAAATGACGGTAAAAAATCTTAATGAACTAGATTGATCAACCCTTTCCATAAAGGTACATTGCCCTGACCCTGTCCCCATCGGCTGCTTTTAATGCCCTATCCCACAATTCCTTTCGGATTTCCCTAGTACCAGTCACGGCTTCATCTATGGCCATAATTCTCTTCATCTCCAAAACAAGCCTTTTTACTGCGTCCCGTACCGCCTCGCTCCTGCTGCGGTAGTAACCCTCCTCGACAAGCTTGTCGAGATCCTCGACAAACTTCCTTCCGATCTTTATTGGCGGCAAAACCACGGTGTTTTCCATAGCAATGTTATATGCAATTGCATATAAAAGGCTTTTGGGTGGAAATGCAAATAAGTTCAGGATAAAGGCTAGTTTGGCAAGTTCAATTTGCTCCCTGCGTTTTCCAAATAGCCATTAGCTAAAAAAAATGAAAAATAAGGAAGGAATAAATTAATGGATGTACGTCAAAACTTCCTTTTTAGGAGCATCGCCGCCTCCCATCTGCCTGCCCTCGCCCATTGCCTGCTGCTCGATTTTCCGGATCACATCCTCCGTCTTTTTCGCCTTCCCTTGAAGGGCGTCCGTGTTGATCTTTTCCTTGACCATCTTGCTGATCATATCGAGCAGGGATGTTGCGCCAACCGCGTCAATTGCCTGCCCCTGCGTTTCCACTAAAAGGCAGGAGCCTTTTATGTCAAAGAGCCTTGCAATGCCTGGAACGAGCCCAGCCATCCCTACAATTGGTATGATCGCATCGTTTTGCTTTGCGCCAATTGAAAGGAAATATTTCAAATGCGATTTGGAATTGGAGGTGCAAAAGATAGTAGGTTTTTCAGTTTTCTTATTTACCGCATAACCAGCCATAGCAACAATTTCCGAGCCTCCAAGTGTCTTGAAGAAATTGAGGATTTTGGCGGAAACCTCATACTGCCCTTCCACAGTCAGGGGCTGCACATCGCCCTTCACAATGATCAAATCCCTCCCCTTGAATTTCTTGTAGAAAAAGCGCATGGAAAAAAGCTTCAAATTGCCGGATTTGAGCGCAATTACCTGGTTTGGGAAATTGGGCGAGTAAAGGGTTGCAAAGTGCTCGGCTTTTGCGGTTTTTATCAGATGATCCGCTGCCAGCTTGGAAACAAAGCCAATGCCCGGAAGCCCAACTATCAAAAGGGGATCTTTAGCCTTGATATCCTTCTTGATCCGAATTGTTGATTCCGTCATCGGAAATTCCGTTTCAGAAACGAATGTTTTCATGTTTACCTACCCTATTTGGAAATTTCACTTTAATAAATTATCATTTAACTTAATCGGATTCAGGGCTTAATTTGATTTTGCCCCCCATTTGCCGCAATTCCTCCCTTTCCCAAATCCCCAATTTGCCTGCTGGAGGCCATTTATGCGTTGCAGCCTGATTGTAGCGGATTTCGCCCTTATTAACCGTTGCGGTTTATTTCGCAATTGCGCCAATCGCTCCCATGTGTTCAATCCTTGAATAATTCCGGATACAGCTCCTTCCTCCTGTAAATTGCATACTTATCCTCCTTAGAATACTTAGTTGGGTGGGCGATTTTCGTTTCACCTGCGCATTTGGGGCATTTTGCCTCCATTGTGTATGCGCCGCAATTGCCGCAGTTTTTGAGGAGGTATTGCATGGATATCAACGTTTTTGGAATTAATTTTAATGCCGAATTTTTTTTAATTGAAGGCCAATTTTTGATTGATGGGCAATACGCCATCTGAAAATTAGAAAAAATCAACCCATCCGCCCCCTTTGTTTTTCATCCCTTTATGCGTGCAATTGAAATTTCCAATCCCGCCTCCAAAGCAAGCATTTTTTCGATTTTTCCAATCGTCTTATCCACATCCTTTGGATCCTTCACCGTGAAATCAACATAGTATTTGGGGGCGCCAATGTAATGGACCGTAACGCCGGGGGCTGCTTTTGGGATTTTCAGGAGGCCGGTTTTGATTTTATCCAGCCCATCGCTTTCAAAGCTTTGGATTTTGATTTCCGCCCTTGCATTGATTACCTTTTCCTTGATTTCGGCATCCGCAACCTCCTGCAAAACCGGGATCCATTGAGCAGGGATCTTCTTTGAAATATTGCCTTCCTTGAACCCCTCGAATGCGGAGTATAGGTCGCCGTATTCCACAATGAGCAGTTCGCCAACCTCCTTCATGGCATCCTTTAGTGTTAATTTTAATTTCTGGGCCGCCCTTTCCAGGAGCTTTTCTGCGCGCTTGCCCATTTGGAAGCTTTCGAGCTTTCGCTTTTTGTCGGATTCGGAAACGCGCTTGATTGAAAGGTCGATTTGCCGCTTTTCAACATCGATGCGGCTAACCATTGCAACTGATTTCTGGCCTTCCTTTACGAAATCGCGTATGTTCTTGACCCATCCGGATGAGACCTCGGATACGTGCAAGAACGCCTCCATGCTGCCATATTCCTGGAGGGAGCAAAAAGCGCCGTAAGGCATGATCTTGTTTACGGTGACGATCACGAATTCGCCAATTTCAGGAAAATTAGCCATTTTTTCTATGCCTCGAATGAATTAAGAAAAAAAAGATTTGATAAGAGGTTTGGGAATATGGGGCGGTATTTTACCCTCCCAACAATTTATCCCAAATCCAAATAATTTATCTAGCTTAATACTTCCACAACGCGAGCATTGATCTTCGCCCTCCCGCCCCTTGGTGAGACGATTTGCCGGTTGCAGCCCTTGCAATTGCGGGCGCTTTTCGCATCGCCATAAACGATTTCGGAATCCGCGCCGCATTCGCATTGTATTTTCAGGAATCTTGCCATAATTTTCTCATCCTTTTTTCAAAAGAATTTTACTTTGCAACTTCGGATTTCTTCTTCATCCTTCCCGTTGTCACTGTTTCATGCTTCTTGTGGCAGGTTAGGCATTCCAGCATGAGCTTGTTTCGGATGCCCTGCTTTTTGACCTTTGCCTTGCCCTTGACTTTTCCGTGGAATCCGGCGAGTTTCCTTTCGTGCTTGCGCGTTCCCCAGGCAAGGCTCCTGCCCGCCTTGTACTTGCTTGTGCTGACCTTCACCTTGTGCACGCGGTGCTTCCTGCAATACGGGCAGTATGTGTTGATTTCCTTTGGGACGATCATTCTTTAACACCTGACTATGAATAGGGGAAAAACGGCTAAACCATTAATCCGCCTGAAAAACCCCCAAATCCACAAAATACAGTAGTATGAGGAGCTATTATTTGGGACGTGGAGGGTTTTAATACTATTCCTTGGCTTTGGGGTTTGGTTTCCGTTAAATGGGCGTTTATTACGCCGGATTTCCGCCGCAATTGAAATGTCCAAAGTGGCTGCTCTATTTCACAAGGAAGGAGAATTCTTCGACAGAAAAGCCGGACTGCCTAATTATCGGCCTTAGCGCAATTATATAAATTTCCTCGTTCCTATTTAAATCATGAAATATTTCGGCTTTTCAATTGTGGTTTTTCCGGAAGCAAAGAGCTATTCCGCATGGTGCCCCGAATTGGATGTTGCCTCGCAGGGGGATACCTTGAATGATGCGGTGAAACACCTCAAGGAGGCAATGGAACTTCATTTGGAATGCCTCTCATCAAGCGAGCTGCAGGAAATTAAGAGGAGGCAGGGCACCAAACTCATCACGACGCTGATGCTGCCGATTCCGCATTAAATTCCGGAAGTGCAATATTCCCTCAATAAATCAATAACTAGCGGCACGCTTTTCCAATCTCATTCGGTCTTGGCTTTTCCATTGTGCATTCAAGCCGGCTTCTCGCCGCAGTTGAAATGCGTTGAATCGTTGTACTGCCTCAAACGGGCTTTGCACATAAAGTAGCTCCTGCACATAAACTCCTAATCCTGCACACAAACTACCCTCCCTGCACATAAACGGGATTGTTTAGGTGCAAAGCCCCTCAAACGGGTCAAAATTTTCTTCCAGGCTAATTCCATTCATTATAGTTCAAATTAAAGACTTCCTCCCACATAACCTACGGTTGGTCCGGGAGTTAGTATTTCCTTAATAAAAAATCCCAGTATAATAAGAGCTAAAACAACCATGAGGACTGCAAGGATGATGGCATCGTATTTTTTCATGCGATTCACCTAATTCATTATAACCGTATCCGGCATCCCCCCTTTCATCCCATCCTCGGAATCCGGCGCATCAACGGAAGGAGCGCCATCGAAATCATCCGGCTTTTTAGCAGCGCCCTTCCGGATGAGGATTTCGGCAATTCCGCTCTCAATGCTAACGGTTTGCGAAGGCTCAAATGGCCCGTAGGTCGCCCCATCCGGAGCCACGAATTTGCCCATGGAAACGAGTATTTTGATTGTTGAGAGCCTTTCGGAAACGGTTTTTTCAGTTGCAGCTGCGCTGCTGCCCAAGGATTCCGATTTTTTGAATTCGGTTTTCTTTTCGGAGAACAATACCACCGATTCCTGGAATTCCTTTGCCATGGATAAAAGTTTCAAATAGAGCGATTTTTCCTCACGCGAAAGGCCGGAGGAATCAACCGAGCTTGCGCGCAAATCCTTGAGTGCCTTGAGCACGATTTTCTGCTCCCTTTTAGCGCTTACCTCCTCAATGATCTTTTTCGCATTTTCAAAAGCCTTAAGTGTTTCAATTGAAAACTGCACCTGCAAAAGCCGTTTTTGCTCCATTATCCACAAATTGTACTTTTCGTAGAAATCCTCATCCAGTGCTGAAAGCGCGCCAAAGTTGCGCTCCTGCATCTGTATCTTGCGGAGGGCATCGTATGAGATTTCGTTCATAAAAAAACCACGTGAATTTATTGAATCATTTTACTTGGGCAAGATTTAAACAACCTTTGATTCAAATTGGTGGAGAATAGGCGCCACCGTATTGATCCCCGGTTTGGGTTCATTACGCATATCTTATGATTATATTGATATTTCTTCCGTTTGCCCCTATGACTTTTCAAGCGCATCCTTTTGCTTTTCCAAATACGCCTTTTTCAAATCCTCAATGATCTCCCCGTATTTCACCGCCTGCTTTTCCTTATCCGGCGTCAGGCTATTTGCAATGTTGCTTGCCAATCTGGAGAGTTCAAGGGGAAAGATGATTTTGTTGCTCTTCCCTTCGGAAATCTTTTTCAGCGTATCCAAATAGAGATATGTCATAGTTTTGTCGCTCATCTTGCTTGCCGCCTTGTCCAATATCTCAAGTGATATCTGCCTGGCGCTTGCCTCGATTTCCGCCTTTTCCTTGTATTCCTTTGCCTCCCGCGCCTTTGTCCGCGCAACAACCAATGATGGCGGAAGCTCGATTTCCTCAAGTTCCACGCGAAGGACATTAAAGCCCCATGCCTCCTCCACCTCCTTCAATTTGCCAAAAAGGTGCTCATTGATGTTTTCCGTTTCCTCAATAACCTCATCCAGGTCCATTTTGCCGATGACGAGGCGGATTTCACCCTGGAGCAATTTGACAATTGCGGTTTTCAGGTCGCGGACCTCCAACACGACTTTTTTGGGGTTGGTTACGCGGATGAAGCTTACAACATCCACCTTGATGCGCACATCATCCTTGGTTTGCGCATCCTGCGGCTTCGTATCCAGCGTCTGGACCCGCAGGTCAACTGGGATGAAGCGCTCAAAAACCGGGAAAATGAAAACCCATCCCGGGCCGGCTGTTCGGCTATACCTTCCCAAACGGAGCACAACTGCGCGCTCATATTCCTTGAACTCGTAGATTCTTGGGAGGAAAATTAGCAGCACTGCCGCTGCAACCACAACTGGAACCAATTGATCCTGGGAAACGCTTTTTGCGCCCGATAGGCTGAAGATGGCAATGCCAAGGAAAACGAGGACAAGCAGGAAAACAACAACCTCCTTTTGCATAATGCCCACCCTTTGAAATGAACTGCTTTTTCAATATAATCGGATTTCCTTAACTTATTCGAGATTGGGGAAATAAAAAACTTTTCCCCTATGCTAATAAAAAAAAGTTAACTTATGGATTTTCCATTCCTTGACATCTTCCAAATCCGTAAATGAATGATTTTACCTAATGAATTCCTCCTTCCATTCGATCTTGCGGATTTCCGGTATGTGCTGCATTGCCGCCGCAATAGCCGTGTATTTCCATTGCAGGTAATCCTCCTGCTTCATGGTGTCTTGTGTCACGGAAACAATTGCAATATCCGCCTGCAGGGTTGCGGCATCCTTCAAACCCAATTGCTCTTCAACAAGGGCGTTCATTTTCGCCCGGGCACCAGCAATTCGCTCGATTATTTTGAACTTGTAATTGACATCCCTTCCGGCAAGCTCGTGGTTGAGGTCGACCCTAACCCTTCCGCCGGATATCGCCTGCACCCTTCCCCTTGAGCCATCCAAGTCAACAACCATCCCAACCTGGGGCGAAATGCCCGCATCCTCGAATTTCCTTGAGGGGACAAGCACGACGTTTTCATCCTTCCTATCGCCAAATGCATCCGCTTTTGGGATTTTTACTGTTTGCTCCGAATTATCCTTAGCGGCGAGCAGGGCGGCCCTAAAGCCCCTGACCATCCTCCCATCCGAGAGCATCACAAGCGAATAGCCGTATTTTGCCTTCCCATTGAAGATCCCTGCCTTCTTAGCCTCCTCCTCATCGGTTGTTTCAATCATTTTTCCAAACTCGTCGGAAACGGAAAACTGCACCTTCAAAAAATCATCATCCGCCATATTTTTTTCATCCTCGCATTTTGCATCATTTTTGGAATGCTTAATTTGGCATAATCGGGTATTTTGGGTTGGTTTTGGCGCATATGCCGCCTGCATCTGGATTTATGTTCGCCAATTATTCCTCCCCGCACTCCCCGTTAATCGTTATTTTTCCTTAAACCCATTAATTAGGGAAAAGAAAACGTTATAAACCAAAAGGGCAATATTTAGCTCTCCTTAACTTTTAGGTTTTGAATTTAAAACCCTTTAGCATTGAGGCGAAAAGCAAATGGACCAATCAAAACTTATGAAAATTGGCACTGTCGCACTGATAGTGATATTTGCAATTGAGATCGTTGCCTTCCTCTTCACGCAAAACCCCTACCAAAGGGAGATACCCTCCGTTGCTCCAAGTGCAACGCCAATTCCCCAATCATTCCAGGGAATAAACGGCACGGATGCATATGTCATTTCCATAGGAAGGGAACTTCTTGCAGTATGCAATGCAACTTCGGATCCAGAAGCTAAAGTGAGGGAAATTCCGGGGGTTGCCGATACCTCCTACGACCCCCAGAACCTAAGGGTGGGAATTGTCGTTTCCCAAAATTTCAGCATTGAAGATGTCGCCTCAAAAACCAAAAAGGTCCTCAAGGAATTTTGCGAACCGCGCGTGTTCAAGCGCGCTTATGTCAATGTGGGAAGCTACCTAAACTTTTCCTCTGCGGATGGCGCGGGCACATCAAAAGTGGTAACCGGATCCAATCTTGCATGCCTTTCCCAGCCGGGGACTTACGCCCAGTGCTTTGCATTTGTGCAGCCCGAAACGCAGGCAAATGCCACGATCAAGATGATGGTTTTTGTGCGGATGCTTGGTGAAACGATCCAGTTCGCAACGGCAGAAGAGCCAAGGAGCGTTGCGCCAATAGAGTTCAAGTCGGCAAATGCAAAGGCGGTTGTGCTGGAAGTGCTTGGAGGGGCGGTAATGGAAGTCCAAATCCCATGGAAAAGCAGGAATTCAATTAGCCGTGAGGAAATCATCCAAAAGCTCAATGGAACAGTGAATTATACCCAGGTTGAATACCTCCCGCTAATTGAAATCACTATATCGAATGTCACCGGCAATGATACTGCTGCAAAAATCAATGCGCTTTCATTTGTAGCCAATGTCTTTGAGGCGGATACGCTTGTTGTCAAGGTGAATGGGAATTTCACGGATGATGCCCTCCTTGTTTCCGAGCTTGAAAGAATAGGAGTTGAGGATTGGCAGTATTCGCTTCCGGATTCGGGCCTGACTGTCGCATTCGATTATTCGCCGGAAAACGAGAAGGCGATCCTTTTGGCAATCAAGCCCTTTACGGGAGCAATCAAGCGCCAATTAAGCGTTGAATTAACTGATATTGAGGCGGCCCAAAGCGCCCTTGGAGGCGTATTGCCTCAAACCACATTCGAGATCTTTGCAACAGGTGCGAATGCAACGGATGCGATCGATATCAAGCTTGATGCGATATTGCAGGATGGGGAGATTGGGTATATTTCCGCGACGCCTCTTGAAGAATAAGTATTGTACTTTTGGTTTTTTGGATATCTGAGAAATTGCTGCTAATAAAACTGTCAAATTCCCATTCTACATTTTAGCCTATTTCTTGTGGGATTTTTTCGCCTTAGCTTTAACCTTTGTTTTTTCCTCCTTCCCGTATTTTTCCTTGAAATACTCGAAGGATCGTTCGCTCATCTTTCCGGCTAGGACCATCTCCTCCGCGCGTTCCAGGCGGCTTATTTTACCCCCGCTTACCTGTATCCCATCAAGTGGCTTTTTCCTAACCAGGAACGCAACGAGCGCAAGCAAAACAACAAGTGCAACAATGCTCATTACTATGAGGTCGCGCTGGGAGTTTTGGGGGATTGCAACTACTTCAACCTTCAACTGCTTGCTTGGGGCAATAGTTGAGGCGGGAAGATTGCCATCTATTGGTGCGCCATTGCCGGAGTCAATTGGGGGATTATCCAGCAATTTGAGCGCTTCATTTCTGCGCAATTCAAAGCCCTCGCTTAATTTTATCAGCTTGATGCCGTTTACAAGGGATGGAATATCCTGCGAGCGGTTGCTTTCCTGGAAATTATATAGCGCATGCGCATAGTAAAGCTGCGCCCAAAGCGAATAAAATTCCCTATCCTTGAAAATATCGCAGGTTGCCTCAAATGAATCGGCATCGCAAAGCGATTCGACAATCTGCCTGTATTTTTTTTCGCCCATTTCATCGTACGCCTCCGAATAGGAGATGGGAAATGTGGCATCAATTGCCGCCGTTAGGTAATTCGCATTTTCAAATGCGGCAATTGCGGTATCCAAATGATCGAGCGCTTCTGAATCAAGAAGGCCATCATCTGAAAGCGCCTTTGCCTTTTCTATTAGGTTTGATGCGTAGTCCCTGTAGTAAATATCCTTCATCTCCCTGCCAGATGCCTTTGCTTTGGCGAACTCATTCATCCTGTAGGATGCCCTAAGCCAGCTAGAGGCAACCGCAAGATCGCCGGCGGCGGAAATGTAATTGCCAAGCGCAATCTTGTCATCCGCATCGCTTAGTTTCCCGCTTGCCCATTGGAATCGAAGCTTTCCGCCAATGACCCATTCAAAATTGCCCTCGTTTTGGGGTGTGAAATTCAAATTATTTGCAAGCTCTTTAATCTCCCTAAGTTTTTCCCTAAGTTCCCCCTTGCTTCCATTCACAAATGATAGCTCATCAATTGTAAGCGTTGTCAGGAAGGCGGAATTTGCCGCGGAATAATAGTAGCCTTTGGCGATTAGGGTTTGGGACAGGCTGATGGATTCATCCAAAGCCTCCCTAACCTCTGGCGAAACATCGGATTTTTGAAGGCTCTTTTTTGCGCCCTCGATTTCGGATTTGGCAATTTCCCCAAATTCCCCTGCGCTCCCGCTTGCCTTGAAAGGGATCAATTTCAATGGCGGGATGATTTTTTCAACTACCGGGACATTTTCCCCTTCGGTTGTGTTGAAGGCAAAGTTTATAGCATCCTCGATGGAATCCACTTCGACCACCTGCAAATCCCATTTCTCCTTTGCATATTTTGGGATGTCGACGCCGGATTGGATGCGCTGCCCCCTTGGAATGAGGAATACCTTGAAATTTGCGCCCTCGAAATTGGCTACCGCCTTGGCCTTTTCAAAAATCCCCCCCACCTTGCCTATGCTCCCATCAGGTTCAATTGAGCCTGTGAGCGTTAGATCCCCCCGCATCTTTTTCTTGGATAGTTCGGCGTATGAAAGAAGCGTGAGTGCTGCGCCGGCTGAAGGGCCGTCCACCACTTCGGCGGATGATTGGATCTTGAAGAGCATGTCTAGCTTTGATGTATCCCTGCCTGCAAGTTCAGAGGCAATTTTCACGGCTGTTTTTTCCGAATGCTGGGTATCGATGCCGGTTAGCGGCACGATGGATACGAAAATATCCCCGTTTCCAGGAGTTGACGAAACCGAAATCTCACTAAGAACGCCTTTTCCCTCTGCGTCAACCGCCGGCACATCCAGGGAGGTTTGCGCTGCTGCAAATGCGAATAGGAACATGAATGCAAATAATCCCGCTGTTAGCTGTTTCATTTTTTTGACCACTCCCAAGAAAGGAAACAAGATTATTAATAGGCTTTTGGTTTTTGTTAATTTGCTTGTTTAAGTTAATTCCAGGAATTCGTTCAATTCCATTCCGATTTCCCTGATGATCCTCCTAAGCAAATGCCTATCGATTTCCTTCCGTCTATGCATGGGGACGGTGGTTGTTTTACCATTTGGATGCCTAAGGAAAATATGGCTTCCGCTTTGCCTGATTATTTCGAAACCCAACCGATTAAGAATTTTCAGCAATTCAAGGGACTTAAGTGGACGCAATCCTCCCATATGGCAATTTCACTTGATTTTTTGCCCCCACGACCCCATTGTGAATAGAAATTGGCTCTTCATATACAGACAAGCAAAGTTCAATAACATCTTTCATCCGCTTCATAAGAACCTTTTTGCTCTTTGCTTGTGAGTGAGCTCCTACCATGCCTGGAACAAACCCGATAAGATACCCATCATCTCCCTTCTCAATTATAATGTTGTAATCCTTGCCCCTAACCATCATAACTATTTCCCTCTAAAATTGAAAACAGTAAAATCTTTAAAGATAGCGCTATTTCCCAACCACAGCCTTAAGGGCGCGGAAATCCGCCTCCCGCATCGCAAATTCGATTGTCTCATTCCCACCGAACATATCGAAGTATTTCATGGCGCAGGCAACCTTGCTAAGCGGAAGGTCGCCAAGCTTTGTAAGTTCCATCACGTGGGATTTTTTTAGTGTGATGTTTTTTGGGCCCTTCATGGAAACGGAATCATCTGAGCATTCAATTGCGCCATTCCCCTTGGGGGAGAAAAAAGAGTAGCTTTCCTTCATTTTTTGCATCATGCGAAAATCACCTTAGTGAATTTGGGTAGATTAACTACTAGCAGGGGCTTAAAAAGCATTTTGGAGGATATAGTGCAACTGACGGAAAAATAGTGCCGGGAGGATGTAAAAAATACAACGTGTAGTGCCAATGGGTGGGCTTTCCAAGCCAGTATTAATCATCATCCTATCCTTGCTAACCTAGTTAGTAGGCGAATAGTGTAACTTGCGATTATAGCCTCTGTACCCTCCCGAGCAAGCCCTCTGGCTTGCATGCCCTTACCTTGAATTTAGAGTAAATCTCCTTGGTCGCCCACTCGCTGACGAAATTACCATCCATGGACACAAGGAATATCTCCTCCCCTTCCTTCATCAGGACGAGTATTTCGGAAAGGAGAAGCTTGTCGTTCATGCCGGGGGATGCCTTATACGCTTTGGATACCTCAATCTGGTGCTCCCTTCCGATTTTCTCACGCAAATGCTTCCATCTTGTGGATGTGGCAAGGGTAAATTCGTCCTGCCTCATTTCTTTATAATATTGGCTATCCAGCAAATTGAACATTTGTGCCACTTCCTCGTACTTCTTTTGGCGCAAATCTGCCCTTATCGGCAGCCTTATCAGCAGGGATATACTTTTTTCGAGATTATCGCGCGAAGTCCTTATGAATAAATCGAACGAATCCGCCAGTTCTATGCGCTTTTCCAAAGAAAGCTTCCCCAAATTTCCCTTCTCCCATTTTTCATTAATGGTATTGTTTATCGCCTTTGTTATCTTAGCCCTTGCTTCCTCCTCAATGGTGGGCGTAACATAGCCAAAATTCTTTCCTTCATCATTCAGCTTGCCAATCTGGTCAAGCAGCTGCTTTGCAGGGCCATGATGAATGTGGGTAACCTCGATGTCCTTGAGATAACCGTCAATTGATGCGGCTAATAGTATATTCGTATCGAAGAAAATTCGCATAGGGTTGTTACGACCTCGCGAGTTTTACGTACAGGTCATCCCCTAAGGATTTGAGGCTACGCCCCGAATTACTGCCCTTAATTTCATCCTGGAGTACTGGCGCGATTCCGATTTCCCTTGTCTTGCTGTAAAGCAGCGCAGTCGACCTGTATACGGACTCGATTTGAGTATCCGAAACCATCCTCCTGCTGCGAACCATCCCATCGACAACGCTGACGTCACGGGTTAAATTTATCAGGAATTCAAATACCGGCATGACTTTTTCAGCGCTGATGGGATTTTCCTTCTTCTGGTAGCCGATTTGGAGCGTTTTTAAAATATTGCTTAAGGAGAGGTAAATTACCTTGTAGGCGCCATAAACAGTTACCGATTGAGTAGGCGCAATCTGCTCGTTTAACGCCCAATATTCCCTCTTAGCTTCAGCCGATTTGATTGCTTCTTTAAACTTTTCAAAACCTGCCGGGTCAATGCGCTTTGTTTCAATGAATTTTGCTACAATACCCGATAATTCGACAATTTCCGGCTCTAAAATATGCGACCTCACATCCATTTCAAACACCAATAATTCATGCATGGGCAAGTTGCTCTATCCCGAGCATTATGAAATAGAATTCCTTTTGTTTCAAAAGCCATCCCAACCATCTATTCCTAAAGACAAATGTCCTTTTCGATTTTAATCCCTTTCGTTTAAGGCCAGCATAAACAGTAAGAAATCCGGGTATTTATAGGCAAACGCTTAAGTTTTTGAACTTTTAAGGCTCCATTTCGCGTATGTTTTGCAGTCCAGAAAGTTCAATTATTTATGCAACTGGCTATAAGCTATCGAGGCGGGAGGTTTAGCCCCTAACTTACAAAACCACCGGCCTATTCCCGTAAAGCACAATTGATTCATAGATCACATTCTCATAATAAACCCTTTCGAGGGATGACTTCTGGTGCCATGCTGCCATGCTCATTGCACTAATATTCGGCTCTCTTGGAAGTGTTTTGCCAATTTGGGGGTCAATCTTTGCCTCCTTTTGGGCAATAACCAATATGTCAAAATCGCTCTTCTCATCATTGGTTCCCCGGGCGCAGCTTCCATAAAGAAGGATGCTTTGGATGTTTGGAATTTTTCCAATAAGCTTTTCCACAATCCCGCTCCTTTCAATTTCCTCCAAATTGAATAGGATTTTCCAGTGCCTTAAAAGGAAGCTTTCAAGGTTAGCCTTGTAGAGGTGCGATCTGCCGATGATTTCCTTTGAAACCAAGCCATTCTTTTCCATATAATTTAGGGAAGAACTGGCTGTTCCGGGGCTTAGTTTAGATTCCTTTGCAAATCCCCTGACGGAATACTTTATCCCAGGCTTTCCTGAAATTGCCCTTATCGCCCGGATTAGGGCGTACTTTTCCAACATGTTTTATATATTGAACATATGTTTTATTAAATGGTGGATATGTTCGATAAATTAATGTATAAAGATTATACGGTCTTTGTTGCCAAACCCTTTGGGGATCCTTTCCGTTCAACTATTTTGCCCCCAAAGCATGGAGATTCCAACAAAGTATTAAAAACAAGCCCGCAATACCTGTTCATATGGACGAAAAGGCGCAGACGAGCTTTGAGTATATACTTCTTTTGGCGGGGATACTTTCGGTTATTGCATTGGTTTATTTGCTCTTGAGAACAGGCCCAATCCAGGGGGGAAAGGATCAGGTCAATGCTTCCTATACCAATTATCAGAACGCCACCAATACTTCGGGGTATGTCTGATTCCGGGCGGATTTGCCAATATGCTTTGCATTCTTCCCAACCAGATTTTCAGCCCATTTTTCTTTTCCTTCTCCTAATCACTTCCATCCCATGATTATTTCCTTCCGCCGGAGCCCCAAGAAAAGCTTTATATATCGCTCATGATTAGTTTATTCGTTCAATTTGTTGAAATGTAGGTGGTAATAAATGACGAAGAGAGGACAAGGCGCATTCGAGTACATCCTGCTGCTTGCCGGAGTGCTGCTTATCGTGGTTTTGGCGATTATAATTCTAAGAGGTGCGGTTCCTGGAACACAAACACAGCTGGCGCAGTGCAAGGCGCAAGTGGCTTCGGTACCTGTATGCATTAATTCAACAGGAGCTGGTGCTGGCTTATGGTATTCTGATGGCTGCGGTGCAACCGGATGTACTTATGCATCAACAGGAGTATCTGCGGCCTGTGAAAATACATTTTCAGGGACTCCTTGGGATGATGGTCTTAATACTGGGAGCCAGGCACCAAGTTGGAGTGGAACAGCGGATACTGACAGTATTCTCGAGTTCGATTGTGGTTCAAACCCAATCCAATAATTTTTTCTTTTCTTTTTCTTTTCTTTTTTTTCAACCGTTAGCGTGAGCTCTTTTTGGTCGTACTTATAAACAAATTTTGCTTAACTGTTTTGCTGGTAAAAATGGCAAAAGCGCAAAGCTCATTCGAGTACATTCTTCTATTATCTGGGGTATTGATGGTCGTTGTCCTGGTCATCATTATTGTCCGGGGCTCAATTGGCGATAATCAGATAAGGGTGCAAAAGCTGCAATGCCTATCTGCCATTTCCCAAGCCTCCGCATGTTTTGGAGCTGACCATTCATGGGACCCCAACGGCTGCGGGATCCCTGGAAGTGGTGCGGGCTGCCTGGCTTCAAAATACTATTTACCGGCAAAATGCCTAGAGGATGGAGGCTGGCTGGAAGGCACCCCATACAAAAAAGACGAAACTCACTTCTATTGTTCAACCCGGCCGGTTTAGGAGTTTATTTTTCAAAGGAAAAAGCGCAGTATTAAAAAGAAAGAATCGGTATTTTGTTTGGTAATTATGCGAAAAGGGCAGGGCGCATTTGAGTACATCCTCTTGCTTGGGGGAATTTTGGCTATTGCAACGGTTGCATTTTTCATCTTGCGCAGCTCTGCAACAAGCAGCACTACAACGATCACATTTGCGCATTGCAAGACCTTTCTAGTTAACGTTAATGCATGCTATTTTGCCAACCAGACATGGAAGCCGGATACCACCACAAAATTAAATGCAATCCAATATGGCATGGACCCCAAATGCACCGTTGATGGAACCGGCGGCCTATTCGGTACTCAGTGGGATGTGGCAGGTTCCAATGATGAATTTTATTGCGGATCCGATTCCCCCTTTTAACGCCAGCATAAATCGATGATTCAAACATAATTCTTAAGTCTTAGGCCCGTTTCTTCATAATCCTTATTTACCCTATTTCAGTAGAATGGGATGTGGAAATTTGTGCTTCAAACAAAAAGTTCTAGTGTTTAATGGGGTGCATTTGCATGTACCTTGGAAAAATTCGATCTGGAAACCGCAGGTGCCATGGAAAACTAAGAAAAAGCGCCAGATGGAAGGGGTGGAGATGATCCCGTCCGAAAATTATGTCTCAAGAGC